>JAUNVF010000050.1 GCA_030537815.1 Tissierellia bacterium | reverse complement strand
CGTCTTTTTTTGCATGATCTTCACAGCAAGCATCATGATCTTGATGCCCGTCTTTTTTTGCATGATCTTCACAGCAGGCATCATGATCTTCATGTTTATCTTCTTCTGAATCATGATCACAGTTTTCGTGATCATGGTCGTGGTGACAATGGCCTTCCATTAAATCTATTCCGTCTGCCGCTACGATAACTGATAGATTTTCATTTGAAAGAGAATCTATTATTGAATCTGACCAAGATTCCATTCCGGCCCCGTTGATGACTAAGACATCTGCTTTTTCTAAATTTGCAATATCTGTCGTCGATGGTTCCCAATCATGAGCTTCAGTTCCCATTGGCACGAGCAATTTATTGTCTATCTTATCTCCGCCAATTTTAGAAGTAAAATCCCAAACAGGATAAAATGAGCTGTAAACACTTAATTTCTTCTCATCTGTACCTTCAGCTTTTTTACTACAAGCTCCCAAAAAAGAAATGGAAACTGCTATTGCCAATAAAATTAAAATTCTTCTTTTCATAAAACCTCCTTTATTTAATGCAAATGCGAACCATTTGCAAATATAAATTATTATAATTGATATTTGAATTTTTTACAAGTTTTATTTAAATTTATTTAATATACAAAAATACCTCAATCTATTGTATAATAGTCTTGAGAGCAAAATCGGGAAATATTAGGCTTATTATCGTCTATAAGGAGGAGCAATGCCAAAGAAAATTATTGATGACACTATTAATTTCGGTTTGGGACTATTTCATTATTCAAAAGACAAGATAGAACAATTGGTAGATGAGATGGTCGATAGGGGTGAAGTGGCTAAAGAGGATGCGAAGAATCTGATCGATGATTTAGTTTCGAAAGGTGAGAAGGAGAAGCTGGAGCTTACAAAGATCGTAAAGGACAATATTAAAAACAGCATTGATATGTCTCAATATGTCAGAAAAGATGAGATAAAGTCGATTATTAGAGATGAGTTAAAAAATATACTGACAGATAAAGACGAATAAAAGAGAATCAAAATTAAAAGAGAGCATATGCTCTCTTTTGATTTTTACAAAATTCATTTAAAAAATTCTATCTCGATAATTCCTGAACTCTATTATAAGAAGCTCTTATCGCATTTATTATCTTTTCATCGACATTTTGCGATTCCAGATATTTAAGTCCTTCTATCGTGGATCCACCCTCGGTTGCAACCTGATCTTTTAAAGCTTCAGCCTCTACATCTGTATTTGAAACTAAACTCACAGCTCCTGCAAAAGTCTGACTTGAAATGATTTGTTTTAATTCAGTTGGCAGCCCCAATTCGATTGATGCTTTTTCAAATGATTCGAGAAGATAAGCTACAAAGCCGAGTCCGGAACCCGATAATGCAGATATCTTTTCTAAATCTTCTTCTTCTGTTTCGATTACCGAGCCGACTTCTTCAAATAATTGCCTTATATTCGACAATTCATCATCGCCGACAAATTCATTTGGACAGATACAGGACATCGATTCTCTAACGGCCATGGCTATATTTGGCATAACTCTTATTATTTGGGTTCCCTTTGGAAGGAATTCTTCTAATTGCGATAGCTTTGTGCCTGCTAAAAAGCTTATGATGACGGTATCCGGCCTTATATAATTTCTTATTTCCGTTAAAATATCCTCGTAGAGATGAGGTTTGACGGAAAGAATGATATAATTGCAATTAGATGATAATTCTTTATTTGTAGAATAAGATCTAATTTTAAATTTGGATAGGGCATTTTCTTTAGTTTTTTGCGTCAGAGAAGTTATCGTGATATCTTCAGATTTTAATTTATTTGATTTTAAAACACCTTCAGCAAATGCTTTTGCAAGATGTCCAAAACCTATTATACCTAATTTCATTTAACCACCTCATCATCATTATAACATATACAGGAGTAGCGATGCGAAGTATTAAAGATATAAATGATTATATATTTATGGAAGATAAGATGGAAAAATCTGATTTGATTATATTGCCGGGCAGTCTATCATTTCAGACTATTGAATTGGCAGCTGAATTATATAAAAGAGATTTGGCGGCCCTTATCTTGGCATCCGGAGCTTATAGTAAAGATGTCGGCAGATTTGAATGGGAAAAGATAAAAAAAGAAGAGTATAAGAGAAATTTTAAAACGGAATTTGAATATATGAATTATGCATTAATTCAAAATGGAGTACCTGAAGATGCGATAATAAAAGAAGGCAGAGCACAGTATACTTATCAGAATGCATTATATTCTCGAGAAATATTGGAAGATATGGGAATTGCTTTTGACAAAATTATCTTATGCGTCAAAGACTATCATGCTAGGAGATCATTCATGTATTTTGATATGGTTTTTCCGGATTCTGATATTTTGGTAGCACCGGCAGTAATAGAAATTGCATCGAGGGAGAGATGGACAGAGTCGGAACTCGGAATAAGAGTAATAACTAATGAACTAAGGAAAATCGGTGAACAATTCTACGATATATTTATTGAAGAATTTTTGAAATATAAAAGATGAAATTGACAAAGATTACAAAAATTTAATCTTTTAAAGATATTTGAATCAGAGATTATTAATGATATTCATCTACGAATCTGAGTTTTAATAAAATAATATCGGCAAAAAATACAATGTACAAAGCCGATGATAATTAAAATAAAAGATTTTATTTGAGAAATTATTTATTTTATCATTATAGATTTATCTACTTTGATTTGGGTATCAATTTTAAGCGAATTTGTTTAAGATATAATTTATTAAAAAGGGGAGAAAAAATGATAAGAGAGATAATTCATATAGGTGTAACTGTTAAGGATATAGAGAGATCGATTGAGTTTTATAGGGATATACTAGGACTAAAGCTAAAGGGAAGGCTTTTGATGAAGGGCAAAGAAACGGATATATTATTTGGAGCTGAAGATTTAGAAGTTAAAGTAGCTTATTTAAACGGTAGCGATGATTTGAAATGCCCTCCGGTTGAATTACTTGAATTTTCAGAAAAGACGGAGATTTCACAGTCGCATCTCCAGAAGACATCCATATCTGAGATTTGCTTTAAAGTAGATGATATAGATAGCGAGTATGAGAGATTAAAAAATTTGGGAGTCGAGTTCATATCTGAACCTCAGGAATTTGACTTTATAGAATACGGATTCGGGAAAAGTAAGGCCGTTTATTTTAAAGATCCCGATGGAGTCATATTGGAATTGATTCAAGAAATAAATTAAATGATTTTTATGATTAAGATGGTAGAGTAATCAGCTTTTATATCTAATATTTGAATATTATTTTGGTTGCTACTCGAAACGAAAATCATAGAAAAACATAGAAAAATATAGACAGTCAAAAATAAAAAATGTGTATATCTCTATATCGATATAGAAATATACACATATATTGGCGGAGACGGTGGGATTCGAACCCACGTGCCCGTGAAGGCCAACGCATTTCGAGTGCGCCCCGTTATGACCACTTCGATACGTCTCCATCGGTATTAATTATATCAGAAAATAGAGCTTTTTCAAGAAAAGTTTTAAGAATTTGTAAGGGATGTCGCTTTATTATATAATAAATTTAAACCGATTTAATTTATGAGGGAGGTTTTGGAAATAAAGGATTTAAAGGATGTAAGAGTCCATTGCATAACAAATTATATAACATCTAATTTAGTTGCCAATTCCTTAATGGCGATTGGAGCAACTCCTTTTATAGGAGATGATCCCGATGAAGTTAAGGATTTGACGAAATTATCTGACAGTCTAATTATAAATATAGGGACATTGAATTTTAGAACGATAAGGTCTATGCTTAAATCCGGATTATGTGCGAATTTAAAGCAGAGGCCTATCGTATTTTTGCCTGTAAATATATTTGCTTCAAATCTTAGGAGACAGACGGCAGAGACCTTTTTAAAAGAATTAAAAATAGATGTCATATTAGGTGATTTTGAAGAGATATACGAAGTATATAAAATATTGAGTCCTGAAAAAGAATCAGAGAAGGATTTAACAGAAGAAGAAAAAGAGAGCATATGTAGGATGGTATCGGAAAGGCAAAAATGTACTGTTATAATGGTTTCGGATATAGATATAGTCGCTGACGACGAATCTACGACATTTTTCAGGGGAGAGAAAAGTCCTAAGGTATACGGATATAAATGCATATATGGAGCATTAGTTGCAGCTATTATAGGAACCGGATTAAAAGCTACAGATGCTTCAAAAAAAGCTGCTAAGATCATGTTTGAATTAAAAGGTAAATTAAAGGATTTAGAATTAAATACAGAAATCGGACTGGGTAATTATAATTCTTTGCTCATCAATGAAATGCAGAAATTGAATTTATAGTTAAGGAGGAAATATGAAGGGAATACTATTTGATTTAGATGGAACATTAATCGACTCTATGCCGGTATGGCAGAATTTAGATAAATTATATGTCGAATCTAAGGGTTTTGAGTACGATAATAAGTATACAGATGATTTAAAAGCTGTCAGCCTTAAAGAAGCACCTGAATATTTTAACAAGATTTACGGTATGAAATCTACATTTGAAGATATGCTTGAATTCATGGAAGGCACTTTAAAAATTCATTATGCAGAAATATTTGAGTTTAAGAAGGGCGTTTTAGAAAAACTGAAAGAATTAAAGGAAAAGAAATTCAAGATGTGTATTACAACTGCTACTGACAGCTCATTGGCTATGTTAGCTTTTAATAGACTAGGCCTCGACGATTTTATGGAGTTTATTTTGACTCCAGATATCGCAGGTGTCGAGAAAAATGATAAAGAATTTTTTGCTAAGGCAGCTAGGAAACTGGGCATAGAAAATAGTAAACTATTCGTTTTTGACGACGCATTATATGCACTTGAAAATGCAGAAAAACTGGGAATGATTCCCGTTGCTGTAGAAGATGAAACCTCATTAAATGAAAGGGAAAATATAAAGAAAATATCGGATATCTATCTAGAGAGCTTTGAAGATTTGGATATAGATGAGCTAATGAAATGAAAAGTAAAAGATTTAAGATATTATTAGAATTATTTACGACATTTATGAGAATAGGAGCATTTACATTTGGGGGAGGTCTTGCGATGCTCCCCATACTCAGAAGAGAGGTCGTCGAAAATAAGAAATGGACAAATGATGAAGATCTTATTGATTATTATTCGATTGGTCAAATGACGCCTGGTATAATCGCATTGAATGTATCGACTATAATAGGAAATAAAAAAGCGGGAAAAATCGGAGCTATCGTTGCGGTAACAGGATTTTTACTTCCGGCTTTTTTAATTATAATAGTCCTATCTTCATTAATATTCAAGTATTCGGAAGAAGAAATTGTCAAACACGCTTTTTCTGGAATAAGGATAGCCGTATCGGCTTTAATTGCCCATACAGTTATAAAACTTGCAAGAATAGGAGTCGTCGACAAGATTACGGGACTGATATTTTTTCTGTCTTTTGTAATGATAGCCTTCTTTAAATTCTCCCCGATTCCCATCGTCTTTCTTTCAGCTTTTACGGGAATTATATATAGAATGAGGAATAAAAAATGATATTCAAATTATTTATAGAATTTTTTAAAGCAGGCCTTTTTGCCATTGGTGGAGGCCCGGCGACCATACCATTTTTGAAGAAAATGTCTGAAAATTACGGATGGTTTACCAATAGCGAATTATTGGATATGATTGCAGTTTCAGAATCTACTCCGGGTGCTCTCGGGACAAATATGGCTACATATGTGGGGATGAAGGTAGGAGGTGTCCCCGGAGCAATAGTGGCTACTATCGCTCTTGCATTGCCGTCTCTTTTAATCATTTTGATGATAATAAATACAATAACAAAATACAGAGAAGAAAAGATGGTCGTAAATGCATTTTATGGAATTAGACCGGCTACTGCCGGGCTCGTATTAGGAGCGATGTTTGAAATCTTTGTAATAAGCCTTTTAGATTTAAATAAAATAAATAGCCCTTTTCAAATTTTTAGAATAGGGCCTATCATGTTATTTTTAGCAGTTTTTTTAATACACAAATTCAGACCGAAAATACATCCGATAGCATTGATTGCCATGGGTGCATTTGCGGGCATAATATTTAAATTATAATTGGATAAATTCTATATTATTTCTATTCAAAAGCTCAACGGCATAGTCGTCAAGCCTATAAGCTTCATGATAATATATCTTCGATATCCCTGCTTGAATGAGCGCCTTCGTGCAGTTTAGGCAGGGGAAATGAGTTATATAGCAATAGCAATTTCTAACTGAAATTCCCTCCTTTGCACAGTACAATAATGCATTCATCTCGGCGTGAATCGTAGCGATGCAATGCCCATCTCTCATAGTATGACCTATTTCATCACAATGTGGGTTGCCTGCTATAGAGCCATTATAACCTGTAGAGACTATTCTATTTTCCGAATTTACAATTACACATCCTACATAAGCCCTGTCACATGTGCCTCTCGTAGCTACATTATGAGCTAATTCAATAAAATATTGTTCCCAAGATTTTCTCATATTGCCTCCCATTTATTTATTAGTATTTATTATACCATAATGGAAATCTCAAATAAAACATGATATTATAATGATACGTTAAAAGAAAGGAAATATAAGATGCAGGGATTAGTATTAGAAGGAGGAGGCGCTAAGGGCGCTTTTCAAGTAGGCGCTTTCAAGGCACTTTCAGAATCGGGATATGAATTTGACGGGATAACCGGTACATCCATAGGATCTCTAAATGGAGCCATGCTTTGTCAAGGAGATTATGAGAACCTAGAGAAATTATGGCTTGAACTCGATCCGGAAGAACTTTTTGGTTACAAGGTATTGACCAATTTACAAGAAAAAGAATTTAATTTCGACAGGATAAAGGATTATTCGACTGAAATAAAGGATATGGTATTTCAAGGTGGAATAGATATAAAGCCGATTTACGAATATATAACAAAAAATATAGATGAAACCAAGATAAGAAATTCAAATATGGATTTCGGACTCGTGACATATAATTTGACTGACAGAAAAGCTGAAAAGCTATTTATAGATGAGATTGATGACGGAAGACTATGCGACTATCTTATGGCTTCATGTTATTTACCGGTATTCAAGCGCGAAGAACTCGGTGGCAAATACTATTTAGACGGTGGATTTGCAGACAATCTTCCATTTGATATGTTGATAAATAAGGGCTATAAGAAATTAGTTTTAATAAGGATTGACGGAATTGGATTTGTAGGCAAGGCAGAGCATTCAGAAGTAGATTTTTTTGAGATAGCGCATAGACAAGACCTCGGTAAATTGCTCGATTTCAGCCATGATAATATAAAAAAGCTGATAAGACAAGGCTATTTAGATACATTGGTTTCATTAGATAAATTATTCGGAGAAAAATATTCTATAAAGGGAAATCTTAAAGCTTTTACAGATGAATTATTCATGATAAATGATAGCAAGATGGAACTTTTGAGTGGAATATTGGGATTTCCTGCTATGGAGGGAATGGATAAATTCTATATGTATTTACTACCCAAAATTTCAGAACAATTGGGCATAAAAGGCTATCCTTCCTCAGAGAAAATAGCTTTAAAGCTCATGGAGACAAGGATGAGTCATCTCGATATGGATATAGATAAAATATATGAAATTGAAAAATTCAAAGATAATCTATTTACCGGTGATAAATCTAAAAAAGAAAGAGAAGAACTTTTATCTATAAATAAAATAATTCAAATTTTCAACAAAGATGAATTAATTCAGAAAATTTCGGATATATTATTTACTAAATCATAGACGAAAATCTAAAATTTATTTTAAAAATCAATAAAGATTCCTATTTTATTTGGATTTTATGCAAGTGGGAAAACAAATTTTTTAAGCCTATAAGCTGATAAGCACAGTTTATAGGCTTTTAAGCTGTTGAAAATCATTATCATGAAAACGTTGACAGATTAAAGTTCTTATTATATAATGTCTTTGCAATAGAGAATTGCAAAAAAATAGTTTATTCTTTTTCATCATAATTAACTCCAGAGAAAAGAGTAGGCATCCGCCTACTCTTTTCTCTATTATTCGCTTGAAATAAATTTAGAATTATGCTATTATCTAGTATATGGGCTGTTAGCTCAGCTGGCTAGAGTGCTACGTTGACATCGTAGAGGTCACTGGT
>JAUNVF010000009.1 GCA_030537815.1 Tissierellia bacterium | reverse complement strand
TATTTCCATACTCACTTTTTGTTAGCCTTAGCTTCTTCTTGAGATTCAAAAAATCTATCCACATATTTTACATTTGGACTTATCGTCATTATCGTAGCCATTCCCTCTCTCAACATTATTTCATTGTACATCTCGCCGTCAAGATAGATATAAGCCAGCACTCTACCATATCGATCAAATAATTGCGCATCGTATTCAACTCCTACTTTTTTATTTTCTAATCTCTGCTTCGTAAATTCCGATGCGATTTTTCCAAATTCTGTATTTTTATCTTTATCTGGATGAACCGATTCAGGTGCATCGATACCGATAAGCCTCAATTTTTTTATTCCATCTTCAAATTTTATTTCCAATGTGTCTCCGTCTATGACTCTCGTGACCTTATATTCAGGAAATTGATTATGATCTTCCTTTAAAAACTCCCTTGCCAATAACAGAATCAATATGATTGTTATTAGGGATAAGATTTTTTTAAACATAATTTTCCTTTCTAATTAATTTTCTATAAAAGAATAGGCTATTTTCAAGCAATAACTGAAAATAGCCTATTGGATTCTATTATTTATTCGCCTATATCATGTACGATTGGATTTTCCAAATTAATATACCTTTCAGTATAACCCCATGAATTAACAAACCAATCATTTTTATCAGGCATAAATGTGAGGTGGAAACCCATGATTTCATCAATACCATATGGTTCAAATCCCTCATCGAGAGAACTTCCTTCCGGATACTCATAAGCCCTGAAAATCAATTCTCCTCCTATATAAGCGGTATAAGATCCATTCTCTCCGGTAATCACTTCAAATGATTCAGGATCGTATTTGATCTGATCGTATACTCTATAATACACCATGCCGTTTTGCTTTCCATTATCTATGATTTCTTTTGTAGCGGAAACCTCGGGTTCGATAATAGTCGTAAAACCGTCCATAGTCATATTCCTTCTAGCTGCGCCATCTTCTTTAAGCATTTTCTCTACCTTGCCCATGATATATTCCATTGTCGACGCATTATCAGGCTCTATAAATAATGATATTACCTGCTCACCTGCATATTCTATCTCATTAGAAAAGCTCATTCCCCAAGGATAATTTAATCCAAGCTTTATTTTGTCTCCATTTTTTATAGATTTTAATGCTATATCATTGTATTTTTCAAGAGTTAGTCCTGTACTCTCTCCATTTATAAATACTATGGCATCCTTATGCGCAGAATCTATATGAAATTCTGTATCGCCCTCTAAATTTTTTTCAGGCTCAATTTCTTCTTCCGGCTTTTCTTCAACAGTCTCTTCTTCAGCTTTATCCTCTGCTATTTCAACAGGCAATAAATCGGACAAGCTTACTGTTAATGCCCCATCTACAAGAGACTCATTGGTTGGAGATAAATTAATTTGGTAATTCTCCTCTGATTCATCGGTACTTATATTGTATATACCGGGTATCAACTTGAGATTTTCTACACCTGATTCAAATTTCTCTGAATTCAAGTATATAGTCCTGTCATTGTCGATTATATTCAACAATAATGGATCTACTATTATCTTATAATCTTTGAAGAAAATAAATTTATTTCCGACAGATTCCAATCTATAAGGCCTGCTGCTCTTATACTCATCATCTATACTGAGCTTAGATGAATCTTCTTTTACAGCTCCTAATAAAGAACTTCTATAAATTTGATCATTTCGCATCAATTCCATAAATGGATGAATATCTTGGGAATCGACAACAATTTCATCTCCGGTGGTTCTCAGTATTTTTGCCGCCAATTCATCATCTTCACTTGTTATACTCTGCTCAAATTTCGCTATTACCCTCTTCTTGTCTGTTATCCCCGACAATGTCGCAAATAAGACACTCAGAGCTGCTAGTATTACTAGTATTGGAATAATGAAATTTGAGAATTTGAATTCCTTTTTATTTGACTTATCCTTCGTATTTTCTTTCTTAGTCACTTTTTTTATATCTTTTTTGGTTTCTTCTTTATTTACTTTTTTTCTGCTCGAAGTTCTAATCCTTCTCTCGACGAATTTTTTCTCTTCCTCGGCTTGCAATCTGATTTTTTGTGTATCTGTCAACTCCTGATCATCAGACTGATCCTGACTTCCAAAATCATGATTTATGCCGTCGGCTTTCTGTTTCGACTCTCTTATAAGCCTCTTTTTTTCTTCAGATAAGACAGCCCTATCTTCTAGTTTTGACGAATTTTCGTATTCATCGAGATTAGGCAGGAGAATTGTATGTTCCATATTCTCCCTCTCAACTTCATCAGATTCAAATTTGATCTCATCTTGATCTTCAAAAATTTTCTTCGGCTTATCTTCGCCAGAAAACATTGCATTTATCGTCTTTTTAGATTTATTAAAAAAGGACGGGACTTCTAAGTCGTCTTCGTTAAATCCTCCGTCATTAAATTCCGGATCTTCTTCTGGGTATCCCTTTACTTTTTCCTTCTCGTCAACTTTTTTTGAAATATTTCCTTTTTTATACTCTTTTATTTCTTCGTCTTTTTTATCTGCTATGCTATCTTCTTCATATAATTTATCATAGTCTTTTCTATAGTCAAAATTAGCATTTTCAGCTACTATCTTTTCAACCTTATCTATTTTGTGACCACATTTCTTACAAAAATTATCGCCCTCTGCATAATGAAATCCGCAATTAGTACATTCATCTATATTCGATATTTCAGCCGGAGCACCACATTTTTTGCAAAAATTATCATCTGCCTTTATATTATTTCCGCATTTTTTACATTTAGCCATCTACTTCTTCCCTTTCGCATCTTTTATGCCAAAAAAACCCAAAACTTTACCGAATACTCCATCATTATTTTCATGGGTTTCAGCATTATCTATCTCTTCTATGAATAGTCTATCACCGCATTCGCTACAATATATACCATCCTGACTTTTGCCACAATGAGGGCATGTATCGATATGCTTTTCGCTTATATCCTCATCAACCAAAATTCGCTCACCGGTTTTGGGATCATAATTTTTAATTTCAATCATTTAAATCTTCTCCATATTGCAATCCTCCGCAAACCTTGCAATACTTATCGGCTTTAGGAATGACCGTATCGCAAATCTCACAGATACTCTCATTATCATAAAACTCTCTTATATTAAATCCACAATTCGCACAAAAAATACTTTCATCATCATAATTGAGATCACAACTCGGACAGATCATTTCTTCTTCTTTTGGAGGTAATTTGGAGTTTTCTGTATACAATTCTTTCTCCAGTTCGACAATCTCGTTAGAAATATTTATAAATTCTTCTCTATCTTCCTCTTTATCCAAATACTTTCTATGGCATAGATGCCCTAATTCCAAGTATTTGTCGACGAGCCTTTTTTTATCTACCATTTATAATCTCCTCTTTGATTTAATTCTAATTAGTATTATAATATCACAAGAATCTGCATAAATAAAGGATAATCTAATATTAGAAAAAGACTATCCTTTATTTCTATTTATGACTTTAAAAGTTTTTCCAATAAATTAACCTTTTCTTCAAAGACTTGCATGGCATAGTTCAGAGTTTCTCTTTTAGATATATCGGCTCCGGCCTCCCTTAGCTGATCTAGAGGATAATTATTTCCTCCATCTTTTAAAAACTCTAGATATTTTTTTAATGCTCCCGGCTTCTTGTCAAGGATATTCCTCGATAATGTAACGGCCGTTGAAAACCCAGTTGCGTATTTGTAAACATAAAATCCCATATAGAAATGTGGAATCCTAGTCCACTCCAACTCTATATCCCTGTCCAAAAATACGGCATCTCCAAAGTATTTTTGGTTTAATTTATAATATAAATCATTAAAATCTTCGAGAGTCAATGCATTGTCCGCATCGACCAAAGCACTAGTTTCTCTTTCGAATTCTGCGAACATTGATTGTCTGAATACAGTCGATTTAAAACTGTCGACATAGTGATTCACCAAATGTAGTTTTTCTATATCATCTTCCGCATTTTCAATTAAATAGTCTAAGAGCAGAAGCTCATTAGTGGTTGATGCTACTTCAGCTACAAATATTGAATAAGAAGAGTAGATATAGTCATTATTTTTTCTAGAATAAAAAGAATGCATGGAATGACCCAATTCATGAGCGAGCGTAAACAGCGAATCCAGTTGACCTGTATAATTCATCAATATATAAGGATCGCTTTTATATTCTCCCCATGAATAAGCGCCACCTCTCTTGCCTTCTCTAGGATAGACGTCAACCCAATTATCTGTAAAAGCCCTCTTTAAATCTCTTATATAATCTTCTCCCATAGGAGCCAATGCCTTAATCAGAATTTCCTGAGCATCTTCATAGCTGAATTTTTTATCATAATCGATAGATAGAGGTAGATAAATATCATATATATTTTGTTTTTCAAGACCTAGATGCTCTTTTCTAATCTCGTAATATCTGTGAAGTACCGGCAGATAGGATTCTATAATTTGTAGCAGATTGTCGTAGACATCTACAGGAATATTATCATCAAATAATTTCATCTCTCTCGATGATTTGAATCCTCTCAATTTAGACTCTATTGCCAATGATTTTAAATTTGAATACATCATTGAGGACACTGAATTTTTTACATTTTTAAGTGTAGAATACATTTTTTCAAATGCTTCTTTTCTGATTTCACTGTCATTTTTCCTAAGCATATCTACATAATTTGCATTTGTAAGTCTTTCTCCGGCTTTTTCCAGAAATGGAAAAGTCATATCGGCATTCATCAAAAGATAATAGGAGTTTACGGGTGCATCTGCCAATTCAAGAAGAGATCCCATAATATATTCTTCTTCTTTAGAAAGGGTATACTTCTTGTATCTAAAAATCTTATATAGATAGGCTCTGTAATTTTCTAAATCATTATCTTTGATCAATATATCTAATTCATCAGCATCTAGGCTTAAAATTGACGGATTGAAGAAAGATAATATGATTTCAAGTTTTGCATTAAGAGACTCCGTTTCAAGGGCCATCTTTTGACCTTCAGATTGCCTACTGTCCTCATCTCTTTTCATATGCGAGTAGACATATAGCCTCGACATGATTTCAGAACTTTCAGCCATTGTAGTCACTATCTCTTTAAAATTAGATTTAAAATCTTCTTTAAGATTTTCTATCTTTTTTATATATTGTTCAACTTTATCCATATCCGAGTAAAAATGATCATCATCAGAGTAAATTTTGCTCAGATCCCATTTATATTCTTCCATTATCATCTACCTTTCGTCTTCTATAAATTTCAAACCCCTCTTGAGAACTTCTTCTAAGACCCTTATCCTAGCATAGTATTTGTCATTTCCTGGAATGACTATCCACGGAGCGTATTCGGTTGAAGTCCTCTCTATCATATCGTCGTATGCTGATAGATAAGAGTCCCATTTTTCTCTATTTCTCCAGTCTTCTTCAGTTAATTTATAATTTTTGTCGGGATTTAACATCCTGTCATTAAATCTCCTAAGTTGTTCATCATTATCTATGGCGATGAAAAATTTTAAAATCAAAACTCCTGATTTGCGAAGATGCTTTTCTATCTCATTAATTTCATTATAGGCACGCTTCCATTGCTCTTCAGTCGCAAATCCCTCTATCCTCTCGACTAATACCCTTCCGTACCATGATCTGTCAAATATAGTCATCTTACCATTTGGTGGTATCTCTTTCCAAAATCGCCACATATAATGATATGAGTTTTCAACATCTGATGGAGCAGATATAGGGACAACTTCATATCCCCTAGGATCAAAGCATTTAGTCAATCTCTTTATAGCTCCACCTTTACCGGCAGCATCGACTCCTTCAAATATTAAAATCGACGGGACTTTCTTTACAAAAAATTCATATCCTAGAGAGTTTAACTTGGGCTCCAAATCCTTCTTTATTTTTTTGTATTCCTTATGACTAAGCGAAAGGTCGTAATCTAATTCTTCAATTATTTTTTTTGACTCGGGAAATAACAATTCTTCCTTATCCACCACAGAACCAAATTCCAGATGTTTTAGTATCGACTTCTTGAGAATATCTATGCAATTTCCGAGAACCTCGAGAGAAGCTTTTTTCATCGATTCAGAAGGTATTATATTCCATCTCGAACCTTTAAAATCAGTATCCTTTAAAACCTGATTGAAATGCTTTAAATACTCATCATAAGATCGATTTTGTCTATAATCTCTCTCATTTACCAATATCTTTTTATACTTATGAGTCTCGTATTCCTGAATCCTATTTTTTTGAGTCTGTTCGCTTATATTTAAGAAAATCTTTATAATTACAGTATCATCATCTCTCAATTGCTTTTCAATGCTCTCTATATCTTCGATATATTTAGCAGTTTTCTTTTTTGTCAGATTTAAATCATCCATTAAATCATAGTAGAAACTTCTATCAAATACTGCAATTTCACCTTTTGCGGGTATGCAATTCCAAAATCTCCACAAAAATGGTTTCTCGCGTTCTTCTTCAGTCATTTCGCTAAAAACATGAACCTTGGTATACTTGTGATTGACTTCTCGGACCAAGTCGTTAATGACATAGCCTTTCCCCGAACATTCCCATCCTTCCAGCATGATGAGAACAGGTATTCCCAATTCCTTTATCTTTCTTTGCAATAAACCAAATTCCTTCATCAATTCAGATTTATCACATTCAGAGTATTCGTAATTATATTTATCATAATCAAATTCAAATAACATCATCCACATCCTCGTCTTAAATTTAAACCGTACTAAAATTTATACCCATAAAAAATTACTTTAAAGCTAATCTATCATAATTATCCAAAGTATTCCTTAATTCTTTTAAACAATAAGAAAGGTAGAAATCCCTTGGAATTTCTACCCGATTTTACTCAAATGAAATATGTGAATTAACTCCATTTATCTCTATCTTATTATTACCTGCACCTAAAATTTTATCTATTTTAGAAATTGATTCTTGATCATATTCATCTTCATGCTCATCCCAATCATCTTCTGACTCATATTCTCCGTCGATTGTAGAGATAGATCCATTTGTCATCTTTGCAATTAAATGTGCATCGCATTGATCAGGGTCAGATAATTCAAATATGAGCAAGGAATTAATTAAATCGGCTTGAATATTTCCATTTTTGTACTGGTCTACTAGCATTGCTCCGTCAATATTCTCTAGCCTTAAATTTTCAATTTCCGACTTCAATAAAATATTGCTATTTACTGCATATACTGACATTTCTTTTAATTTCGAGTCTATCAGCAGATCCGATCTCAATGTCTTTATCTTGACTTGATTTTGAATCTCGGTTGGAATATTCATTTCTAATAAATAACTCTTTCCAATACTATCAGATTTATAAATTTTTGAAATTAAGACAAGACTAAGGCCATCATTTATTTTTTCCAATTTATATTCCCTGTCCAATTCTCCTATCGATGATTCTTGACCATTCATCTCATTTCTTTTATATAATTTAAAACTTATATCTTGATCTTTATCTACTATTCTAAGTTTAATATTGTCTATTTCCAATCTTATTTCACCGCTTATCTCATCAACTGTGAAATTATCGGCCATGATTTCTTCATAATTCTTCATATCTCTTTCAAATCCTGATTCGATATTAGTAGGATCTCTATATTTGTATTCATCGCCGATTTCTATACTTCCCGCAATACGAATATTATCTCTATAATAATCGAATGCTTGCTTTATATTGCCAATCTTATCAAAATCCAATACAAAAAAAGATATCAAACCCAATATCAACATGGCGAAAGTTAGTAACACGAGTAGAGGCATATATTGTCTTTTCATTTTCTCCTCCTCCATTTCCCAAATCTCCATCTAATCATTTGCAATTCTTTTTTCAATGCTCTAAAGATAAATCTCGTAAGTCTATATACCAAATTAAATAAAATTAGTGATATTCCTATAATTCCCAGAGCAAAACAAGTTCTTGTGACCGGATTTAAGCTTGCGATAATTCCACTTCCAATTATTCCCGGAAATATCATCGATATTCCCAATACAAAAATCGCAAATACGACTATAAATAATGCAATGCTAAGAAAAGCTACAGTTGCTAAAATTGTTATCAATACGGCAAATGCAATTGGTCCTAGAATTATTATTGCGATTAAAGTTAATAATATTTTAAGTATCCTTTTAGGATTAAACAAAGATTTAGTATGATTCTCGTTAAAGTACTCCGATTCAGTATTGGTCGATTCTCTACTTCTTCTAAATTTTTCGTTTTTCAAATATTCTTCTGCTATTTCTTTTGGAGATCCAAGTTCTTTGGCTATATCTTCTTCTCGCCTTCCCGAAGCCATAGCTTCTATAAAATGATTATCGTAATCCGAGATTATATCATGTATTATTCCTAATGGCAGATCTCTTAAATAGTATCTCAAAAGGTCGAGGTACTCTTCCCTCTTCATGAGTTATCACTCCTTAGTATTTTGTTTACACTATCTACAAAATTATTCCATTCCGACAAATTATAAAGATAGAATTCTCGCCCTTTATCTGTAATAGAATAATATTTACGGGATGGTCCACTTGTAGACTCTTTTAAATAAGTAATCACCAAACCGTCATTTTTAAATCGACGCAACATCGGGTAAATAGTCCCCTCCGAAATTGAGATATCTTCAGATATGGTCTCAACCAATTCATAACCGTATCTATCCTCCATATTCAGTAGCGATAACACGCATAATTCAAGCACGCCTTTTTTAAATTGTATATTCATAATATCACCTATTTTCTCGATACAAGGCATAATTAGGTACTATGTATTGCAAGGTATATTTGTAAAATAAATACAAAGCATATGCTCTGTATTTATAGTGAAGATAGATTTCATCTTCACATTTTTACTTTTCTCTAACTGTAGACAATAATGTCTCTCTCAATTTACCTTCCAATTCTGTCAATTCAGCTTCAACCTGAAGTCTTTTCTGCCTTCCATCTCTTTGAATTTTGATAGTTTCCTGAATTGTGGTTATGAGATCCTCGTTAACCTTTTTCAGAGTTTCGAGCTCTATCATTCCCCTCTCGGATTCTTTTGCTACTCCGATTGTATTTTGCTTAATCATCTCGGAATTTCTTCTCAGTAATTCATTAGTCGTATCTGTAACAGCTTTTTGCATTCTAAGAGCATTTTCCTGTCTATTTAATCCAAGTGCTATAACTATCTGACTCTTCCAAAGAGGAATTGTATTTAGTATTGCAGTTTGAATTTTATCTACTAAGAGCTTGTCATTATTTTGAATCAATTTAATCTGAGGTGCAGTTTGAATCGCCAATGTCTTACTCAATTTTAAATCATGTAATTTTCTTTCAAATCTATTTAATGTCTCTTCAAAATCACTTACAAGTTGAGCATCCATAGGTTCGCCGCTCTGAATCGCCTCTTCTCTAAGTCTGGGAAGATCATTATTTCTAGTTTCCTCTAATTTTTCTTCACCTGCAATTATATAGAGCTGTAGATCATTAAAATACTCGAGATTTTTCTGATATAATGTATCAAACATCGCTATATCTTTCAGCATTTCAAGTCTTGCCTTATCTAGCTGATCCTCGATCTTGTCAATTTGAATCTCCATCATTTCATATTTACCCATCAGCTTATCTATATTATTTTGAACATTTTTAACAAATGGTAGATTGCTGAAAAAACCGCCTTTTTCGTCTATGCTCTCGATGTCGAGTCCCCTTACTTTCTCCATCAATTCAGTCATTAAAACGCCCACTTCTCCGGCATCTTTAGCTTTAATATTTGAAAGTATAGTATCTGAGAAAGTAGATAGATTTCTCTGAGCGCCAACTCCGTATTGTACAGAAAGTTGAGAATCGAGAAGATTTATACCCTCCTTTAGCTCGGTAATCTTCTTTTTATCCTCTTCGGTTAGAGTTGAGATTCTCTTTTCAACTTTTTGTAATTCTTCATCTTTTTCTTCATTTAATTCTTTTATAGCATCCTTTTGATTTGCCAAATCTTTTAAAGTAATTTCCGGCTTTTTTTCTGCCAAATCTCTTCTTTCGTCCATTTTTCCTCCTATTAATCTTCTGTCTTGAGCGTATCTTCCAAGACCTTTATGTCAGCTTCCATATCCATCATGTCATTTTCCATTAATTTTACAAATTGTTTGTTGAAAGCCTTATTAAGTATCTCAAGGGCTCTGTCGGTTTCATTATAAATCTTTTCAGTTTCCTGAGTATTTAAACCTGTATCTATAAAATTAGAATACTTGTTCATTATCGTCGCAGCGGTATCGAGATAATAATTTAAATATCTCCTCGCCTGTCTTATCTTTTTTGGGTTCTTTCTCAAATGCTCAAATATATTTACCCCGGTATGATATAGTCTTTCCCCTTTTATCTTTATAGAATCATGTCTTGCCTTTCTATAAGCCCTTTGAATATCCATAAGATCTTCATAGGCATTATTCATAATCTGTTTTAATTCATTTTCATCATTTAAAATTTCTACTTTTACAGGCGGAACTTCTTTTGGCTTGGGTTCCGACTTTAAAACTGTCTTGACTGCAAAATAGACTCCCGCACTAAAAAATAGCGATAAAAATTCAATTCCGCTTATCGATTCATTTAAAACGAAAAATGTAATAAATGCAGCCAATATTGCGATAATTTTCCGATATTTCATTAAAGTCAATCCTTTCAAATACTTCTATTATCATTTTAACATATTCTAATGCTTTTTAAATATTATTTATGTGAATTTATGCCTAAAAAGGCTTATTTTGCGATTACAGTTTTGTAATATAAAAGATAGACCGAGAATTCATTCCCGGTCTATCTCAATAATTTATCTAGTATTTTTTGTATCTCATCAACTTTTTCCTCTTTGTCCTTTTCAGATTCACTGCTTAGAGATTGGAGAACACAAGATTTTAAATGATCATTTAAAATTATCCTATTGACTGATTTTATCAGAGATTCAGTAGCAAGAAGCTGGTTTGAAATATCGATACAATATCTGTCATCTTCGACCATCTTTATAATTCCTTCAATCTGACCTTTTGCAGTTTTCAATCTGGTAAGGACTTTTTTAGAATCGCTCTTCATATTAAGCTTTTGCGTCTTCTATAGATATTACGGAATAACCCGCATCTTCGATTGCCTTTTTCAGTATATCTACATCCATATCTTCCGGCATCTCGACATCTGCCTTTGCATTGTCTAAATCAACTATCGCATTTACATTGTCAAAATCATTTAAGACCTGTGTAACTCTTCCTGAACAGTGTGAACAGCTCATTCCTTCAATTTTAAATACTTTTTTCATCTTTGTCTCCTCTTTTAATATTTCTTTTTTAAATTGCATATCTTCATGCGAATCGATCTTCGCTATTGGTTTAAATCTATTTAATCTAAGGGCATTTGTCACTACAAAAAGCGAACTCAAGCTCATCGCAGCTGATGCTATCATAGGATTCAGCATTATTCCAAATGGCTTATAAAATACTCCAGCAGCTAATGGTATGCATAATATATTGTAAAAGAATGCCCAGAAAAGATTCTGTTTTATATTCTTAATTGTCTGCTTGCTTAAATCTATGGCATTTACTACATCTAATAAGTCACTCTTCATAAGCACTATATCTGCTGCCTCGATAGCTATATCTGTCCCTGCTCCAATCGCAATACCTACATCAGCTCTCGCCAGTGCGGGTGCATCATTTATACCATCTCCAACCATGGCTACAGAAATCCCACCTTCTTTTGTCTTTCTGACCATTTCCTCTTTATCCTGAGGCAATACTTCCGCCATGACATCATCAAGCTTCAATTCATTAGCTATTGCAGCAGCAGTTTTTTCATTGTCGCCTGTCAGCATATATACTGAAATCCCCTCTTCGTGGAGATAATCAACAGCTTTGGAAGATGATTTCTTTATCTTATCGGCAACTGCTATTAAACCTAAAATCTTATGGGAATCAGAAAAATATAGCACCGTCTTTCCCTCATTTGATAGTTTTTCAGCTTTATTTTCAGCTAATAATAAATCTATTTTCAATTCTTTCATATAGCTTAAATTGCCAGCATGATATAAAATACCGTCTATCGTACCTTCGATTCCCTTTCCAAGATGATTTGTAAAATTCTTGACTTTTAATTCCTTATCATCGCCTCTATCCAAGTTTTTAATCGCCAAGCTCAAAGGATGTTCCGAAGGAGATTCGATAGCTTTCGCTATAGCTATGAATTCTTCATCACTCTTTTCACTCATATTTATTATATCGGTAACCTCAGGCCTTCCAATTGTAATCGTACCGGTTTTATCTAAGACTATGGCACCAACTTCATGGAGAGTCTCAAGGGCTTCAGCCGATTTAATCAGTATTCCATTGCTAGCACCCTTACCTGTTCCAACCATGATAGCGACTGGAGTTGCAAGGCCAAGGGCACAGGGGCAAGAAATTACGAGTATTGAAATTCCAATAGTTAATGCAAATTCAAATCCAGATCCCGTTATGAGCCAAATAATAGTGGCCAATATAGAAATCGAGATTACCACTGGTACGAAAATTGCCGCTATCTTGTCAGCCAATTTTGAAATGGGCGCCTTAGTAGCATTTGCATCTTGAACCAATTTTATGATTTTAGATAATGTTGTATCTTCTCCTATTTTTTCTGCCTCGATTTTCAAAGATCCCAATTGTAATATTGTAGAGCCGATAACTTCGTCACCTTCAAAAACCTCGACAGGGATGCTCTCACCGGTTATTGCAGATGTATCGACAGATCCCTTACCATCTACAACCTTTCCATCAACAGGAATCGATGATCCAGGCCTTACTACGAGTATATCACCAAGTCTAACCTCTTCTATATCAATTTCTACTTCTCTTCCATCTTCCAGTCTAATAGCTTTTTTAGGAGATAAATCCATCAATTTCTTAATCGCATCTGTAGTCTTCCCCTTTGATTTAGCCTCTAGATATTTGCCCAATGTTATCAAAGCAAGTATCATAGCAGCGGATTCAAAATACAAGCTATGCATATATTTATGAACGATATCTTGGTATCCATGCCCCAAGCCAAAAGCCAATTTGTAAATGACGAAAAGACCGTATAGAAAAGCTGCGCTCGAACCAATCGCTATCAGAGAATCCATATTCGGACTCTTTCTAATCAAAGATTTAAATCCATTTATATAGTATTTTCTGTTCACATATATTATCGGCAATGTCATTAGCATTTGAGTAAATGCAAAGATGACACTATTTTCAGGACCTTTAAATATATTCGGTACGGGAAGACCGACCATATCTCCCATAGCTATATACATCAAGGGTATCATAAATAAAAAGGATACGATAAGCCTGAATTTCATGTCCTTATTTTCCTTTGATATCTCATCATCTGAATTGTCTTTTGAAACCAAAGTCTTTTTATCTCTTGAAATTGCCTGATAACCAGCTTTATCGACAGCATCGATTATATCTAATTCATTAATTTTATCTCCGTCATATTCTACATTCATAGTATTGGATAATAGATTAACTGATACTTTCGTAACGGCTTCCAAATTGGACACCGCTTTTTCTACATGCTGTGAACAAGCTGAACAAGTCATTCCTCTTATATCAAATTCTGATTTCATAATACCTCCTTAGCACCCCCACCGGGTGTATGTATTGTATCATGTAAAATCTATATTTGCAAATCTTTTTTATCATATGAAGATAAATTTATCAGCTTTAATAATTATTTAATTCTTGATTTGCAATTTAAATTTAAAAATCTCTGATATCAAGATATTAAAAAAGACAGCTCGAGCTGTCTTTCATTTATAAATCATTTGTGTTAAAAGTATCACCGCCTTCGATAGTTCCATTTTTAAATCCTTTCATAAACCATTTCATTCTCTGCTCGCTCGTTCCATGTGTAAATGAGTCAGGATTTATTTTACCTATTATCTTTTTTTGTATGGTGTCGTCTCCAACTGCAGATGCAGCATTCATTGCTTCTTCTATATCTCCTTCTTCTAAATAGCCCTGGCCTTGAACATATCTGGCAAAAACTCCGGCAAAATAATCTGCCTGTAATTCTAATCGAACTGAAAATTCATTATATTCTTTTTTACTCAATTTTTGCCTAAGTGAATGGACCTGCTCAAGTATTCCTAGTTCATTCTGAACATGATGACCAACCTCATGAGCGAGAACATATGCAAAGGCAAAATCACCTGGTGCATCAAAATCCCTTTTCAATTTTTCATAAAAACTCAAATCTATATACACCTTTTTATCTCCGCTACAGTAAAAAGGACCGACATCTGAAGTTGCTGATCCACATGCAGTATCGACCGCTCCGGAATAAAGAACTAGGGTTGGATAATGGTACTTTCTTCCTTCTCTCTCAAATGTCTCCGACCAAAAATCTTCTAAATCCGCCATGACAGTCGAAGTAAATGCTTTTAATTCCTCCTGATGTTCGTAATTTACATTAGTATTCTGAACCGGAGTTCCACCATCCAGCAAAGATCCTAGATCACCGCCATTTAGTAAAAGCAATAATAGAAGTATGAGGAGTGTTCCTCCTCCAAGTTTCATCCCACCGCCTCCAAGGCCCATTCCCCTTTTCATTCTAGGTCCTGAAGGTCTCATTCCCCTTCTATCTTCGACATTAGAACTCTGTCTTCTTCCTTTCCATTTCATAATACCCCTCCAATCAAATTATATAATTATATTATAAAAGTTTATTATGATTATATCCATCTTACAATTTTGTAATCATAATATTCTATAAAAGATAGATATATATGGTAGAATAGTATATACAATGGAGGTGTGACAATGAAAATTTTACTGACATCGGATTGGTTTGCTCCGGCAGTCAATGGCGTAGTCGTATCTTTTATGAACCTATACAAGGAATTAAAAAAGCAAGGTCATGATGTTAAGATACTTACCCTGTCCGATTCGGATCATTCTTATATAGATGGAGATTATTATTTTGTTAGGTCATTTGGATTTAAAGTTTATCCTGATGTTAGGGCAACACTTGCATTCAATAGCAGTGTGCTTGATGTATTAATAGATTGGAAGCCCGATATAATACATAGCCAATGTGAATTTTTCACTTATAGCTTTGCTTATAGAATTGCCAAGAAAACGGGAGCTCCACTCGTCCATACCTATCATACTCTCTATGAATACTATACAAAATATTTGTTTTTGAATGAGAAGGTCGGCAAATCGATAGTTAGAAATGTAATGAGATTTAGATTAAAAAATGCTGAGACCGTCATTGCCCCAACTCAAAAAGTCAAAAACACACTTTTGAGTTATGACTTAAATGAAAATATAAAAGTCATCCCCACAGGTATAGATTTAGAAAAATACAATAAGGAAGTTCCAGAAGAAAAGATAATCGATATAAAGAAATCCCTTAAAATTCCACTTGATCATAAGATATTGATCAATATCGGTAGGGTGGCTGAAGAAAAAAACCTTTCTGAACTCGTAGATAATTTTAAGATATTAAAAAAAGTATGCGATGATATTAGTTTTGTAATTGTAGGAGACGGACCTTATCTAGAAAAGCTAAAAGCATATGTAGAATCAAAAGAAATTGAGGATATATATTTTACAGGAATGATTAAGCCCGACAATATTATAGATTACTACAGACTCGGAGATATTTTCATATCAGCTTCTATAAGTGAAACTCAAGGGCTAACATATATTGAAGCTCTTGCTAATGGACTCCCTGAAGTATGTAGAAAAGATGATGCTATACAAGGTGTCATAGAAGAAGGATATAATGGATTCTTATATAAAAATGAAGCTGAATTTGTCGAATCAGTTAAAAAGCTCTTAAAAAATGATGATATGAGATTTGAATTTTCAAAAAATGCAAAAGACAGCAGTGAAAAATTCAATACTTATAATTTCGGTTTAAAAGTTTCCAAACTATATGATGAAGTACTAAGTAATTATAAGCCGGGATCAAGGAAGCCTGCTTTTGACAATTTAGTCAGAAATATAAAAATCAAAGGTAAGAAATTAAGAAAATATCGTAGAAATTGAAAAAAGCCCAATTTGGGCTTTTATTGCTTTAAAATTAAATATCTAATTTATGATATCGATAATAAGTGGATATTCTTTTAATTCAGTGTCGAATTTATAGGATTTTGAGATTATCTCTTCAGCTTCCTTTAATTTGGTCGAATCGCTAGAATAAATTTCAGCTAAAATATCCCCTTTATTTATAATATCTCCCTTTTTAAATATTATTTTTATTCCTGCCATATAGTCGATATCGTCTCCGATTTTGAGTCTCCCCGCACCTAGAACAGATGCGGCTATCCCTATTTTCTCAGTATCCATCTCAGTTATCATTCCCGATTTATCTGATATTACTTTTTTTGAAAAATCCGCTTTAGTAAATTCATCCAATTTTTTTACAAAATCTATATCCGCACCTTGAGCTTTGAGCATCTCGATAAATTTCTCATATGCCTTTCCATTCTGTAGGCTTTCTCTAGCCATGGATCTAATATCTTCACTCTCATATAAACCGGATAATTTTATCATTTGCGATGCCAATTCAATCGAAAGCTCCTCTAAATCTTTTGGACCTGAACCTTTTAGAGTTTCAATAATTTCTTTTATCTCTATACGATTTCCAATCGCCCTTCCTAGAGGAATATCCATATCAGTTATCAATGCCACTGTCTTCTTTCCTGCCGAATTTCCAATTTTAACCATCATCTCGGCAAGATTCCTCGCATCCTCCTGAGACTTCATAAAGGCTCCACTTCCCATCTTGACATCCAATACTATGGCATCGGATCCAGCCGCCAATTTTTTACTCATTATCGATGCCGCTATTAGAGGTATACTGTCAACAGTAGCAGTGACATCTCTAAGGGCATAAATTTTTTTATCTGCAGGAGCCAGATTTCCCGTTTGTCCAATTACACAAAGACCGATATCATTTACGATCTCAAAAACCTCTTCATTGGGTATATCTGTTCTCATACCGGGGATAGAGTCCATCTTATCTACAGTTCCCCCTGTATGTCCCAGTCCCCTACCCGACATCTTACAGACTTTAACGCCAAAAGATGCTGCAATTGCAGCCACTATGAGCGTCGTCTTATCTCCAACTCCACCAGTAGAATGTTTATCTACAACTACGCCTTTAATCGGACTAAGGTCTATTATGTCACCTGAATCACGCATTGCGAAAGTTAGATTAGATAATTCTTCATCAGTCATTCCTTGAAAGTAAATGGCCATCAAAAATGCAGACATTTGATAATCGGGGATATCTCCAATTAAGTATCCATTCACTATATAATCTATCTCCGGCTTATTTAATTCAATTCCTCTTTTTTTCTTTTCGATAATATCATATATGCGCATTCTATTTTAAATCCTCCGCTCCAAATCCGTATGGAAATAATTCGCCAAGAGAGTAAATCATATACGAATAATCCGATTTCGCTGAGATTATTTCCATATCATTACTTAAATCAAATTCAGCCATAACTTGTCTGCACACCCCACATGGATATATAAATTCATCGCATTTAAAATCTGGTCCTCCCATGACGAGGATTCTCTTAAAATCCCTATATCCTTCACTTACAGCTTTGAAAATCGCCGTTCTCTCTGCGCAATTTGTAGGGGTATAAGCTGCATTTTCTATATTTACTCCTGTAAATATTTCTCCCGACTTTGTCTCCAAAACTGCTGAAACTATAAATTGCGAATAAGGTGCATAAGAAAATCTTTGATTTTCTGTACATATATCTATGAGCTTTTTAATATCCTGATTCATTTTCAATTCCCTTTGCTATCTTGACTAATCTGCTTGTTCCGAGTCTTTCAGCTCCAGCATTTATAAAGTCTTCTGCGTCTTTTACAGAAGAAATTCCACCGGCAGCTTTTATCTTTACTCGTGAATTTAAATGATCCTTAAATAATATTATATCTTCTAATTTTGCTCCGGATTCAGCAAATCCGGTCGATGTCTTAATATAATCAGCGCCTGATTTTGAAACTATATCGCATAATTCCATCTTTTCTTTCTCGCTAAGATATGCCGTTTCAATTATTACTTTTAATATTTTATCTTCACATACCTTTTTTATGGCAATAATTTCATTCAAAATATATTCATAATCTTCTCCGACTCTACCGATATTTATGACCATATCGATTTCATCAGCACCATTTTTTATAGCATCTTTTGTTTCAAAAACCTTAGTTTCAGTCGTTTGATAGCCGAGTGGGAATCCTATAACAGTACATATCTTTATATCATCGTCAAATTCTCTCGCCTTTTTTACGAAAGATGGTGCTATGCAGACAGAAGCAGTTTCATATTTTTTTGCATCCTTTATCAATTCTTTAATATCATCCCATGAAGAAACCGGTGATAGCAATGTGTGATCGACTTTCTTTAAAATATCTTTTAAATTCATATAATCTCCTTATTTTTTGCCGTAAATTAAACCGAGGCCGGAAAGCATTAAAGGCGTCAGAAGTATCGACGGCAGTCCTATAATTCTCTCAGTATTTTTAATATAAATAATTTCCTCGACATCTCTTTTAAGTTCATCTAAAAATCTTTCAATATCGGGATAAATCTTCTCATTTTCAAATAAATCATGATATAAGAAATAGCCTCCTTTTTTTGTAACCCTGATAGCTTCTTTTATCAATTCATTTTTGTCATCGACCGATTTTACTTCATGAAAGACAAAATTACTTATGGTCAAATCAAAAAAATCGTCATCAAATTCAAGGTCGGAAGCATCTCCCTTTCTAAAATCTATATTAAAACCCGCAAGTTCCGCATTATTTTGAGATTGTTTGAGTTTATAATCCCATTCATCTCCCCAATAATCTATGCCTATGATGTCTAGATCTCCGTATCTCTCTTTTAATTTTATAGCCAATGCTCCCGAACCGCAACCTATATCGATTGCAATTCCATTTAAATCTTTAGGTAATTTGGATATTATATATTCATGTATTTTTTCCATAATTTTTTTGCCATCATATGAAAATAAATAATGGCATATGGTCATATAAATCATAAACAAAAGATATGCCGATCCAATCATTAAAAATAATAAGCTCAAGACTTTTAATGAAAAATGATTGGACACGAAAGCCAATATATAAATGATTGCGATTCGCATATAAGATCTTTTCAAAAATCTTTTTGGAATCCAATTACCGAAATCGTATTTATTCATAAAGCCTCCTTAAACTTAATTACGATAAGCATTTATGATAATTATACACCAAATTATATTTTATTAAAATTATTCTAGATTCATTTGAATTAGTTAATTTTAAATCATATTTAATCTATTATCTAATCAATATCTTTCTTTTATTTTGATAAAAATAAAAAGAGCATGACCCAGCATGCTCTTTTCTTTATTTATCATAAGGTTCAAATCTGGCTGTGAAAAACCTCAATTGCTTTGGTTCATATGTGAATCTCAATGGTTTTATATCTTCTTTATGCTGATATAATTTAATAACCGCATCAGCAACTATATCCATATGCTTATAAGTATAAACCCTTCTTGGAATTGTCAGTCTGACAGTTTCTAATTTTGGTTTATGATTTTCTCCCGTTTTTATATCTCTTCCTGCAGATACAATTCCTCTTTCCATGGATCTCACTCCTGATTCCACGAATAGAGAAGCGGCTAAGGATTGAGCTGGGAATTCATCCTGGTCTAGATGAGGACAGAATCTCCTTGCATCAAGGAATACCGCATGTCCACCGACAGGCTCTATAATCGGCACGCCTGCTTCTTTTAAAAGTTCTCCAAGATATCTGACTTGAAGTACTCTATGTTCTATATACTCAAATTGCATAGCCTCTTGGAGTCCGATAGCCATAGCTTCCATATCTCTTCCTGCCATTCCACCATATGAAGGCATTCCTTCAAATACCACGACAAGCTCTTTAGCCTTCAAGAATAATTCCTCATCATTCATAGCTAAAAATCCACCGATATTGACAATGCAATCTTTTTTACCCGACATAGTCGCTCCGTCAGCATAGCTAAACATTTCTCTGACTATCTCTTTAATACTCTTATCCGCATATCCTTCTTCCTGCTCTTTTATAAAATATGCATTTTCAACGCATCTTGTCGCATCAAAGAAAACTTTAATTCCATGCTTGGAGGTCAACTCTCTAACTTCTTTCATATTTTTCATAGAAACAGGTTGTCCCCCGGCGAGATTTACTGTTACTGCGAGACAGACATATGCTATATTCTCTGCTCCCTTTTCTTCTATAACTTTTTCTAATTTCTCGATATCGATATTACCTTTAAATGGAATATTAAGTCCTGCATCATGAGCTTCATCTCTTATTATATCTACAAAAACACCGCCATTTGCTTCTTGATGGAATCTGGTTGTAGTAAAGTACATATTTCCCGGAACATATTGACCCGGTTTAATAGCAATTTTTGAAAGTATATTTTCTGCTCCACGACCCTGATGTGTAGGCACGATATGTTTGAAACCGAATATATCCTGAACAGTTTCTTCGAGATGTTTAAAATTCCTGCTTCCGGCATAAGCCTCATCTCCTACCATCATACCCGCCCATTGATTATCAGACATTGCATTTGTACCACTATCTGTAAGTAAATCTATGAAAACGTCTTCAGAAGGTAGTAAAAAAGTATTATATCCTGACTCTTTGATTACCCTCTCTCTCTCTTCTCTGTCAACCATCTTTACAGTTTCAACGACCTTGACTCTATACGGTTCAGCGGGATATTTCTTATAATCCATATTATACCTCCATAAGAATTTTTGCGATGCATCATGCACAACGCTTTACTAAAGTATATAACCTACTCCTCAAATTGTCAAGTATTTTAATAAATAATAGTCAAATATTTACATATTCAGATTAAAGTGTATAAGTTTTTATCATACTGCGTCGGTATGCTCCATTTGACAGACATTTATATTTAAATATGATATAATTACTTTTGAGTCTATTACAAAGGTAGATACAGTTGGTCTATCATATTATAATCAATTAATATCTTTAATCTTTTAAAAATTAAATTCTCACAATATTTTAATTTTGAATAGGCTTCTAATCAATATCTAATTATTATATGGAGGTAAGAATTGAAGAGATTATTACTACTCGTTTTAATTTTAGCTTTTACCGGTTGCGGTCATGATAAAGATAAAACCGAAACTAATGAAGAAAAAATTATATCCGAAAACAGAGATGAGAAAAAAATAGAAGAAAATGAATCAAATGAAAAATCTGCTGAATCAAATCCGAATCAGAATTCATCAGATAAAGAAGTTGAAGAAACTAAATCTGAAGATGAGCTCATTAAAAATATAGATCTATCGCTCAATCCCAATGAAGCAGGTAAAATAATGGTATTGATGTACCATAATATCGGAGAACCGGAAGACGAATGGGTTCGAACCCCTGAAAATTTTAGAAAAGATTTGAGATATCTTCACGAAAAGGGATATATTCCGATAAGTTTAAAAGACTATGTGAGTGGAAATATACATACTCCGGCAGGTAAGACCCCCTATGTCTTGACATTTGATGATTCCAACGAAAATAATTTCAGGTATTTAGCTGATGGTTCAATCGATCCAGACTGTGCTGTGGGAATACTTTTAGAATTTGGAAAAGAATATCCCGATATAATACCCTATTGCTCATTCTTTGGTAATGGTGAAATTCCTTTTAGAGTAACTGGTCAAGAAAGAGAAAAAATTAACTTCTTAATAAATAATAATATGGATGTCGGCAATCATACAGTAAATCATCCTGATTTGACTAGTATGAGCCCTGATGAAGTCAATTACGAAGTAGGACATCAAGCCAAATACCTTAATTCACTTATTGATTCAGACTATGTAGTCAATACTATCGCTCTTCCATTTGGTTCTAGACCGGAAGATCCTGAAGCTGAAGCACAAATTTTTAAAGGCATTTATGATGGCATGGAATACGAAAATATAGCCGTCTTAAATGTAGGTTGGGATCCGTATCTGTCTCCTTACTCAAAAGAATTCGACGCTCATGCAATCCATAGGATAAGGGCGAGTGAGATGATGGTTGACGGTGTCGGTATATACGACTGGCTCGAATACTTCGACCATAATCCTGAAGAAAGATTCATTTCAGATGGCTATTCAGAAATAATCACTATACCTTCAGAATATTCAGATCAAATTGAGAATAAGGATGGAAAAGAACTATTTATCTATTGATAAGGGGGTATAATGGAAGAATTAAAAGTTTCGGTAAAAGTGATACTCTCATCTAATGATAAAAATAATCAGGGAAGTTTTGGACCTGGAATAGCCTATCTACTCGAAGGCATAAAGGAAACCGGCTCTCTTAATCAAGCAACTAAGAATATGAATATGGCTTATAGCAAGGCTTGGACAATCATCAAGGAATCAGAGGAGATGTTAGGATATAAGCTTATTGAGAGATACCCCGGATCTAAAGGTTCAAAGCTCACAAAAAAAGGTGAGGATATACTAAATTTATATTATGAAATAAAAAATGAAATAATGCTGGCAGCAAATGATGTTTTAGAAAAATATAAATAGGGCCGTCGAAAGACGGTCCTATTATATTTCCTTTGCTTTTCTATGATAGTATACAATGCAGACTATTAGAGTGAAAAGAGCGGCTGCAACCGCAGAAAATCCTATATTAAATAGAGAGGGGACCGGCTGCCTCCTCGCTAGATATGCATAAGGTATTCTAACAGCATAGGTGGCTATCAATCCCTGAACCATGACAAAAGTAGTCCTACCTAAACCATTAAAGTATCCGGTAAAACAATATGCAATAGATAATATAAAACATTCTATCGATGTGGCTTTTAAAAAAGTTGCCGAAGCTTTTATTACTTCCGCATCCTGGCTAAAAATCATAGATATCTTATCTCCATGAAAAAATGATAGATAAGAACTGATTCCTCCTAAGATAACAGCCGTTGACATCCCGACCCATAGAGATCTCTTCGCCCTTTCCTTTTCACCTGCTCCAATATTTTGTGCGACAAATGCGGATATAGACGACATATATGCAACTGGTATCAATAGCATAAACATTACAATTCTCTCTGCAATCCCTACTCCTGCAGACTCAATAAGCCCAAGTGAATTAACTATTCCTATTAAAACTAAAAAAGAAATCTCATTGCACATATCCTGAAAAGCGATTGGGAATCCCAATTTTACTACAGTTTTAGCTATGGAGAATTTAAACTTCAAATTTTTCTTAGAAAAAGGAAATGGAAAACCCTGTTTTAAGATTACAAAAAAGGACATCAATACGCTCATAGCTTGAGCAAAAATAGTTGCGATTGCCGTTCCGGCAGCGTCCATATGTAAATATTTTACCAAAACAATATCTCCCAATATATTAAAAAAACATGCTATCAATACGAATAGTAGAGGGAGATTTGAATTTCCGAGACCTCTGAATATCGCAGCTAAAAGATTGTAGCCGGTGATAAATACAATTCCTGACGAGCAAATCAGAATATACTTGATCGTCTTTTCCATGGCCGCAGGAGGTGCATTCATTACCAAAGCGATTTTAGGTGCAGCTATCACCATTATGATTGTCAATACAATGCTTATTCCCAAAAATAATAATATAGATGTTCCTATTGTATCTGCAGCTTTTTCATATTCACCTTCTCCATATTTTAAAGCTAAAAATACTGTCACTCCGACTGCCAGCCCTGTCAATGCCCCTGTTATAATGAGCATGGTTTGACTTCCAGTTGCAACTGCAGACACATCCGCAGACCCGCAATATTTCCCAACAACCCATAGATCTACGGCACCATATAGGGCCTGAATAAACAAAGCAAGCAATATGGGCATTGCGAATTTCATTAATGTTGGAAGTATTGGACCCACTATAAAATTACTTTTTTTAACATTCTCCATTTCAATCATTTATCTCCTCATAATTTATTTCTGTTATAATATCGAGCATCTCACAAAATTTTTCTATATCCTCTTTTGAAAATTTCTCTTCAATTCTCTTTACAGCTAAGCTGTCCTGATGCTTGTAAATCTTATACTGTGGTACTTTATCATTATTTAAGGACAGAAGATTTTGTCTATTATCTTTTGGATTAACTTTTTTATTGACAAGACCTTGTTTTATCAATTCATTTATCTTTAAACTAACAGCCGGTTTAGAAATATAAAGTAGATCCGCAATCTGTGATGCTGTACATTTCCCATCCATGCAGTATATCAATTCTAGATATAGAAGACTATTATAAGTTATATTTTCACTTAAATACTTCGCATTCATAAGTCGCAAGTCACATAAAGCCGTGCTATAATAAAAATTATTCAACGAATGTCTTAAATCCATATTTCCCTCCAAATTAGTTAAGCTTTAATATATATTATAGCTTAACTAATTTTAAGTCAAGATATCTCAATGTATAAGTCATTTATTTACAAAAAATATCATTTCCTATCATTTTCATATTTATAATCTTTTTAAAATTAATTTTAAGTATAAAAAAAGCGATCAGTAATTTTTTATAATCGCTTATTCTCGTTTGTCATTTTTCCTTATTAAAATTTTAAATTATAAGAAATTTATTTGTATTTCTATATTACTCTCTTTGATAAATCATAGATATCATGAATTTATCGATTATCAACAATTATCTATAGACAAAGCTTTCAATCAGCTGCCGGATATGATTTTTAAAAATATCGATCAGATGTTATATAAATTATTTATTAGCTATAAATCAAATCGCAAATCTTTTCTAAGATTTGAAATCGGTTATGAATTGGTAGGCACAGAAATTTCATTAAATTAATGAGCTGGAGGATTAAATAGCTTTCCATATTCCAGAGATTTAGATAGACATTTATATTCTCATATTATAAATGATTAAATTGCTCATCGTGAATTTTCTAATTTCTTATTTCTATACAATCTTATTCCACAATATAAGAAATAAAGACGAATTACTATACCCGCTGGTCTTTCAGCATCTATCACTTGACCTGTTTCTCGCATACTCATATATTAATTTAATTCCGATTCCAATTCCAAAAAAACTGCCCCACAAATAATCTTTACTCATGATGACAGCAGATATTAATAAAATTGCAACGCCAATCCATAGAATATGATCAATAGATTTAAATCCTCAAAAAACCGAGGAATAAATAGAAATAGCTGTGACTACAAAGAGTATACAGAAAAATCTTTCTATTCATCAATTTACGTCCCTTTATATGTTTTATTTGTTTCCAATTTTATCTCATTTTATCATTTAGAATTTTAAATATAATATTCTAATATCTCTATTCAATGCGGATTTTCAGTAGATAAGCGATTATCTGAAGCATAAATCTCTATCTTAATTTCTTTCTCCTATATCCTTCTGTCCTACCAAATTATTCATTCTCTGATAATCATCTCTAAATTTTGATTTAGGCTATTATTAATTCAAACTCCCCTTATCTAAATACTAATATTTCATATTTTTAAATATGATCAGAATAGATAATTATTAAGCATAAAATCCTATTATAAATACAAAAAACCTTAGTCAAAAGGATATTTTTAAAAATTGCATATCATTAAATATAATCAAATCTTTTTCTTAAATAATACAATTTCTATCTACACCTAAAATCATATCAATTGATTCTAATGAGCATCAATAAAATCACAATATCAAAATCAGGACGAATTATATTTATAAATCCATATAAATTTCATTCAATATTTCAAAATGAATTAATACACTATTTATGGAAGCATTGCTTATAAAAAAAGACAAACCTAAAGGTTTGTCTTTAATCTAATAGTCAATCTTCAATTATATTTTCTGATTTTTCAGGCAAATCAACTCTTGCTTTTTGGATTCTATTATCATCGACTTCTACTATGGTAAATGTAATTCCATCCTTTTTTACACTCGAATTATCTCCGGATTCCGGTATATATCCGAGTTCTGTAATCATCAATCCACCTACAGAATCATAGTCTTCCGTCTCCTCATCCAATTTTAAATCGAGCCTTATATTGAGATCCTTAATAGATACAGATCCCTTTACTAAAAAAGATCTCGCATTGATTTGTGTTATATCAGGGTCATCGTGGTCGTATTCATCATCAATATCCCCAACTATCTCTTCTATCAAGTCTTCCATAGTTACTATACCCGAGAAGCCGCCATATTCATCTATCAGTATAGCGATATGATTTCTAGACGCCTTTAAATCCAAAAATAAATCATTTATATTTTTTCTTTCAGGCACAAAATAAGCCGGTCTGATAATAGTCCTTAGATCTACGGATTTTAATCCATCCTGAAATGTCGATTTAAATAAATCCTTGACATATAATATTCCTATTATATTGTCGACATTGTCCTCATATACGGGAATACGAGAATACTGAAGGCGCATCAATTCGTCTAAATAGTCTTCAATCGGATTATTCACATCTATCATGAATACTTCCGTCCTCGCAGTCATTATCTCTTCGGCAAATTTATCATCAAATACTATGATCGAATCTATCATAACTTTTTCTACAGGATTTATTACTCCTTGTTCTTGTCCAACACTTACTATCGCCTTTAAATCTTCCATCGTCACTTTTTCCTCTACACCTTCCAAACTTATCCCTAAAAGTTTAAGTATAAAATTTGTAGATACTGATAATAATGCGACAAATGGTTTAGTTATCTTAGCAAATAAATTAATCGTTCCCACTGAAAACAAGGCAAATTTTTCAGCTGATTGTAAAGCCACTCTTTTCGGGACCAATTCTCCGAATACCAAGGTAAAAAAAGAAAGTAGAATAGTCACTATTACTAGAGCTAATCTCTCTGAATATATTACTCCCACTCTTCCAAAATAAGCTCCTAGTCTACCGGATATACCTGTAGCGGCATATGCGGATGAAAAGAAACCGGCTAGAGTAATTCCGACTTGTATTGTCGATAAAAATCTGGACTGTTCTTTTCTCAATTTTAATATCAGGATGGCTTTTTTATTCCCATGATCAGCCTTATCAAGCAATTTATTTCTATCCACTGCTATCATTGCCATTTCTGCAGCGGCAAAAAATGCATTTATCATAGTAAGTACAAGTATTAACAATAATTGCATATATAATGCGGGTCCAGAATCAGGATCCATTAAATTCATTCCTCCCTACTCGATGTATGAGTTTCATACATTCTCAGACGACCAAATTTTATGGTCGCTATTAATAATATCATAAATGAATATATATTTTCAACTATTTAGAACTTTACCGATAAATAAATCCGGTTTTTTATATATCTCTGAAAAATTATCTATCAAATATTTCTTAAATCCATCTATGCTATCAGAATGGATTACTCTTACCTGCATCGGGCATCTTTTTACACAGGCTAAGCAATGCAAACAATAAGGAATATTCTTTTCAGGCATCTTTCCGTCAGCTTCGATTATATGTACTGGACATACCATGGCACAAACACCGCAGGAAATACATCCCTCTCCAGGATAAGGTGCATCTTCACTCTTTCCTATTCCCTGTCTATAAGGTCTATTGCCCGGAAGATCTAATTGAAATCCTGCATCAGCATCTGTATTTTGAAGCAAATCAACTATATCTTCAGAAAAATCTTCCATAATCTCCATATCTATATTATCAGGTCTTCCGCCGGCAACTTTATCTGTATAGCTATGTTGAGCTAAAAAAGCAGATGCTGCAACTACATTAAAATTCTTTTCCTCTAAGATATCTTTCATCTCCAATAAGGAATCGTCGAAAGCCCTATTGCCATAAACTCCAATTATTACAGCATGAGCCCTATTCGAGTGAATATTTTTAATTCTCTTAACAAATATTTCCGGAACTCTTCCGGCATATACTGGAAATGCAAAAACGGCTAGCGAATCTTCTTCAGCCATATAATCTCTAGGAGCTTTTTTTGTCGTAAGATCATTGATTCTATATCCCTCAAATTTTTTTATAAATGCCCTCGACAATTTTAAGGTGCTACCGGTCGGACTAAATACAAATAAATCTGCATTTTGAATCCTCATTAAAATTTACGACCTCCTCCACCATATGTCCTACCACTTCCCGTAGAAGAACTTCTTGTCGACGTCCCTCCACTTCCACCGCCGGTGGATACTACATTTCTAGGTATTCTTGTCGTCTCTGTCCTGCTATTAATCAGTTCATCTGCGATTAGTGGAAAACTCGATATGGAGTTATTCATATACGGAAAAGATTTAGGAGATCTTTTATTTGAGTATTTTGCTTTATTTCTGCTAAAATAACCGCCTCCGGCACCTATCGCACCAACAGCGCCAATGCCGATATCTACTAGAGATATATAATTTCCCCTTATGTATTTTTCCGCTTTATCTAAATATGCATCAGCCGAATTATAGAAATCACCACTTTGAAGGCCATTGTCAAAAACAATGTCTAAAAGTTTTTCAATCTTAGCATCATCAATTTTCTCAATTGCCTTTCCTTCTGTATTTATAAAAATTTCTCTATTCTGCATATCATACATTATGATTATTCCATCGCCATTTAATCCATATCCATTATCTTCATAGAATTTTTCTGTATACATCATGGTATTGAGGCCTTTAGTATCGTCAGTAGTAGCTATAGCAAAATCCATATCGTATTTTTTACTCAATCTCTGACATTTTTCTTCAAGCTGATTTAATTCATCATTAGAAAATAATCCAGCATTGTCTATAACCTTATTATTTGCTGCATTTGCCGGCATAATTAATAAAATAAATAGAAATAATATAATAAATTTTCTGAGTCTTACCATATTAAAGCGCCTCCTATAATCAGGATAATAAGTATGACAGCCGCTATCAAAATCGAATTTATAGATAATCTCTTCTTGTCCAATGGAAGCTCTCCGAAAGACTCTCCATTCTGTCCATTTACTGCGTAAATATATATCTTATCTTCATATATATATGTTAGAATCCAAACCGGCAGCAGTATATATGACCAGCCTGTGAGCCTTGCCTTAACCTCTTCTTTAGTCAAATTTAATCTATCATATTGACTTAAATCACTTTTCGCAATCCTTTCAGCATATTGCTGTGCACTATTCTCTACAGATTCTTCTAAATCCGACTTTTCTATATCGTATTTTTCCGAGAAGAATCCATTTAAATAAGAAATATTAAAATCTACAGCCTTTGTCTGATCGTAGTTATCGATAGACATTAGCAAGTCGTGATCTATCTTTCTCAATGCTATCTTGGGAATTCCATTTATATTTACCTTTCCCTTTCGCATTATATTGTAATCATTATATTCTGTGTACTTTATATCTCCTCTTGAACTTACATTTATATTAGTTCCGACACCTTCAAAATCGACATCGGCCTCTGAATAGGCAAGCCAATAAGGTATATATATACCCGTCATTTTTTCCAATTGAGATGAACTGTAAAATGATTTTGGTACATATTTATATCTCTTTGCCCATTCTGTAAATTTATTGATGGCCTCTTCTCGACTAAATGCAAATGGGATTACCTTATCCGGCCTAAACTCGCCTGTAATCCTATCTGTCAATATAACGGGATTATGGCAATAATAGCAAAAAGTGGTTGCCGTCGTCTCTTCTGTAACGACTTCAGCGCCACAGCTATCGCATTTATATTCGGCAAGATGTTCTTCAGGATTTAAATTATCAGATATTGTTTCCTTTTTTTCAGACTCTTTGTCGAGCTTATCTTCGATATCTGAAGTCAAATCTTCCAATTCCTTATTTGTAAAAGTACTAAGGCAATAGTCGCATTTATTTTTTTGTATTTCAGGTTCAAAATGTAATGGTCCACCGCAATTTGGACATTTTATAGTATCTGTACCCATAATTTACTTCCTTTTTTATTTAAGATGCCTAATTATTCGTCAACTGTTTATACCTATTGATATTTTCTTCCGTTAAAAATTCAAATGCGGCATTTATTTCTTGGAATTTCTCTGTCGCACCGGGTTCATGATTTAAATCCGGATGATATCTCTTAGCCATTTTCCTATAAGCTAATTTAATTTTATAAACATCCGAATCATATGGCACTTCAAGAGTATTACATGCCTGCTCAAATTTCGTCTTAAACTGGCTTAAAGGCTGTTGATAATTTCCGCCATTTTGCGAACCTGTATACCCTCCGTATCCGCCATAACCTCTGCCACCTCTTTGAGCTTGTTCAAAGAATTCTTTAAATACCTGTTGCCACATTTCTTCTTCCTGTCTTCGCTTTTGCTCCTGACTTTTTCTATAGTTCTCTTCCTGCATACGGCGATATGCATTTCCATAGTCTTCAAAATTGGCATTTACTTTTTTACCTGTCTTATAATACTCCGCTTTATCATATAAAAATTCTGTAATAGAGTATTGATAGTATCTTAAGAAAGAAATGAATTTAGTTCCCAACATCGGGAAAAATACAAATATTATAATCAATGTAATGACGGCAGGATGAAATAAAAGTGCTAATAAGAAGGGCGAAAAAAATATGAACATACAGCCCATCAATAGGATAGAAATAATTATCCTCTTAATGCCTTCAATCAAGCCTACTATAAAGTCCAATACTACAATAAATACTTCAAAAATCCCGTGCAAAAATGTAGCCAATCCCTGCAGGAAACCACCGTATAATTTACTAATCGGGTTCAATTTACCACCTCAGTCTTTAAACCTACTTTTATATTCATTAATCATTATCTCATCTTCTACTTCCAAATCTTTTAGCCCCGAGAGGCCTTCCAGATGATGAGTAAATTCATGAATCAAAGTATGTCTTAATTTTTCTTTTAAATTTGCTTCATCGAGATATGGGTAAACTTTTTTGAAAGAACCATAGTATATCTTTATATATTTACCCATTCTCGATCTATGGTATTCTCCCATTATATATAAATCATCATTAACAGCCTCTTTATGGAGCTTTGCATCAGGTAATAAGACTATACCCCCGCTCAATCCCTTATAGAAATCCCTAGGGATATCCTGGGCTATCTCATCTAATATTTCATGCATTCTGTCTATCGAAATGAAATCTTCCATATCATACCTCTTTTAAAGCGACATCAATACTGCTTTAAAGCTCTTTCTATTCTTCTTTGGGCATCTCTTTTTGCTTGAGTTTCTCTTTTATCGTATAATTTCTTACCTTTTCCAATAGCGATATCCACTTTTACAAGACCGTCTCTTATATTTATGCTCAATGGAACAAGAGCATAACCAGCAGTCGTAACTTTCCCATGAATTTTTTTGATTTCTCTCTTATTTAATAAAAGTTTCCTCTTCCTAATTGGATCTTCATTATAAATATTTCCATGTTCATAAGGACTTATATGCATATTATAAATAAATGCTTCGAAATTCTCAATCATACAATAACTCTCTTTGATAGAAACTTTACCCTGTCTAATTGACTTCACTTCTGTGCCTTTTAAGACTATGCCAGCTTCAAATACCTCTTCTATAAAATATTCATGTCTGGCTTTTTTATTATTCGCTATTAATTTATCTTTACTTTTATTCAAATTTTCACCACCGTACTATCTCAAAATTAATTTCATTTCTTGATTCATTTACGCCTTTTACCTTTATTTTTACTGAATCTCCCAATTTGATTCTTCGATTCGTCTTTTCTCCTATTATTACATATTTTTCATCGTCAAAATAATAGTAGTCATCATTCATATCTCTGAAATGGACCAGTCCCTCAACAGTATTTTCTAATTCCACAAATACTCCAAAACTAGTTAGCGAGCTAATAATTCCATTGAATTTCTTTCCGATATACTTCTTCATATATTTCATCTTGAGCATGGCTTCAACCTCTCGTTCAGCCTCTTCAGCCTTTCTCTCTGTATCTGAAACATGCTCGGCAATATCGTCAAGCTTTTCGAGATGTTTTAAATTATAATTCATATCGAGATTATTTTCTACAGCTTTTTTAAATATCCTATGAATAAATAAATCTGAATATCTCCTTATGGGAGCTGTAAAATGAGTATAAAAATTTGATGACAGACCGAAGTGAATATCAGGTTCCCTACTGTAAACCGCTTTTCTAAGCGATCTTAAAAGAAGCGAAGATATCAAACTCTCTTCATTTTTCCCCTTTACTTCCTCTAATAGCTCTTGGAAGTCCTTTGAATGGATTTCCTTGCCTTTAAATCTATAGCCGAGATTTGACATCAGCATCTCAAAAGATTTAATCCTCTCCCTGGATGGCTCTTCATGAATTCTGAAGATAAATGGATAATCCATATAACCAAAATGTGCAGCTACAGTTTCATTTGTAACTATCATAAACTCTTCTATTATCTTGTCGGATATTCTCCTTACCCTCTTGCATATATCTACTATTTCACCCTTATCGCCCATGGTTATCTCCGGCTCTGGCAAATTAAATTCGATCGCTCCTTTTCTATCCCTCTTTTCTTTTAGAATAGAATATAGCTGTTTCATCAATTGCAAGTCGGACTTTAGTTTTTCGTCTTTAAAAATATCTAAATCATCTTCTAAAAAATCCGAAACATCATCGTATATAAGTCTATGATCACTCTTTATATACGATTTATAAAACTGGTAATCCAATACTTTTCCATTATTATCTATTGACATTTCTACAGTATGGCTAAGCCTTACTACCCCAGGCTTTAAACTGCAAAGTTCATTTGACAATTCTTCCGGCAACATAGGTATCACTCGATCGAGCATATAGACGGAATTCCCCCTATTATAAGCTTCCCTGTCCAGCTCTGAATTCGGCCTTACATAATTCGCCACATCTGCAATATGGACAAATAATTTATAATTTCCGTTTTCTTTTTTTATTGAAATCGCATCGTCGAAATCTTTTGCAGAAGCACCATCTATAGTAACGGTAAACAAATCCGTCATATCCGTCCTTCCATTTAGATCCAATTCACTGACCTCATCTGGTAAAGATTTTGCTTCCGCTATAACCTTTTTAGGAAATATATAGGGAAGCCCGAATTGCCTTGCTATAGAGGTGATCTCAATGCCCTCATCATTTTTATTCCCAAGAACTTCTACTATAATTCCTTCGGGATTTTTATCTTTTACCGATCTCTTTACTATCTTTGCAACAACCTTATCTTCGTTTTTAGCCCCTTTTAATTTATCTGAATGAATAAATATATCTTGAGAAAATTTTGAATTATTGGGTTCCACAAAATAATATTTTCCCGCTTTTACTAAAGTTCCCACAACTTCGACTTCTGATTCGTTTAAGATCCTGACGACTTCACCTTCAGATCTCATTCCATCAGCCGCCTGCTTTGTTATCTTAATGAGTACAGTATCTCCATGCAATGCTCCCTTTACCTTATTGGGTGGTATAAAAACATCTGCTTGATTTTCGTCTGAGCTTTCAAAAAAAGCAAATCCTCCCGCATTTCCTATAATCTTCCCAACCAGAGCATTGTCTTCATTTTTAACTAGGAGATATTTTCCTTTTTTCGATAAATAAATAGTTCCATTTTTTTCCATATCTATCAATGACTTAAAAAACATCCTATAGTCTGAAATATCTATATTGAAGGCTGCCGCCAATTCTTCTTTTGTTTGACCTTTGTATTCAGGCGATTGTATATATTTTAATAATTTTTCTTTTAATGTCATAAGCTCTCCTTTAAAACAATTATTTCTAAACTTATTAGTATTAATTATACCCTATTTTCGCCTAAATTAGTAATCTTGAGATTTAAAATTAAAACGCAAATTTATTTAAATCAGTATTATAAAAGGACTCGCTTTCGCAAGTCCTTATTTTAATCTTAGAATAAAATTCCACCATAGGTCATTATTAATTTAGCAAATATCAATGATACTACAGTCATAAGCTTTATTAGGATATTTAATGAAGGTCCGGAAGTATCTTTAAACGGATCTCCTACAGTATCTCCTATTACTGCTGCTGCATGCGCGTCGCTTCCCTTGCCGCCATGAGTACCGCCTTCGATATATTTCTTGGCATTATCCCAAGCACCTCCGGCATTTGCCATAAATATGGCCATCAATACACCTGTTACCAATGCGCCTGCTAATAATCCACCTAATGCTTCAGCTCCCAATAAGAATCCTATTCCTACAGGAACTACTACAGCTAAAAGTCCTGGAATTACCATCTGTCTAAGAGCAGCTGCTGTAGAGATATCAACGCATCTCTTATAATCAGGCTTTTGAGTTCCCTCCATGATTCCAGGGAATTCTTTAAATTGTCTTCTAACTTCCTGAATCATATCATTTGCTGCAGTTCCTACTGCTTCCATAGTAAGTGCTGAGAATAAGAATGGTAGCATACCGCCTATAAACATTCCAGCTACGACCTCAGGTTGAGCAATATTGATTGCATTTAATTCAACTACTTGAGTATATGAAGCAAATAATGATAGAGCTGTAAGTGCAGCTGATCCTATCGCAAATCCCTTACCAATAGCAGCAGTTGTATTTCCAACTGAGTCTAATTTATCAGTGATTTCCCTAACGCTCTCAGGAAGATCGCACATCTCAGCAATTCCACCGGCATTGTCAGCAATTGGTCCATAAGCATCTACTGCTATTGTCATTCCACTTGTAGAAAGCATTCCTATAGCAGCTATCGCTATACCGAAAAGCCCCTGTGCCGGATTATTGTTACCACCCATAACAAAGAATGATACTATTATTCCGACAGCTATGATAATAATAGGTCCTGTTGTTGACTTCATTCCCACTGCAAGGCCTGATATAATATTTGTAGAAGCCCCAGTTTCTGATTCTTCTGCAATTTGCCTTACTGGTTTTTTTGCATCTGATGTATAATACTCAGTGAATTGAGAAATAATAAGTCCTACTACAACTCCCGAAACTACAGCTATAAATGGATTAAGCGATTCTAAAAGTACTCTACTTAAGAAAAATGTACCAACTATTGCAAGAATTGCACTTACAAATGTACCTCTATTTAATGCTTTTTGAGGATCTTTGTCTCCCTTTACAGTAAATACAGCAATAAGCGACGAGATGACTCCAAGAGCCGAAACGGCGATTACAAATGCAACTCCATTTGTACTACCTTGGTAAGCTATGACTCCAAGTGTTAAACCTGAAAGAATAGCACCTACATATGATTCGAATAAGTCAGCTCCCATTCCAGCAACGTCACCGACATTATCTCCGACATTATCTGCGATAACAGCTGGGTTTCTCGGATCGTCTTCAGGAATTCCCGCTTCAACCTTACCAACTAAGTCAGCTCCTACATCGGCAGCTTTAGTATAAATACCTCCACCTACTCTTCCGAAAAGAGCTATTGATGATGCACCAAAACTGAATCCTGTTACAATAGATGCATCCTTGAATACTAAATAAGAAATAGTTATACCTATAATTCCAAGTCCAACAACACACATTCCCATAACAGCTCCGCCGGAAAAAGCTACGTCTAATGCTCCGCCCATTCCTTTATCTCTAGCTGCTTGAGCAGTTCTTACATTCGCTTTAGTAGCAGCGGTCATTCCTATATAACCTGCTGCAACGGAAAATAAAGCACCAAATATGAATACGATAGCTGTTTTAACTCCGATTGTAACAGCCAGTATAATTGCTACGACGACAACGAATATTGAAAGAGTCTTATACTCTCTCGATAAAAATGCCATTGCACCTTCCTGAATATATCCGCTGATTTCCTTCATCCTATCAGTACCGACAGGCAATTTAGCTATTGCTGAAGATTTAATGAGTGCAAATACTAATGCGAGCACACCTGCCCCTACAGCAATATAAAAGTATAAATCTGTGTTCATTTAATCCCTCCTATTAAATTGCTGTAACTAAAACAGCTGTTATTATAAATACTGCAAATGCCCCTACTATTACTCTATTGAGCAGAACATCCTTTGATTTTTTACCGCCATATCCAAATATATTAGTATCCCCGCCGGATATGGAACCCATTCCCTTTGTTTTAGGTTCAGTCATAAGCACCGCTGCTATTATAACTAAACTCGATAAAACTAATAATATAGTTACGAATTGTTTCATCACTTCACCTCCCGATGTGGATTAATTATCTTTACCTTGAAATTCTACCATAAATTACCTCTTTTAGCAAGATTTAACCCTTTTTAGCAATTTAGTAAAATGTTTATAAAGTATATAGCTATTTAATCAAATTGTAAACATTTGCAAGAATTTAAATAATTCTCCATATCGTAAATATAAAAAAACAAACCCGAAAATTAAATCGGGTTTGTCAGCTTTCGATGAGATTATTTGCTAGATTATTTATTTTTTAGATTATAAAATGTTTCGATACCGTCATATCTGCTATTTGTAGATAGATAATCTTCAATTCTCATCAATTGATTGTATTTGGAAACTCTATCGGTTCTGCTCGGAGCACCTGTTTTTATCTGGCCTGCATTTGTAGCTACAGCTAAATCGGCTATTGTCGTGTCTTCTGATTCTCCTGATCTATGTGAAATGACGCAAGTATAACCATTTCTCTTAGCCAATTCAATCGCATCTAGAGTCTCAGTAATAGTTCCAATTTGATTTAGTTTTATTAAAATCGAATTAGCGACTTCCATATCGATGCCTTTTTGTAATCTTTCAGTATTAGTTACGAAAAGATCATCTCCGACCAATTGAATCTTATTGCCGAGTCTTTCGTATAATTTAACCCAGCCTTCCCAATCTTCTTCATCAAGACCATCTTCTAATGAAATTATCGGATATTTTGATACTAAATCTTCATAGTAATCGATTATCTCGTCTACACTTAGAACTCTGTTCTCACCCTTGAGATTGTACTTACCATCTTCATAAATTTCAGTTGCAGCTACGTCAAGAGCCAATTTAACTTCTTCGCCTGGTTTATATCCGGCTTTTTCAATGGCTTCGACAATAGTTTGTAATGCTTCCTCATTGCTATTTAGATTTGGAGCAAAACCACCTTCATCTCCTACAGAAGTAGCCAGTCCCTTTTGCTTTAGTACATCTTTTAGATTATGGAATATTTCGGATCCCATTCTGAGAGCTTCTTTAAAAGAGCTAGCTCCAACGGGCATGATCATAAATTCCTGAATATCGACATTATTATCTGCATGCTCTCCACCATTTAGGATATTCATCATCGGAACAGGTAGTACTTTGGCATTTACTCCACCGAGATATTCATACAATTCCATTCCATTCTCATCAGCAGCCGCTTTTGCTACGGCGATTGATACTCCTAAAATGGCATTTGCACCAAGTTTCCCCTTATTTTTAGAACCGTCTAATTCGATTAGATAATTGTCTATTCCAACTTGATCTGTTACTTCCCATCCTATTATTTCTTCAGCGATAATTTCATTTACATTTTCAACTGCTTTCTGTACACCTTTTCCAAGATATCTTCCCTTATCTCCATCTCTTAGCTCTACAGCTTCAAATGCTCCGGTGCTGGCACCTGATGGTACTATCGCCCTACCAAATGCACCTTCTTCAGTTACCACTTCGACTTCAATAGTCGGATTTCCTCTAGAATCAAGTACTTCTCTAGCATATACATCAAAAATTAAACTCATATTAATCTCTCCTTATCAATGAATGTCCTGTCATTTCTTTCGGCTTTTCAATTCCCATCACATCTAATATCGTAGGTGCAATATCAGCCAGTATTCCATCTTCTAATTTCACATCTCCCTGACCATACATTATAAAAGGCACCATATTGGTCGTATGAGCAGTGAAGGGACCACCTGTTTCAGTATCAATCATCTTCTCGCTATTTCCATGATCCGCAGTTATCATGACCGTAAAATTATGCTCGGGAGCGACTTTCAATATCCTGCCGATACAATCGTCAACTGTTTCTACAGCCTTAACTGCAGCCGGTATTATGCCTGTATGACCGACCATATCAGAATTAGCAAAATTCAGTATAATAAGGTCATATTTATCGGATTCTATCCTCTTGATAACTTCATCTGTTACTTCAATAGCTGACATTTCAGGTTTTAAATCATATGTCGCTACTTTTGGAGAAGGAATTAAAGCCCTATCTTCTCCTTCATTTGGAATTTCCACTCCACCATTAAAGAAGAAAGTAACATGTGCATATTTTTCAGTTTCAGCAATTCTGAGCTGCTTCATTCCTTTTTTTGCAATCAATTGGCCCAATGTATTTTTAAAAGTCTCGGGCGGATAAGCTATATGAACATTTGTTAATGTGATATCATATTCGGTCATTGTAGCATAATATAGATTTTCAACTACTTTTTTTCTATCGAAACCATCGAAATTTACATCTGTAATCGCATGAGACAATTGCCTAGCTCTGTCGGGTCTGAAATTGAAAAATATAACCGAGTCGCCATCGTCAAGAGTTTTAACGGGCTTGCCATTCTTAGTTATAACTACAGGTTTTATAAACTCATCGGTGATATCTTCATCATATGATTCCTGAACTGCATTAACCGGATCTTCGCTTTCTCTTCCGATTCCTAGAAGTATAGAATCATATGCCATTTCTGTTCTATCCCATCTCTTATCCCTATCCATTGCATAATATCTTCCATTTATGGTAGCAAGTTCTCCAACTCCGATTTCGCTCATCTTATCTAATAACTCCTGTATATGGGACTTGCCTACATCTGGAGCCACATCTCTTCCATCTAAAAATGCGTGAACATATACATTTTTAAATTCGTGCATCTTGCACATCTCCAATAATGCATATAGATGGGTATTCATCGAATGAACGCCGCCGTCTGAGACTAATCCCATTAAATGTAGATTTTTCCCGTCTTTTTTAGCATGTTCAATTGCTTCGACTAATACTTTATTTTTATAGAATTCGCCATCTTCTATTTCTTTTGATATCTTTGTCAATACTTGATATATGATTCTTCCAGAACCAATATTCATATGTCCGACTTCAGAATTTCCCATCTGTCCTTCAGGAAGGCCAACAGCCAGTCCGCTAGCATTTAAGGATGAATTAGGATAATTCGAAATTAGGTCATCATATACGGGAGTTTTTGCAATGTCTATGGCATTTCCGTCATAATGTTTGCCCTTTCCCCATCCATCAAGTATTATAAGCATCGCTTTTTTCATCAAATCCTCCAATTAGAAATTGACTAATGCATTAAAGCTCATAACATCTAGGCTTGCTCCGCCCACTAAAGCTCCGTCAATTTCTTCTATTTCCATAAATTCCCCGATATTCTCAGGGTTGACGCTACCTCCATATAAAATTCTAATTTTATTTGCAACTTCGTCACCGTATTTATCTTTTATAAGCTCTCTAATAAAGGCAATTATCTCATATGCATCTGATGAAGATGCAGTCCTACCTGTTCCAATAGCCCAAATCGGCTCATATGCTATGACCATTTCGGCACATTGTTCAGCAGTAACTCCTTCTAAATCTGTCTCTATTTGAGTTTTAATTTTATCTTTGTGTAGATCGGCTTCTCTCTCTACCAGAGTCTCACCACAACATAGTATTGGCTTTATTCCATGAGCAAAAGCGCTCAATACTTTTTTATTTATCATATGGTCATCTTCTTTAAATATCTCTCTACGCTCTGAATGTCCGAGTATGACATAATCTACATTTAAATCTTTTAACATCAAAGGAGATATTTCTCCTGTAAATGCACCCTTTTCTTCATAGTACATATTTTGAGCGCCAAGTTCAAAGCCGGCCGTTTTAGTGTATTTATAAAGCTCGCTTAGATGAACTGCCGGTACGCATATTAGCTTCTCAACATTTTCATCATAACTCGCCTGCACTAATTGTTCTACGAATTCAACAGCCTCTGAAGTCGTAAAATTCATCTTCCAATTACCTGCAATCAAAGGTTTCCTCATTCTTCCCTCCTAAGCATTTTCAATAGCTGCGACTCCCGGAAGTTCTTTTCCTTCCAAGAACTCAAGAGATGCGCCACCGCCTGTTGATACATGGGTTATCTTGTCTTTATATCCAGCTCTTTCAACTGCTAAAGCCGAATCTCCACCACCTACAATTGTAACGGCTTTTGATTCTGATAAAGCTTTGGCTATCGCAAGTGTACCACTACTGAATGGTTTAACTTCAAATACACCCATTGGTCCATTCCAGACTATAGTTTTAGCTTTCAGTATCTCTTCAGAAAATAATTTTTCAGTTTTAGGTCCTATATCAAGGGCCTGCTTGTCTTTTGGTATATTGTCAATATCTACAATTTCCGTCTCTGCATTTGGATCTATCTCATCAGCTATTACAGCATCCAGTGGAAGTAATAATTTAACGCCCTTTTCTTCTGCTTTTTTCATAAGATCTTTCGCCAAGTCGATCTTATCTTCTTCCAAGAGGGATCTTCCTATTTCCTTGCCTTCGGCTTTTAGAAATGTATAAGCCATTCCACCCCCGATCAGTATGCAGTCGACTTTGTCTAATAAATTTTCAATTACACCGATCTTATCTGAAACCTTTGCTCCCCCAAGAATCGATAAAAATGGCTTTTCAGGTTTTTCGAGGGCATTTCCCATGATTGAAATCTCTTTTTCAACCAATTTACCAACTGCTGACGGCAATATCTTTGAGACGCCGACATTTGAAGCATGAGCTCTGTGCGAAGTTCCAAAAGCATCATTTACATAAATATCACCCAATTTAGCTAATTCCTTTGCAAAATCAGGATCATTTTTTTCTTCTTCAGATCTATATCTGGTATTCTCTAAAAGAGCTATATCTCCAGGTTTTAATTCTTTAGCTTTTTCTATAATACCCTCATCAACTACTGTATCGCTTTTTAAAAACTTAACTTCTTTGCCTAATAATTCAGATAATCTCTTAGCTACGGGAGCTAAGCTGAATTTTGGATTGGCCTCTCCTTTAGGTCTTCCTAAATGCGACATCAATACGACTGATGCGCCTTGATCTAAAAGGTAATTTATTGTAGGCATAGCCGCTCTTATCCTTACATCATCAGCTATCTCGCCTTCTACATCTTTTGACATGGGGACATTGAAATCGACTCTTACCAATGCTCTTTTGTCTTTAAAATCTATATCATTTAATGTTTTTTTATTTAGCATATTTTTCCTCCTATATAAATTATATTAAAGCCCGGCAATGCTGGGCTTTAATATAATTATAAATTCGAGATTACTCTACTTAAGGCGATTATTTGCTTGCGACAAATTTAGCTAAGTCAACAACCCTATTTGAATATCCCCATTCATTGTCATACCATGAAACTATTTTTGCCATATTGCCATTTACCATGGTTAGATCTGCGTCTACGATAGAAGATCTCGGATCTCCCTGATAATCTATAGATACAAGTGGCTCTTCAGCAAATCCTAGGATTCCCTTTAATTCATTCTCACTTGCTTCTTTAAGAGCAGCATTAATCTCTTCCTTAGTAGCCTCTTTTTCTAGTTCAAATACTACATCAACTATTGAAACTGTAGGCACGGGTACTCTTATAGCATAGCCATTAAGCTTTCCTTCAAGTTCAGGTAATACTAGCGATACTGCCTTAGCGGCACCTGTAGTTGTAGGAACCATTGACAATGCAGCTGCTCTTGCCCTTCTAGGATCTTTATGTTTGTTATCGTGAATATTCTGATCATTAGTATAAGCATGTATAGTAGTCATAAGGCCTTTTACTATTCCAAATTTCTCCATAACTACTTTTGTAAAAGGTGCAAGACAATTTGTTGTGCAGGAAGCATTTGAAATGATATTGTCTTTTTCAGGATCGTATTTATCCTCATTTACCCCCAAGACGATTGTAATATCTTCATTTTTTGCCGGAGCTGTGACTATAACTTTTTTAGCTCCCGCTTCTATATGTTTGGATAGACCTTCTTTGTCTCTAAAGGCTCCAGTTGAATCTATAACAAGCTCAACTCCAAGCTCTTTCCATGGAAGATTTGCCGGATCTCTGTCGGATACTATTTGTACTCTCTTTCCATTGATAATAAAAGCATCCTCTTCAACTTCGATAGTTCCGTTGAATTTTCCATATAATGAGTCATGTCTGAATAGCCTAGCCTCAGACTCAAGGTCAGATAGGATATTAATCGCTACGAGCTCAATCTCCTCGACATTTTCCTCAAAAAGTATCCTAACTACATCTCTACCAATTCTTCCAAATCCATTTAAAGCAACTTTCATATATATACCTCCTTAGTATTAATAGCTTACGCTATTTTAAACATTTTTCTACAGATCTTGCACATTCCAAATCCATAATGATCCTAATATCTTTTTTTATATTTGCGAGCGAAATTATGGGTTCCGCTTTCTCATTTCCAAATGCAACGGCTATCGCCGTCCTAACTCTTTTATACCCATCCAGAGTTAATCCTATAGAACTTGTCTCAAAAATATTGTTTCCGTCTATATCAAAATAATTTCCAAATGCCTCGCAGACAGCTCCTCTCGATTCGAGCTCCATGATCGTGTCTTGACTGAGCCTTCTTCTCAAAGACATAATATCTGCTCTACCGACTCCAAATACAAGTAAATCGATCGATCCGATAAGTCGATTGTATTTCTTTATATCGTCATCTTTAATTTCATCTATTATATCTGCATCCATATAATCCGGAAAATTAATCGTAAAATACTCTGTGCCAAGTTTATCAGCCAAAATCTCAACAATTGCATTTGCCTGATACTCATATTTTTTTCCAAGGCTTCCCCTAGCAGGAACTACAATTGATTTGGGATAAGATTTTCCATTATTCATATAGTCGACCATCAATTTCATCGTACTTCCACCGGTTATTCCTATAATATCTCCGTCAGAAATAAATCCATGTATATATTCTCCAGCATAAACAGCAAAACTCTTGCTATTGAATATACCCCCTATATTTGCGTCAATTATATAAATATCTTCAATCTCAAGTTTTTTAATTAGCTTAGACTTCAAATTTTTTATATCTCTAAATTCATCTGCATATTTACCGCTGATTGCCAAGACTTCCATGCCTTCTTCGGTGATATTCATACCCATTTCCGTAATATTTATATAATTTAACCTTTGCAGAAAATCTGACTGTTTTCTGACTTTCCTCTCATTGACTCCTAGCATCCTTGCCAATGCTCTTCTGCCTATGGGTTCATTGTCAGAAATTATCTTTAGCATCTCATATCTCAAAAGATATAATTCAGAAATCTCCGGTACTAATTTTGTCAAATCTGAACCGATCATTTTACCACCGGGCTTAAACTGTCCCTAGTTATCATTTTATGTCCCACTTTCTATACAATCCTTCTCTACTATTATACCACAAAAGATGTAAACAAATCATCTTTTTTTAATCTTAGTATCGATTAAATAAAATCCCATAATAAAAGAGCCGCATCATTCGGCTCATTTTATTTAACTTAATTCATCTCTTCTCTTCATATTTTTAACATCCAAATATGAAATCAGTCCACTTCCGATTATTATGATCATACCTATATAACTCGTCGTTTTTAAACTTTCTCCAAAAACCAATCTTCCCAGTACTGTAGCTATGATAACTCCGACATAGTCGAATATGCTTATAGCAGATGCATCAGTTAAACTGTAAGCTTTTGTCACAAAATACTGACCCATAGCAGCAAATATACCTATAAATAATAATTGCACTAATTGCAATAGTGTAGGCTTTACAAATACATATAACATGAATGGCAATGACATAATACAAGAGAAGGCCGAAAAGAAGAATATGATGGTAAAGCCTGCTTCTTTATTCGGTTTTCTCGAGATATAGCTTACAAATACATATGCGGTACCAGCACAAAATGCAGCAGCTACAGCAATCAGTGAAGGAAATAATCTGGAATTAAATTGTGGGTTAATTATGATAAGAGCTCCGACAAAAGCTGATATCAATGCGATAACCCTAATTCTCGTGATTTTTTCCTTTAAAAATATCACCGCCATTATCGTGACCGCAAAAGGCGATAATTTCAGTAGTGACTGCGCATCTCCCAAATACAGATTATTGGTCGCATAGAATGTCGTTATTACGCCTAAAAATCCGAATGTCGACCTAAGTAGAAGCAGATGCCTATTTCCCTTATGACCAAAAAATAATGCATCATGTTTCTTAACCCAGATAGCTGCAATAAATACCATGACTAGATTTCTAAAAAATACTTGTTCCATTAAAGGTATATTCCCGCCTGTCATCTTCACCATTGCGCCCATACATGCAAATGATGCAGTCGATGCTATTAGAGAAAGTATACCTTTGGTTCTATTGTCCAACTTTTTCACCTCGAGCTTCTATTTCATCCTTGATTAAATTTTCGTTTAAGTCGAATGATATATAATCTGACGACTTGTCTGGAAGATTTTTTTCTCTCAATTTAGTCTCTATATACTCTTTAAAAAGCGAATATATAAGGACAAATACCGGTATTCCTACCAACATTCCGATAAATCCAAATAATTTCCCCCCTATTAATATCGAGAAAACTATCCAGAAAGCTGATACCCCAAGTGAATTTCCATGTATTCTCGGAGCTAGTATATTTCCATCGATTTGCTGAATTATAACGACAGCTATCAAGAACCAAATAACTTTGATCGGCGATTGAAATAATACTATGATTGCAGATGGTATCATTCCAAGCCATGGCCCGACCCATGGTATTATATTTGTAACTCCCAGTATAAATGCCATCAGTCCTGCGTATTCCAATTTCATAAGAAAGAGTACTATAAAAAAAGCTATCCCCACTATCAGAGAGTCTAAACTTCGACCTATAAAAAATTTCTTCATTATATCATCCATTCGCCTAGCGACTCTGATTATAGAATTTGCACTCTTGACTTCCATAGAGGAGTATAGAATCATCTTGCTCTGTGCGGCAAATTTTTCTTTTTCAATAAGAATATAGATAGAAATTATGAATCCCAAAATTACCTCGGTAAATTTTGACATCGCATCCTTCAAGAATATTCCCAGTTTAGGAATCAATATCCCTATATTTTTATTTAAGTCTCTTTGAAAATTAAATAATTTTTCAGATAAATCAGCTTTAATTTCTTCGTTCAAATTTAGTTTTTCTATGGTATCTCCGACCCATAAAGTGACATTTCTCGCGTATTCAGGAGTATTCTCAATTAATTTTGTAGCTGATTTTACCGATTGAGGTATTATATAATACATCAATCCTATAATCACTATTACGACTGTTAAATATGTCATTGCAATCGCTAAGGAATTTTTTCTATCTTTTTTTAATTTATTGAATAATTGCAAACTAAATAGTTTATTTTGATAGAATTTTAATAGAAAATTGAGTATATATGCTATAGAAGCTCCGATTACAAATGGGCTTAATATCGCAAAAAATTTCTTTATCGATTTTACAGCCTGAGCATATCTTCCTAAGAATACTATAAATAATGCACTTGCTGCTATAACTAAAAAGGCATAAACGGATATCGTAAAATACTTATTATTTTTTCTTATTTTCATCTCAATATCTCCTATGGTATAATCCATGTTCCCACGGTTCTCGTCTTATATGAAGATATATCTTCATATTTTTTATCAACCTTTAAGTCCTTCATCTCCTCGGGCACAATATATTTGTCGAAATAAACTTTAGATTTTTCATAAAATCCGATATCTTCAAATTTGGGATCCTTTAATTTAAAATAAGTTCCTATTCTATATGGATTGTCAACTTTTTTAAATTGGACGTTATCAGCTCTAGTCAATAAAAACTCATCCCTTACTTTTAAAAAATAATAATGATCATTTTTACCAAAGAATTCAATATTTTCTTTTTCCTCATAGGCATCATATAATCCTATTTTTTCAAAGCTATTTTTGAGATAAGACTCCATATATGCCCTCTTTTCTCCGGGCAGATAGACTATATCTACAAATATATCCTTTCCATAGCTGCGCATTGCGGGACTCGTGTAGACGGTTCTCTGAATTAAGTCGGAATATTTGGAATATTCAAAATATATATATATTCCTAAAACAGCAACGATGACTGCACAGCTTCCTACTATTAATTGAGGCTTTCTTTTATTTAAGTAAAAGATCATTGGAATGATCGTAAATAATATAAATGATACAATTGCAATTATAATCCAAAGTTCTTTAAAGTAAAACTTCTCCATTGCAACCCAGCTTTCAAACATTTTAACCTCCATATCCTATAAGATTATACTACAAAAGCTATGGGCTCTACAATGACGGGATGCAAAAAATAGATTAAATGATAAATATGAGTATAAATTAATAAGAGGATGGCTATTAGGTCCATCCTCCTATTATTAGAATGCCGGTACTATCGCACCTTCATATTTATCTTCTAAGAATTTTTTAACTTTATCTGAGTGAAGTGCATCCATTAATTTTTTGAATTTAGCTTCATTTTCTTCCCCGGCTCTGACTGCAACTAAATTTGCATATGGGCTGTCTGAATCTTCTATTACAAGACCATCTTTAACGGGATTAAGCCCTGCCTTTATAGCAAAATTACTATTGATTACAGCTGCTCCGGCATCTTTATAAGCTTTTGGAATAGCCGCAGCTTCCAGTGCTGTAAACTCAAAATTCTTTGGATTTTCAACTATATCATTTTCTGTGGCATTTATGTCTCCGCTATCTTTTAATTTTATAAGACCCGCTTTTTCAAGTAATACAAGGGCCCTTGCTCCATTAGTAGGGTCATTTGGTATTAATATCTGAGCGCCTTCTTCTAAATCATCGATGCTTTTGTATTTATCAGAATACAAAGCTATCGGCTCTATATGAACGACTCCTATAGATACCAAATCAAGATTTTTCGATTCTTTATTTTCATTAAAAAACGGTTCATGTTGGAAGAAGTTCGCATCGATAGAGCCATCCGCCAATGATATATTCGGTACAAAATAATCATTAAATTCTACTATCTCGACATCAACGCCTTCTTTTTTCAAATCATCCTTTATAATTTCTATGATTTCAGCATGAGGTACAGGCGTTACACCTATCTTTATAGATTCGGACTCGCCACCTCCACTTTTCTCTCCACAGGCCGTAAGACCCAAGGTTAAAACTAAAACTAATGCTACTAAAACTTTTTTCATCATTTTCCTCCTTATTATCTTTTATTTAGCATAATAGACAATTTAGTCCCTATAAATTGAACCAATTGGACAAGTACTACAATCATTATAACCGATGCCCATAGCGAATCTTTCTCATCTCTGAAATAACCATATCTTATGGCCATATCGCCTAATCCTCCGCCACCAATGGCTCCCGCCATGGCGGAATAACCAATCACATTAATTATAGTGATTGTAACCATATTTACTAGAGAAGGCAGCGCCTCGGGTATCATGACCTTAAATACTATTTCCGGTTTCGTGGAACCCATTGCCTTTGCTGCATCTATAACTCCTTTATCCACTTCCAATAAAGTCTGCTCAAACATTCTCGCAATAAATGGAGCAGCTGAAATAGATAAAGGTACTATAACTGCCGATGTTCCTATAGATGTGCCCACTATTATCCTCGAAATAGGAAAAAGCACAATCATCAATATTATAAATGGTATGGATCGCAGAAGATTTATAATAGTGTCCAATACTGAATACAGTTTTATATTCTCTGCAATTCCATTTTTCCTCGTCATAACTAATAATATACCGATAGGAAATCCTAGGATTATTGAAATAATAGTCGAAAGTCCGACCATTTGAATCGTCTCTATCGTCGCTTTGATTAGCAGTTCCTTCATTTTATCTCCTCCACATTTATTCCCTGATCTCTTAAATTTATTATCGCTTCTTTCACTTGCGAATCATCACCGCTTAGTTCAAGAAGCAGATGTCCTACACTCGTAGAATGGAGTTTGTTTATATTTCCCGATAAAATATTTACGACCACATCATAATTTTTTGTAATCGTCGAAACCACCGGATTTCTAGCTGTATTTTCATCAAATGTAAGTCTGACTAAAATACCTTCAAAGTCTTTAGGGCTATAGCTTTCTTCTTCGACCTTAGTCCCCAAGCCCTCTATAAATGATAGAGTTCTCTTTTTCTTAGGATTCTTAAATAATTCCTCTACCGTATTTTCTTCTATTATTTGTCCTGCTTCCATAACTGCTATCCTATCGCAAATATCTTTAGCGACTTCCATCTGATGAGTTATCATAATTATGGTCAGGCCCAACTCACTGACTATCTTCCTCAATAAATCCAATATATATTTCGTATTTTCAGGATCCAAAGCTGAAGTGCCCTCGTCACTTAAAAGTATTTTTGGCTTTGTAGCAAGTGCTCTCGCTATCGCCACCCTCTGTTTCTGACCGCCGGATAATTGAGAAGGATAAGAGTCTTTTTTATCGACTAAGTCAACAAATTCTAATAATTCATCGACTCTTTTCCTTATATCTTTTTTCGGCATACCGATTATTTCCAATGGATAGGAAATATTTCCTGCGACATTTCTTTGATTAAATAAATTAAATTGTTGAAATATCATGCCGATTTCTTTTCTCTGTTCTAAAAGTTGTTTTTCCGGCATGGAAGTTATTTCTTCGTCGTCTATAAATACCTTGCCCGAAGTAGGCTCCTCAAGTCGATTTATACATCTGACCAATGTAGATTTACCGGCACCACTAAGGCCTATTATACCGTATATCTCACCTTTAGTTACCCTAAAAGAAACATCTTTCAACACCTTTAATTTACCATTTTCTGTATTAAATTCCTTGTATAGATTCTCTACTTTAATCATCTTTCCTCCAAATATAAAAGCCTCTTTTAATGAGAGGCTTTAAACGATCTCATCTTCCGGAATTGGCACCAAATTAAATAGGTTGCCGGGTATCACAGGGCCGGTCCCTCCACCACTCTTGATAAGATAATTGTATTTGCAGTTACTCTGCTTATTTTTTATTATCATACAATATTAATCTCTATATGTCAAATAGTTTTTGTAACCGAAAGATTTAAAGTGCTAAATTTAATAATAAGAGGACCTCGAGGTCCTCTTATTATAATCAATATACATAAACTAGGGTAACTGTAGCATTAATACTTATATCTCCTGGATTGAAAGATGTGTCCATTTTCGCTTGACCCTCTAGATCCATATATAGTCCATATTCAGATTCCATGCCCGGCAAATAGTTTTTTGACCCTTCAATAACTTCGACTGGGCCTCTGATTTTAATTCCCATACTTTCCGCCAATCTAGATGCTTTTATTCCTGCTTTTTCAGCAGCTTTAGCTAAAGCCTCCTGATAAAGATCTTCTCTCTCCTGATCGCTGATACCAAATCTAATATTATTAGATCTGTTCGCTCCATTTTTTGTAGCCAGATCCATAATTTCACCCGCCCTATCTATATCATTCACTTTGATATTCAGATTATGATTTACTGTGTACCCAACGATCTTTGTATATGTCTCTTGATCATAATTCGTATCTATATAAAACGAAGATGTGCTTATATCACCTTCTTCAATTCCATTTTCAATTAAAATCTTCCTTAATTGATCGATATTCTTATTATTTTCATCCTGTGCGGTTTTAATATTATCAGATTTTGATACAACTCCTATATTTAAATACGCGATGCTAGGCTTCGCCTCTACACTAGCCTGGCCTTTGATCGTCATCATCGACTTCTCCCCCGCTTCTTTCATTTCTACATTTTCAATCTTATCTTCCTGCTTTTTGTCCTGAGTTTCAACTTCCTGATCTGTGCCCTTCTCATTATTGTCCGTAGAACATGCTGTAAAAGCTAAGGCAGAGATTATGATTAGCGTCATCAAAAATATCCTGTTTCTAAATTTCATTTTCATTCTCCTTTCTATACTGTCTTTACTATATAACGTAGGAGTTGATGAAATGTGACAATTAAGTTCTCCTTATAAATATTTTTTTGCATTTAGGACAAGTTACTTTCAGTTTTCCTTTTCCCCTTGGAAGTCTGAGCTCATCCTTACAATAAGGACAGCTGATATATATATTTGATTTAGTTCCAAATATTTTTCTCTTGAGTTTTATTATGGGAATCGTAATCTTTCTTTCAAATCTAAAATAATCTTCCTGCTGTTTTCTCATTTTAAATATATCTTTAGAAAATATCCTATAATATAGGAAAATTATAATCAATAGAGTAGCTATCTCAAAGAAAAGGGCTCCACCCTTATTATTTAACTTTAAGAGAAATGAAATAATTAGACTTATGAAAAAGAATAATTGTAGCCTTCTACCAAATTTATCTAATCCATATCTCCCTATCATAAATTCAGAAAACTTATACTTTAATTTATTTAACATCGCCCAATTCCCCCAATATTTCTGCTATATCTCCATATAAAATATAATCGGCATCCCTGTCTCTACCGGTTTTATCCATATTGATTAAAATCAATTTGTCTCCCCTATAATATCTCAGCAACCCAGCTGCAGGATAAACGACGAGAGATGTACCTCCTACTATAAATACATCTGCATTTTCAATCTCATATACAGCCTTATTGTATTTTTCCATATCTAAAGGTTCCTCATACAATACTACATCGGGCCTAATTATTCCTCCGCATTCACAATAATCTATTCCCTCATGATTTAATACATCCTTGGAGTCATATTCTCTATGGCATTTCTCACAATAATAATCGATTAAATTTCCATGTATTTCAATTACATTTTTTGAACCCGCCATCTGATGCAAACCATCTATATTTTGAGTAATAACAGCCGATAATTTACCTTCTTTTTCCCATTTTGCCAATGCGATATGGGCCTTATTTGGTCTGGCATCAGGGAATATCAGATTCTTTTTATAATAATTTGCAAATTCATCGGGATGCTGTCTAAAAAAAGTATGGCTCAACATATACTCCGGTGGATAATTTGATCCGGTTGATTTATTGTATAAACCCGTACTGGACCTAAAATCAGGTATATTTGAAGCAGTAGATACTCCCGCTCCACCAAAAAATACTATATTTTCTGCATCGTCGATTATCTTTCTAACAATATCCATTTTATCCATTTTTCTCCTCCAAATCCTTAACCATTTCTCCTAATACCTTAACAATATCTTCATCAAAGACTAAATCTGCTTTCTTATCGTACTTTGTCTTCCCCTTATTTATTATAATTAACTTTTCTCCATTAAATCTCCTTATCAATCCGGCTGCAGGATATACGACAAGACTAGTGCCACCGACTATCAATACATCAGCCTTAGCGACCAATTCTACAGCAGCATTAAATATATCCTCGTCGAGCTTTTCACCATACATGGTTACATTCGGCCTTATTATACCGGAGCAGTAGTCGCATCTTACAATCCCCTTTTGCTTTAATGCGTATTCCAATGTAAAATGCTTTCCACAATCTATGCAGATTTCATCTCTATAACTGCCATGCAATTCAATGACTTTTTTCGTACCGGATTTTTGGTGTAGCCCATCTATATTTTGAGTTATAATTCCCAATAATTTACCGGATTCTTCCAATTTTGTCAAAGCATGATGCGCACCATTTGGAATTGCATCCTTCATCACGACTTCGCCTTTATAAAATCTGGAAAAAGACTCCGGATTCTCGTCGAAAAATCTTTTACTCAGCATATATTCAACAGAATGCTCAGTATTATTTTTTCTATTATAAATCCCCGTTGCCGATCTAAAATCCGGAATATTCGAAGCAGTCGATACACCTGCTCCTCCGAGAAAAACAATATTTTCGTATTTTCTTATGATATCCCTCAATTCATCATATATCATCTTTGTATAAAATCTCCCACTCCTTTTTTAAGATAGAAAAGACATAGAGATCTCTGTATTCTCCATGCAATTTTTGATCTTTCCTTAGGATCCCGTCAAATCTAAATCCCAGTCTTTTTGGAATAGCTTGTGATTTGTAATTACTGTCCACAGTTTCGATTATAATCTTATTTAATTTATACGATTCAAAGCCTATAGATAAAACATTTTTTACCACATCTGTCATTATTCCCTGGCCATTGTATTTCTTAGCAAGCCAATAACCGATTTCCGCCTTATCATTTAATCTGTCGACTCTCAATCCACACATCCCGGCAATTTCATTTTTTATATATATGCCCGCCTCAAATCCCAGACCGGCATTATACATTCCAATCCACTTATTTACAGAAAAAAGTTCGGTATCTAATGTTATATCATATACATAATCCATATATTCATATAAAAATTCTCTATTTGCAGCCATTGCATAGAATTTTTTAATATAATCGCTCTTGGGAATAACTTTTAATTCATATCTATCCGTCTTTACTAATATCATCTCAATAAAATTTAAATTCTGACAATCTCTTGCCATCATATATAGTTATAGCTTCATTTATATTTTCATTTAAATATATTTTTAAACAATCATCCATGCAAAGAGATTTATTTTTCTTTTGGATGAATTTATCAAAATCCATCCAATAAACTTCTCCCTCATCGGTTCCTTCGATCAATTCTCCTTTAAATTTATCAGTATAGTAGAGGAATCCAATCTGCTTTCTATCATTTACAATATCCAACCAATGTATAATCCCCCTGTACTGCGGATTTTCTATCTCAAGACCGGTCTCCTCCATGACCTCTCTTATTACAGAATCTGTTACAGATTCCCTATCCTCGATATGCCCTCCGGGAAATGTCAATCCTTCCCATCCTTCTTTTACAACCTTATCTAATACGACTACTCGATTTCTCTTAGCGTCGTGAATCATACACATATTCATTAA
>JAUNVF010000008.1 GCA_030537815.1 Tissierellia bacterium | reverse complement strand
TGAATAAGATTAATTTGTACAATCTTTCTCTGATTCCAGATCCTCTTCATCTCATTAGTCAGGACGACGAAATCGAATCTTATTATCCTCAAAGATTTTCGATTCCGATTAAACCAAATGAAAATATCATTTGCATAAAAGATGAAAAGATATATATTTCTGCATGGTATGAAGAAGAGGATATCATAGATGATGAGATAATAAATTATAAATACTATGAAAAAATGCTAATTTATGACTTCTATGGTAAAAAACTAGATGAAAAACTAGGTTGTCTGCAAAGAATTGGGAATAATTGGTACCTGATATAATCTGTAAACCGAAACTGTAAAATAGTTTGTGTATGAGAACCTCCTGATTGGGGTAAGTAAATAACTAATCAGGAGAATTTTTTATGGGTAAAATAAGACCAGAAACTAAGAGAAGTAAAATAGCAAAAATGTTTATTGAAGAATATGATTGTAAGAATGCATGAGATATTCAATATGGACTTAAAGATCTTCTAGGATATAACCTAGAACAAATGCTTAAAGCAGAACTAGATAAGCATTTAGATTATGAAAATCGTAAAAAATATTATCTTTAAATGCTAGAAATGGTTTAAGTTCTAAGAAAGTTAAATCATCTTACGAATAAATAGATATTAATATTCCAAGAGATAGAGAGTCAACTTTTGAACCTCAAGCTTTAAGAAAATACCAAAAAGATATATCAAATATAGAAAATCAAATAATATCAATCTATACCAATGGAATGACAACTAGAGATTTATCATCACATATCAAAGAAATATATGGATTTGGGTTATCAGAAACAATGGTAAGTAAGATAATAAATAAGATATTACCAACAATCGAAGAATGACAAAATAGACCATTAGTAAGAGTCTATCCAAAAGTATTTTTATACGCAATCCAATATCATATATGGGAAAATGAAACAAGAAAATATTGGATTCTATTTTTATATCAATTAAACCAATGAGCCCTAGAAGATATATTAATTGTATCTACAAATAACCGACCAAGCTTTACTAAAGTTATTGAAACAGTATATCCAAAAGCAGAAATACAAAAATGTATAATATACTAAATAAGAAACTCGACTAAATATATGTCCTAAAAAACATAAAAGAGTTAATGAAAATTTTAAAACAGTTTATAAAAAACCACCAGAAGTTCAGTGTTAATCGATTTGGATATATTTGAAGATAAATGGGTAAAGAAATATCCAATGTGTAAGCTCTAGGAAAAATAACTGTGCAGAATTTTTAACATATGTAAAACATCCATAAGTGATAAGAAAGTTGATATACAACAAATGCGATGGGAAATTTGAATAGGCAATTAAGAAAAGTAACTAAAAATAAGACAATATTTCTAAACAATTGTGCACTACAAAAAGTCTTTATCTATAAATTATAGATGCTTCTAGCAAATGTACATATAAGATAGGTGATTGGGATTAAATATTATCTCAATTATCAATATTTTTTGAAGGAAGGTCCTAATAAAGAGAAATATTTAATAAAAGCAACTTCAAATTTCTATAATTTGACAGTTTATTAAAGTCGTATATAATTAATGTACATCTATTGATACATAAAGAAATGTATCAACCTTTATCCTTAATCAGGATATAGGCTGATACACAAGATTATTTACAGACAAAAACCATAACAGAATCGAATTTATTGCTGGAAGTATCTTAATAATTATTGTCATTCAATATTCTAAAATGTCTAATATCATCTTCAATGCTCTCCGAATGCAATATCAAATGATGTATAAGAAATTAAATTCAAATCTCAGACTCCATAATACTCAAATAAATCTTAGCTGCCAATATCAAATCTTTTATCTTTAGATTCTCATTTTCTTTATGGACTATTGACAAGTCTCCGGGCCCAAAAATTATAGTATTCATTCCAAGTTTTCTAAAATAAGATGCATCTGTCGTACCTTTGAAGCTCTCTAATTTTGGAACAAGTCCATTCTCTTCAATTATATTTAATATATTTTTCAAATATTTATCGTCTTTATTTGTTATCCAAGGTTCTCTTTTTTCTTTTACTTCATATTTTACTTTGAAATTAGGATTAGTATCCTTTATTTTTTTAATCATTTTATCTAAATCCTGCCAAACTCTATTTGTGTTTATCTCGGGAGTTATCCTGGCATCTATTAATAATTTGCATCTATCGGGAACAACAGCAGGTTCAACTCCGGCATTTATAGAAAGCGGCTGCCAAAAACTATTCCCATATCCTTCTGAATCTATTTTAGTAAATTCCGCTTCGTCCATTTTATTCATCAATTCAGCTGCCATTTCTATGGCATTATTCCCAGCACTTTTCTGAGATCCATGCGCTGTATTTCCAATAAATTCCAATTCGGACCATGTCCTGCCATATCCTATATTGCAGACCTCGAGATTTGTTGGCTCACAAATTATAGCGATTTCTGTATTACTCAAAAAATCTGTTTTTATAATCTCCTTTGATCCTGTCATCATATTTTCTTCGTCAACTGTTGCCGCAAATACTATTGTATGATATGGTTTCACTTCCCTTTTTAAAATGCTCTTCATCGAATGCATCACTGCAGCAAGGCCGCCCTTCATATCCGCAGAACCCCTGCCATAAATTCTACCATCAATAATATCTGCAGAAAAAGGTTCGCTTTTCCACCTGGTATTTTCCGCTTTGCTCACCGGAACGACATCCATATGACCTGAAAAGACTATTTTCTTTTCATTTCTACCGGGTATTTCTATTATTAAATTCGCCCTCTTATCGCTTACAGGAATTCTCGATATATTGACATCATATGATTTAAAATAATTTAATATATAATCCATCATCTCTGACTCAAGTCCCGGAGGATTTACGCTCTTTATCTCTACTAAATCTCTCAGTAATTCTACTAATTCTAAATCTTCGCTATTGAAATCCATTTTTTACCTCTTTTACTCATTCAAAATCTTTTCGTATATCTTTCGATCTTCGTCGGAGAATACATTAAAGACTACCTTTTTAATATTTTTCATTTCTTTTAAATTCTCTATTACCATTTCATAAGCTATACCGGCAGCTTCCTTCTTAGGATATCCAAATACACCTGTGGATATAGAACAAAAAACAATATTTTCGAGACCATTTTGATCTGCTAAAATCATAGAATTTTTATAAGACGACTTTAAATCATCCTGATTCTGATTGCTAACTTTTCCACTTACGATCGGGCCGACAGTATGGATTATATATTTTGATGGCAAATTGAAGCCCGGAGATATTTTTGCCTTTCCGGTCGGTTCGAGATATCCCTGTTTTTTCATGATATCATTCATATAAAGCCTGAGCCTTATCCCTGAATATGTGTGTATAAAATTATCTATACAATCATGGCATGCCAGCATACAACCGAGAAGTTTTTCATTGGCGGCATTTACTATCGCATCTGCTGAAATCCTTGTGATATCTCCTTGCCATAAGGAAATTCCCTTCTGTGTTTCTTTTAATAATTTAGCATCTGCAATCAATCTTTTTGAATTTAAATCAGTTAGAAATTCATCTTCCAGCGACAGATACTCTTCCGATATTCGATTGGGCTCCCTGATATTGACTAGTCCCCTATAAACTTCAAATAGTGAATCTATGTCTAAATCGAGATCTCTTTTTTCTCCTCTCTCTTTCAACAAATATTCTATAAGCCAAATCAATTTATCTCTTTTCATATATTCACCTTTCCTGTTTGACAATCGATTTCAATTATATTTTATATCAATTAGCTGAAATATAAAAGGGCATCCTTTTAGAATGCCCTATATTATTTACAATTTAAAATTAACTATCTTAGCTTCATCTAAAACTCTAAATGTCAAAGATTCCGTTACAAACATAGTAATCGTCTCCTCATCATGAGAGTCGTAACCGATGGAAAAATCCTGTCCTATCGTCAATTCTAAATCATCATCTCTATGAGGTACTAGGATTGCACCTTTTACTGCTTTTGATCTGATTACCGAACCTTCAATCAATTTCTCTATCTGCTTCATGAGATTTGCGCCTTCATATATCTTATTGATTTTCTCATAAGCTTCGGGAGAAACCATCAAATTATATGGCGGTTGAACATAGCTATTATATAATTTGAATTTCGCTTCGCCTATATTTTTTAATATCGTATTCGCTTCTTTACCGAATTCCATCTGGTGTTCAGCTGCCTCGCTTAGCCCAACTATACCGCCGGCTTCGTATCCATTATATATCAAATTTTCTTCGAATAAAGCTATCTTTTCAACAGCTTCTTCTAGGGGATCTAAATCTATATCCTCTGCTCCTCTCTCGACATTGTCGAGTTCCCATTTATTTAGCTCAAATGTAACTCTTGGCTCAACTAGTCTCTTTAATTTATACTGTCCAACAGCTACATCGCCATCATCTATTATCTCAAGCCTTCCTTCCGGAACAGCATTATAATCCCATCCCATAGGTCCATTCACCTTTAAAGTTTTTCTAGCTGATAAAATAGCTTTTATTACATCTATGGCAGATTCATCAATTTCATCCCAAGCCTCTTCGCTAATAGGCGCAATACTTCTTTTTAATATATCCATTTTAAAACCTCCAATTTAATAAATTATTATAATTCACCAATGCCTAAATCTCCCGAATCTGAGGACGAATCTTCTTCTCCACCCTCTTCTTCGATTTCGAGGATATTTCCTTCAGTAAATAGATATGTCCTCATCTGATCTTCCCAACCATACATATTTCTTCTAAGCCATTCGAGAATCATAATAGCATGTTCCATTTCTTCTATAGCATTATGCTTCATAATCTCCCTTAATTCATTGTCACTAGAAGCTGCTACCCTTTGATGATACCAGTCTACGGCTTCAACTTCCTCTTTTAAAGAATTGAGGGCTCTTATAATATTTCTGTCTTCCTGTTTTAAATATTCTACAGGTTCATGATAATCATTTGCCATTTTATCTCTCCTTCATTATAATAAATTTTACTTTTAGGCCAATAATGCTTTTGCCTCATCACTATCTATATTACCCGAAAAGCACAAATATTAATCTAATTTTTTAAATTTATTCTAGTAAAAGCGTGTAAACATCAAATCTTTCTCTGTGATAATGCAATGTAGTCTATCATATAATCTATGTATAATCCTATAAATATATTATAATCAATCATATTGATTGTTAAAAAACAAACTCCCCATAGTCCAATAATTAATGGCTATGGGGAGTTTGTAGTCCCTATACAAATTCTACAACTTTTTTCCAACTCTTTTATAAAAAAATATTAAACTGCTTGTTTTAAAAATAAATCTGATGCGAGATATTTAATTCGCTAATCCTATTGTGGATCTCGCATTTTATTTTATCCGATTTAGAAGAATACTCCTTTAATAAATATTATAATCAATGCTATTGGAATTATAAACATTACGAAAGGCTTCCACCAATTCATAACCCTATAGGCTCCGGCTGAAACATTCGCCTCTTCTTTAAAGTTGACGAATTTCCACTTAAATGCCGTATATAGAGATAATGCTATCGCACCTAATGGCATCAGTATATTACCTGACAAGAAATCAGCAAAATCAAAGAAGTTCATGCCGAATATACTCTTATCAGCCCATGGTCCATGTGCCATTATAGTTGGGAATCCAACTACGAATATAACCGCTAAACTTATCCATACAGCTTTCTTTCTGCTCATCTTTCCAAGCTCGGAAACCGTCGATACTATAGGCTCGAAATAACCGATTGCAGATAATAGAGCTGCAAAGAATACTAATAGGAAGAATAATGTACCAAAGAATTTTCCTCCAGGAAGTATATTAAATAAATTTGACATAGTTACAAATAATAATTGACTTCCTTGTCCCGGTTCAAGACCCAATGCAAAGATTGCAGGGAACATAACGAAACCGGTCAATAAAGCTGCACCTGTATCAGCTGCAACTACCATTATAGCATCTCCCGGAACATTCGTGTCTTTATTTAAATATGAACCGTAAATAAATCCACCACCACTCGCTATTCCTATCGAGAAGAATGCTTGTCCGAGTGCATTTAAGAATGTCTGTCCATTTATTTTAGAGAAATCGACATTCATATACCATTTAACACCTTCCATAGCTCCAGGAAGTGTAACTGATCTTATTAAAAGTATTATAAGCATTACGAAAAGCGTTGGCATTAAGACATTACAAACCTTTTCAATACCATTCTCAATACCTTTTGCTGATATGAAACCTACAATTACTGTACAGATTATAGTGAACAATGCCAATTGCATTGTGTTTGCTGTGAAAGCATTGAATGCTGTTTCATAGCCGCCGGCTGCCAAGCCTGATAATTCTCCTGTTAGCATTTTTACTATATATGCTGCTAACCAGCCCATAATCTGAATATAATAAGTCAAAATAAAGAATGCAGCAATAACTCCAAACCAACCAAATGATACCCATGGTGTTCCTTTACCCGCGATCTTACGCATCCCGGTTACAGGATTCGATTGAGCTTTTCTACCAAGGGTAATCTCCATTGTGAATAGAGGTATACCGATTAATAAACAAATAACCAAGTATACTAATACGAAAGCTCCTCCACCTTGCGTTCCCACCAGATACGGGAATCGCCACATATTTCCCAAACCAATTGCAAAACCCGCTGCTGCCATTATAAATGCAAATCTACTACCCCAAGATTCTCTTTTATTACCAGTCATGATTTTACCTCCTAAAAGTTAACATAAAAAGCCGACGAGAAGATGAATATCTCACTTCACATCGGCTTCCCATGTATTTACTTCTTCTTAAATTGAGTTGGTTCGCTTACTTCGGTCGCAAGAGCTTGTACTGCTCTTTCAACCATTTCATCTCTTAAAGCTTTTTCATCTTCTTCATTAAGTGTAGGATTACCAACAGGATATGGTATTGCAATTGTAGGGACTATTCTATTTGCACCTACAGATTCGGAAATAGTAGTGATTGTAGCTAGATGCACTATCGGAATGCCGTATCTTTCAATTTCTTTAACCATCGTTGCACCGCAACGTGTACAAGTACCTCAGGTCGAAGTTAAAAGAACACCGTCAACGCCAGCATCTTTAAGCTCTTTTCCTATTTCTGTACCGAATTTTTCAGAATTTTCAACTGAAGTTCCGGTTCCTGTAGTAGTATAGAAGTATTTATAAACTTTACCAATTACTCCCTCTTTTTCTAATCTCTTTAGCTCATCTAATGGGGCTACTCTGTCAGGCACTTCATTTGCATATACCGGGTCATATCCACCATGTATAGTGCAGTATTCGCCTTTAAGTTGATCTATTCCATCAACATCGTATTTACCCCACATCTGTGCTGAAGCAGATTGAATTCTATCGGGATTTCCATTAGGCACTATTCCTCCTGAAGTTACAAGAGCGATAGTAGCTTTCGATAAATCCTTAATAGCAGGAGCTGGTTCTACTGAATCGAATTCAGGCATTGGAAGCTCTGTCTCAAATTCTTCTCCTCTAAGTCTCTTGAGAAGCATTTCGACAGCTCTTTCAGAGCCTCTTTTATCAGAGAATACGGTAAGTCTCTTGCCTTGTGCGAAATATCCGTCCTCTTTAGGCTTAACTTGCTCGCCATTTAATAATTTAATCGCGATAGCAGCCATAACAGGTAGAGCTTTTCTCATCGCAGTAGCAGCATTTCCAGTTGGAACTACATATGCATGCTCTCTCGATAAATCAACTCCGGGATTCTCTTCATACATTCCTGTGATTACGGGAACTCCAACTGAATCAAAATACTCAGCTACGCCCGCACAAGCCATACCGTATCTTCCCGCATTAAATGCAGGTCCGGCTACAACTAAATCCGGCTTATATTTTTCATTTATTTCTTCTAAAAATTTAACCGCTTCTTCTTTATTTTCATTAAAGTAGTTGTCTCCACATATTATGGTTCCAAAAACTTTAGCATTATCTTTCAGTTCATTCTCAAAACCCATTGAAGGGCCAATTACTCCTTCTTTATATTCGGGAGCGACGTGAGCCATTTCTTCTCCACCTACCTGGCCGAAGAACTGATTGATATAGTAGATTATTTTCTTATCTGCCATAACTTTCTCCTTTCCTAATATAGCTCAACAGTCAGATTGTGATATCCAATCTCTGAAGTAGCTCCTATTACTGCATTAAGCTCACATTTAAGTGTTCCGTCTTCCGGATTATAGGCTCCAGCCCATCCGCCGGCAATATTAGCAATAGCTTCAACATCGCCAAGAACCTTGTCAGCCTTTTCAAGCTCTATAACATGAGACACATTACCTGTGGAAACAACTGCTACAGCTTCTTCTGCATTATCTGTAAGCGGTTGACTCATGCCGTCCCATCCTGAACATTCGTCAGTTATTAGGACGCTCTTAATGCCCATCTTCTCACATTCAGCTGAAATCATTACTAAATCGGAGTCAGGATTTCCGTAGCCTTCCTCAGAAATTATAACCCCATCTGAACCTAGCATTTTTACAAGCTTTGCAGTATAGTCTCTGGTTCTAAACTTTCCGTCCAGAGTAGTCATCTCAGGAGTAAGTATAACACCTACGAAGTTTATATCTTTACCATGTCTAGCGTATAAGTCTTTTATAGCCGAGTTGTTTTGATGTTGGTATGTCGTGATCTTATCGCAAGCCGCAACACAGTTACCACTGATAACAGCTCCGTCAAGTTCTTCATTTGGATGGATCAATGTAGGTAGAATTTGTTGAGAATTCACACCATAGATATAACCATCATGTAAAAGTCCTTGAGATATCAACATCTCTACATATGATACTCTAGGAAGATCAGGATATTTTTCTGATTCCTCTTTTAAATCTCCCATCTCATAAACTTCAGAGTGATCGATTTCAGCATCTCTTGCAGCCTCACCTATAATTTCAGCAGCTCTCAAGCCTGCTACTCTTACAGCTTCTTCGTGCTTATGAGGTTGTAGACCTTCTTCAACAGAGATATCCATTACGATATTCATAGTTTTTGAAAAAGGCGTCCATTTAGCTCCCTCTCCCCACATGTCGATAATTCCTTCTTGGAAACCTACCATATCTCCAATAGTCACTACTGCGACTCCGTCGAGAACATTTACAATACCGTCTCCAAGCTGTACGACATCAGAAGTTACTCCTGCAAATCCATCTCCTTTGCCTTCAACTTTTACTCTTGGTTCGATGACATCTTTAACCGGTATTATTCTTACTTTCTCTCCCGGTCTTGCCATATCCAACGAAACCCCTTTGACATTCGGAATCTTTGAAATCTCTTCAATGACTTCGTCCTTATTCACATATAGAGTGCCGCCATCAACTTTAGTGGCATCTCCAAATTGAATGTCAGTGATTTTCACCTTCCTTAGCTCAAGTCTCATTCAGTTCACCCTTTCAAAATTTATAACTCTGCAGTCCTGAGCTCCGTTAATGCGGACTGCAGTAGCTGTCTATCTATTATTTCATAATCATTAAGATTAGAATAATCAATATTTCTCTCTCCCAAGCTCTTATCATACATCTCTATAGCGTTTTCAATCATGATTACAGAATCCGAATCTATTTCGGAAGGCTCCTTGCTGATCACAACGCTTCGAACAGGAGAATAAAACATCCTTATGCTCGCAGGTAGAGGTGACACTTTGAGTCTATGTCCCAGATGTATATAATTTCTGGCCTCAACCAGTACATCTCTAAACTCGCCTGGAACTAGCACAATTTGATTTTCATCGTCTACAATTGTTTTATTATTCGTTAGAATTATGTGTTTCATTTGTTTATTTCCTCACCTTACTTAGTATTATACATGCACTGTTAATGTTTATCAAATGTTTTTCATATGTTTTTCAGAGATTTTTATTTTTCGTGGAAACGAAATCACAAAAAACTCGATTTTTTAAATTGAAATTCAATATTGATACCCCTTGATTTTATAAATTCAGTTTGGATTATATATATTATAATTTTCCTCTAAAACTTAGTAATATTAACATTTTTTTGAGCATCTATTCTCTACATACCCAATATAAAGATAAAATAACTTATATATATTTTATAGATTTATACGGATTTTGTTTTAATATTAGAAAACGTTATTACAAAAAAACAAAAATAGAGCGCAATAGATTTAATATAATCCTCTATTCGCTCTAAGATAAATTAATTCCTTCTATAATAGGGTGCTCTTTATTCTTCCTACAAATTGTTCGATATGAATCCTAGCATATTTTTCAGCTGAATCGGCATCTCTTTTTTTTATCGCCTCGACCACCGGCTCCAATGTGTCGTGAAATATTTCCGGAGATTCAAAAAATCTATTGCAATAATGCCATAATCTTTCAGAATGAAAATGGAGGCCGGTCAATATTTCCTGTAGCCATTCATTTCCACAATTTTCCAGTATTATCTCATGAAATTTCTCATCATCCAATATCGCCTCTCTGTACTCGACGGCCATATCGTAATTTTTAAGTCTTTCAACTAGCTCGTCCAATTCATCAATCACATCTTGATTTATTATATCTGTCGCCAGTCTAGCAGCAAAGGGATCGAGAACCATGGTTAATTCGAATAAGCTTTTCATCCTTATAAAATCAATCTGAGGTACTTGAGCACCGTATCTTGGTACTATCTGTATCAGTTTATGTAGCTCAAGCCGCTGGAAAGCATGCCTGATCGGTGTTCTACTAACTCCAAATTCTTCGGATATCTCAACCTCATTTAATATCTTGCCGGGTTCGTAATCGAGTCTAACTATTCTATTTTTTAATTCTTCAAATATTTCATCCTGTTTTAACAATTCCAACACCCTTTCAGATAAATCATTGCTCTAGCTCTACAGTATAATCCGATAATACATAGCCAAAGCCGTCCATAGATCCTGAAGCTTGTATTTTAAGCCACATCCTCCCAGATTCATCGTCAACCTTATCAAATACGCTAAATTCGTCAAAATAAGTCAGCTCATTGAGAATTTCAGATTCTTCATTCGGTTCGGATCTAATATTTAAAGTCGGAATAACCACTCTGTAAACCCCAACCGGTTCTCTGTCAGTATCTTTAGTTAAATATGCAGAATTGACAAAGCCATCTCTTCCATCTGCCAATTTAAATTTAATCCATGACTCTCCAAATTCGTCTTTAGCTAAATCGAGAGCGACTATCTCATCTCCCAGAGAGACTTCTCCTATTATCTCACTGTCTTGCGAAGCTTCCTGTCTTACATTCAAAGTCCCCGTAGACACCGTCCATTTATTGTCACCATTCTCTTCTTCTTTTTCAACATTTTCAGTTTCTTCTTTTTTAAATTCCTCAATCTCTTTTTCTCTATCTTTTAATTCGGGTCTTTCCTTTAAAAGATCCTCAAACTTAGTTTCTTCAACTTCAAAATTCATTTTTTCTCTTCTATCATATTCAATATCATCCGCTATCTTACAAGAAGATGCAAAAAATAAAAATATAGTAATAAATCCGATTCCCAATAATTTCTTCAACAGGGCACCTCCTCGTAAGAAATTATATCATGTATACCACCATATTTCTAGCTTAGCATAAACAATTTCATGACGGAAATATTATAAAATACCTAAATATGGATATCTTCCAATCATATACATAATGTATTATATTGAGAAGCAATTGAAATTAATAGAAAATTTATTAATAATCTTATGATTTTCTATTATCATAAAAAATCTCTGCTTTAAATCAAATTTATTATAAATTTATTATAATTTCGCTATTTTTCACTTTTTATAATTTTAATCATCATATTAAGATGTCTATTTTTCATGCTTTCTAAGCCTATTTTCAAGAATTAAATAAAAAATGCGATTTACCCTTGCATTTTATAAAAATATAGTGTATAATTCTATTAGCAATTGATAATTATTATCACAAACGGACTAGCATCTAGTTTTAATAATTATATCTTATTCGCTTTTCGGATAGGAGCTATTGCTCTTCCAATAGATTCGCTCATCTATTAAAAATGTCAAGACCACAATCCTCTAGGTCTTGACATTTTGTATTACCGGCCGATTTCATCTATAAAATCAATAAATTCATCATAGTACGGAAATTCATCATTATAGCCTGAATACTTAATTTCTACACCATTGGAAAAGAAGATATCCAAAATCCAATTCGTGTCGATTAGTCGATCGTCATTCCTTTGAGGCCAGTCCAAGATAAAGATCTCGTTTACAAGTCTATTTCTTATAATCTCCCAATCAGATTTTTCAATTTTCTTGGATTTTTCCTCTTTACTTTTATTTATAGGATTGTATCTTATGCTCTTATATCTGATTTGATCTTTGTATTCTTTTATTTCTATATGGATCTGAATTTCCTCACTTTTATCTAAGTCAAATAAAAGCCCGCTAAGATTGTGATTGCTGGGTATATTAGTTCCAGCTACATCTCCCGCCATAATCCCAAAATCCCCCTCACAGTTGAGGCAATGATAAACCGGATTGCTCTCAAAGAGGATATCTCCTCCTAAGATATAATTGGAAGAATCATAATCTCTCTGTGGAAATCCATATAAATATTTTCTTGTTTCTTTACTTCCGCATTTAGGGCATTTTAAATTTTTCATCTATTTTCTCCTCAATTCTTAGGATATTACTACCCGATTTTAAAAATATAAAACAATGGCGAAAATTGTATTTTATGTAAAGTATTTTATACCTTATAAATTTGCAGATGCAGACGTTTGCACTGATTGACACTGCGGTTTGGATATGATAACCTCATATTGAGTATTACAATAATTTAGGAGGTATTTAATGAAGCAAAGATTTTTGGGATTATTATTGGCATTATGCTTGCTTTTACCGGCGGGTTTGGCGAGCGCAGACAATGTATCTGTTCAGAGAATATCCGGAGAGGATAGATATCAAACAGCTATACAAATCAGCAAAAACAGCTATGCTAAATCGAATTATGCGATAATAGCGAGCGGAGAAAATTATGCAGATGCATTGGTGGGAGGTACGCTTTCTGTTCAAATTAAAGCTCCCCTTTATCTGACTAAAAAGGATAGTCTACCCGAGGGTTTAAAAGAAGAACTCGAGAGAATTCATCCTGAAGAGATCTACTTGATCGGTGGAGTGGAGGCAATAAGCTCCGATTTGGAAGACGAACTTTCAAAAGATTTTACGATTAAGAGAGTCAGCGGAAAAGATAGGCAAAAAACCGCAGAAAAAGTAGTCGAACTTAGGTATTTAATAAATAAGGGAAGCGAAGATGCCTTTAAAAAAGACGAGCAATTAACTAATTTCTTAGTAAATGGATACAAATTCCCGGATTCGATTTCTGCCGCCCCACTTGTCGGTAGAATGGTCGGAAAAGAAATCTTTGCAGCATTATGTTTAGAAGAAAATAATGACAAATATCCCGATGCATATATAATAGGCGGAGAAGAAAGCGTCAAAGGCGAAAGTGACAAGAGAATCTCAGGTCCAAACAGATTTATAACTTCTCTTGAAGTGGCTAAAGAGTACGAAAAGAATTTTGATGGATTTTCAACCGTCATAATAGTCAACGGAGAAGACTATCCTGACGCATTATCAGCTTCGGCTTTGTCTGCTATGGAAAATGCTCCCATATTATTAAGCAAAAAAGACAGCATCGACGAATCCGTACTTTCATATATCAAATCAAAAGCTAAGAAAGTCATGATCGTCGGCGGTGAAATGTCAGTATCGCAATTAGTGGAAAAAGATATCTTCTACGATTCCGAATCAAATTACTTTTATGCTGAAGAATTAATAAAGTCTAAGGGCATATCTAGAGATAATTTAAATTTGACGGGTAATGAAAGAGAAGATATTTTGGGATTATTTTTAGATGAAATGGGAATGTTGGAGTTATCGGAAACATTCAGCGAAGAAAAATCCGAGAATATCATCGGAAAAGATAATCTACCTAAAGAGATGACAACTGCCGAATCGAAGAGGATAGCAGCTATTATCTCTACTACATCCCTAGAAATCGAAGATATTCTTGGCATATACGAAGATGGCGACGATAAGGTAAAATCTTCAATAGATATCATTGCGACTGCAATAAATGGAGAAAAGACAGAAGAAGCCGAATTCATTTTAAATTCAAATGATGAAAATGTATATTCAAAACTAGAAAATGCATTTAATTCGAGCAAGCTCTTCTTGGACAATGCGACTTTTAAAGCCGGTGTAAAAGCCGTTTCAGAAGGATTGACTACGGGCTTTAATATAAAATCGATAAGCAAAAATGATTTTGACCCGGAAAATACAATTATATACGGGCATAGCGATATAAGCCATGCCAAGCAATTGATCGCTTTATTGAAATCGGAAGGGATTGAAGTAAATATAGAACTAGAACCTAAAACTTCCGCTTTTGTCTATCTATTGGAATGGGGACCTATACCAGAGCCTACAGATTCTTATGAGGTTGTTAAAATATCTGACGATCTATATATAGCGAATGCTCTTGAATACGACCTATTGCTCGAGTTTGTTAATGGCGAAGATAAAGATAAATTCGACGATTTGATAAATAAATACGCAAAGAAAAACTCGGATAATCCAGAAGGAAAAAATCTATTGGTTTCTTCTTGGTGGCAACCACTTTACACATCGAGAACGGAAATGCAAAAGGGTTATGGCAAATTGATAGACAATAGCGCAAAGCTTGACGACTACGAATTCCATACTTTCAGCTTCAAAGAAGATTCCGACAAATTAATTAAAGGACTTGAAAAAATAGATCCTGATCTTGAAATAAATACTATAGATATATGGGCAGATGATGCTTTCATAAGATATCTAAACGGAGAATCAGAATAAGATTAGCCTGTCAGAAATTTCTGACAGGCTAAAATTTTTATAAATCAATGGAGGTCGACCTTGGATATTTTAAGCTATTTTTTAATATACGCATTTTTGGGTTGGTGCGTCGAAGTAGCATATGCTGCAGTAAAAGAGAGAAAATTTGTAAATAGGGGAATGTTAAATGGAGCGGTTTGCCCGATTTACGGATTTGGAGTGCTATTGGTGCTCCTTCTATTGGAGCCTTATAAAAATGTCATATTATTATTTATCATGTCTGTAATAATCTGTTCTGTGCTTGAATATATTACCGGTTTTTTGCTTGAAAAGATATTTCACACGAAATGGTGGGATTATTCTGATAGAAAATTTAATCTCCGAGGATATATATGCTTGGAATTCTCGATATATTGGGGCGCTTTCTGCGTCATAATAGTCCTCTTTATTCAGCCACTTATAAAGGATATGGTTTTATTAATAGATGAAAAGATTCTTTTTTATGCCCTTATCGCTTTTTATTTTCTTTTAATGATAGATATAATCTCAACTGTTCAAATTCTATATAGATTTAAGCTAAAGCTGAATGAAATAAATAATATCGGTAAAGACTTAAAGGCGATATCGAATGATATCGGGTACAAGGTCTACAAAAGAGCAATTAAGATCGATGATTTGATCTTAAAACAGAGAGAGATGATATCCGAATTTGAACAGTATTTAAAAAATCCTGAAAGAGCACAAGAAATCAAAAATGAGAATATGGCTAGAATCCACTCAAGATTGGACAGTATAAAGTCAAGACATGAAAGTCTTTCAAATAAGGTCTTCGGTCTAGAAAGATTAATGAAAGCTTTCCCAAGCAGTAGATCTGAAAAATATTCAAGAGAGCTGATAGCATTAAAGCAAAGGATCAGGGATAGGAGAAATAGAAAATAGAGGTTGCAAGATGAATGATATTGATAGAAAATACGATAAAATCAAGGATTACTTTGAAAATAAAAACAGGATGTCATTAGATTTCAAAATTTCACAGATAGCTAATCTAGAAAAGAATTTAAAAAAATACGAAGATGAGATTTATCAAGCCCTTCAAAAGGATTTAAATAAGTCTAAAACCGAGTCTTATATGACTGAGTTTTCAGTTGTAATAGAAGAAATAAAATCTATAAAGAAAAATATCCATAAAATACTTAAAACTAAAAAATCTTTTCCGGCTCTAAGCCAATTACCGGCGAGCTTGAAAATTATCAGAGAAGCTTATGGTTCAGTCCTAATCGTATCTCCTTGGAATTATCCTCTGGTACTCAGCATTAGCCCACTCGTCGCTGCGATAGCCGGCGGCAATACATGTTTATTAAAGCTATCAGATTACAGCAAAAATATATCGGAATTGATATCAAAAATATGCTATGAAAGCTTTGAAGATGGTCTTGTCGAAGTCGTAATCGGAGGAAGAAATGAAAATGAGATCATATTCGGCAAAAAATTTGACTATATATTTTTTACAGGAAGTCCCAATCTTGGAAAAATCGTAATGTCAAAAGCTGCAGAGAATCTAACTCCCCTCACTTTGGAATTAGGAGGAAAGTCTCCCTGCGTAGTTGAGAAAACTGCAGATATCCAGAAGACAGCCAAGAGGATAGCCTTTGGAAAATTGATAAATTCGGGCCAGACCTGTGTCGCCCCTGATTATATATATGCGCAAAGAGATATAAAGGCTGAACTTATAGATTCAATAATAAATGAAATAAATATCTCGATACCGAGTATAAATTATTTTAAAAATGATTTTGGAAAGATTATAAACAAAAATCATTTCGATAGGCTATTTTCTTTGATCGATGAAAATAAGTTAATAGATATTCCCGGCAAAAAATATCCTGATGATTATATTTTCCCAGATTTAAATAAGATTCATCCCCTATTAATCGAAGAAAGTGATCATGAAAGTCAATTGATGAATGAAGAGATATTCGGACCAATATTTCCCATACTCGAATGGAAATGCGAATCAGATTTATTTGAAGGACTAAAAAGACATGAAAAGCCATTGGCTATGTATATCTTCACAAATGACAAATCCTTTACGGATAATTTGCTTTCCAATGTCGACAGTGGAGGTGTATGCATAAATGATACATTGATTCATATGGCATCCTCAAAAGCCCCTTTCGGCGGAGTTGGAAATTCAGGACTCGGAAATTATCATGGCAAATGGAGCTTAAAGACATTTACAAGAGAGAGGACGATTTTAAAAAAATGGTGGAAATTCGATATAAAATACAGATATCAGCCTTATAGCGATGAAATTTTTAATATACTAAAGAAATTGCTAAAATAAATCCCGATTTATGCTGAGCCATTATCCGGCTCAGCATACTCGGGATTTATCTATCTTTTAATATATTTTTAGTGCTGTATAATCCTATTCCTAAAGTTGAAGCATTGTGAATTATAGCGGAAGTCATCGGTTGAATCAAGCCGCCTACGCCGAGCAGTATCAAGAACATATTTATTCCGATTATGCTCTTATAATTGTAGTCAATTCTCTTCATCATACCCATGCTAAGCTCTCTGTACTTTGGTAGCAAACTCAAATCGTCTTTGAGTATATTAACATCAGAAATCTCCCTCGCAAGCTCAGCACCTCTGCTCATAGCAATTCCGACATCTGATGCCGCCAATGCCGGTGCGTCATTTACCCCATCGCCGATCATGGCTATAATACTTCCATTCTCTTTTTGAGCTTCTACATATTCAGCCTTATTTTCCGGCAAAACCTCGGAATAATATTTATCTATGCCGACTTTCTTAGCAATTGAAGATGCAATCCTCTTATTATCACCCGTCATCATGACAGTCTTTTTGATTCCCAATTCCTTTAAATCTCTCATCATATCTACAGCTTCATCTCTAAGGGGATCTTCAATCAATATGACCGCCTCTAGTTTATCTTTAACTGCAAAGAAAAGATGAGAATACTCTTCGGGCAATTCGTCAAAGGCCTTTTGATACTCCTCGTGAACACTACATTTTTCATCATTGAAAATAAAATGCTCACTTCCTATCATGACCTTCTTACCATCTACATATGAAACCACTCCATGAGCGACTATATATTCGACCTTGGAATGCATCTCATCGTGATAGATCTCTCTTCTCGCCGCTTCTTCGACCACAGCTCTCGCCATAGAATGAGGAAAATGCTCTTCAAGACAAGCCGCTACTCTAATCTTTTCCGTCAGATCTCCCGGTCCGAAATTAATTATATCGACGACCTCGGGAGTCGCTTTGGTAAGAGTTCCGGTCTTATCAAATACAATTATATCCGCCTCGGCCATGCTCTCAAGATATTTACCGCCCTTTACATTTATATTATTTTCTCTCGCCTCTCTCATAGCAGATAAAACAGTTATCGGCATGGCGAGTTTTAATGCGCAAGAAAAATCGACCAATAATACGCTCAGAGCTTTCATGGCATTACCGGTCAGTAAATATACCAAACCGGTTCCCATAAATGTATATGGAACGAGATTGTTCGCAAGAACCTCGGCCCTATTTTCTACATTCGACTTTAGTTTTTCCGACTCTTCGATCAGCTTTATAATCCTGTCATATCTCGTCGTTCCGCTAAGCTCTTTTACTTCGACTACTATCTCGCCTTCTTCGACGACAGTTCCGGCATATACATAGCTGTCCACCGATTTGTAAACCGGTTTAGATTCGCCCGTCAAAGAAACTAGATTCATCATCGCTTCGCCTTCGACTATATTTCCGTCAAATGGAACGACATTTCCCATCTGAACTACGATATTGTCGGAAACTTTTATTCCAGATCCATCTACTAAAACCCTAGCGTCGCCATCCTGCTTCCAGACCTGACCGATATTAAGAGACATGGTTCTTGCAAGATCGCCTATGGTCTTTTTATGAGTCCATTCTTCGAGGATTTCTCCCACAGTTAATAAGAACATGATTGATCCGGCAGTTGCAAAATCGCCTCTAGCCATAGATACGGTTATCGCTGTAGCATCGAGTACATTTACATCTAGCTTTGCCTTGCTTAAAGACTTGGCAGCCTCTTTTATATATTTTATCGATCTTATAATTCCATAAGCCATACCAACCACAGGAGGCATTATAGATTTCATAATAAATCTGACAGCAACCAGTGTTAATAATTTTTCCTTGTACTTATTGTCGAGAGCCGTCCCGGTATTTTCTATCATCCTATCGGGGACTTCGACATTATTTAAGTTGAATTCTTCGACTATTTTTAAAATATTTTTTGTATTGCCGCTATACTCGATAGCGATAGAAGCCGTCCTCTGATAGACTTTTACCGATATTATTCCATCAGATTTCAACATATAGTATTTAATCGTATCTGCCTGTCTTTCATCTAAAGGCGGCAGATTAAGACTTAATCTTATTCTTCCTTTTATATAATGTTTAACATGATACTTCAAACTCAACCTCCATCGATAAATGCCAAAGGGACTTTAAAAAGTCCCTACTATTCAGCCTCCTCGTCGGAAGATTCTTCAGAATAAGTGCAATCTTCGCAGTCTTCTTCAAACTCCCATACGAAATCTTCTTCTTTTGCTTTTTCTTCATTGATCAGTTTAGCTTCAGCAATGATATCTTCAGCATTTTCTTGAACTACTGTAGCAGTCTTCATAAAGCTGTCCTTAGCTCTCAAAGCAGCAGCCACACCTGTAGTATAGACTTTTTTAGCGTCATCGCTTGCCAATACTTTTAATCCAACAGTACCGAATAATAGTCCACCTGTGAAAATTCCCAATTTTTTTAATCCTAACATAATAACCTCCATTAATTTTATTTATTCTAAGAAAATCCATAATGTAATGAATATTTAGACTAGTTATATTATACTATATATTATCAATTAAGATAAGCTTTTTATATAGTTTTTTGCTTATAATTTTTTAGATGTGTATAAGTACACATTTAAATATTAATATTTTGTAATATTTTATTTTCTCATTATCAATTACATTTTATCTTAATCTTTTCCCACTTTATTTCGCTATGATATCTTGTATATTTATGCCTTAATATCATCTACAGATCAGATTTGATTAAATCATTTTCATTTGAGATAATATATTAAAGATATGATATCTTATTCGATTTTAAAAGAAAGGAGCGAAATTATGAAAATAATGGAATCGGCCGAGAACTATCTGGAGACCATATTGATACTCAAGATGAGAAACGGAACGGTAAGATCTATAGATATCGCAACAGAACTTGGATTCACTAAACCGAGTGTCAGTGTCGCCATGAAAAATCTAAGGCAAAATAATTATATTACAATGGCAAAAGACGGCCTGATAGACTTGACCGAAAAGGGAAATAAAATAGCTACGATGATTTATGAAAGACATACCTTAATATCCCAATGGCTAATGGAGATCGGCGTAGATGAGGAAACGGCAGTCAACGACGCCTGCCGAATAGAGCATGTCATCAGCCCCAAGAGCTTTGAAGCTTTAAAAAAATTTGTTAAATCGTATAAAGAGAGCCTCTAAAAAAATAGTCTACAAATCTTCGGTTGAAGATCTGTAGACTATTTATCATCAGGAAAGGCTTGGGCCTTCTCCCTTAATTTTTCGATATCATTTATGACTATCCTCTTAGTTCCGCTAGCTTCGATTATCCCTAAATTCCTATACTCGCTTAATTTTCTAACCAAAGTTTCTCTCGTCAATCCGACAAGAGAGCCCATCTCCTCTCGAGTCATGCTCAAGTCGAGCACGATCTTGGATCCCTTAACCGTACCAAATTCAGGTATCAGCTTGAGTAAAAGCGATGCCACCTTCTCATCAGTCGTCGATGCCGTCAATCTCTTTATCAAATCTTCAGCCAGTCTAATCCTTTCGAAAGCCATCTTTAGGATTCTCAAGAGTACATGTGGATTATTTACAAGAAAATTATCGAATACATCTTTGGAAATTATGCCGATAACTCCCGGCTCAATACATTCTCCATTATATAGATACTCTGTTTCTTTTAATACATTCAGACCACCTATAAATTCTCCCTCCGAATATATATATAAGATTTGTTCCTTGCCTTCCAATGTATTTTCGTATATCTTTATTTTTCCGCTGCAGACCATATAGAGCCTGTCGGCATTATCTAAACTCTGAAATATTAGCTCGCCCCTCTTCATTTCACAGAATTCAATGCCGCTTTTCACTCGACTTCTCTCTTCTTCTGTCAAACCCTTTAGCAGATAGCTCTGTTCAATCCATTTATCTTTTTGATTTTCGTCTATAGCCATCCTCATATTATCAGCCCTCTTTTGCCTTAGCTTTTTGATTCTGTAATTCACGTAGTTTTCAAAAACCTGCGCATATTTTTTGTTCATCTCCGGAACTTCTTTTAATTTGTAATCAATATTCAATTCCTCGTATTTATCCTCTCCCATTTTATGAAATGGAAGGATCTCGACCCTATCTATCTTATCTATTATAGGAAAAATATATCTCACAAATCTATCCATAGATCTTTTATCATCTGTAAAACCGGGTACCATTACATGTCTTATTATAACATTAATATTGAACTTTTTAACAGAATTCATAAACTCTTTAACTGATTCGTCTCCAAAATCCGTTAAAGACTTGTAATCATCAAAAGAGAAAGATTTAATATCAAGGAGCAATGTATCGGTATACTTCAAGATTTCATCAAAGTATTTTTTAGGTCCATAGCCTGATGTATCGAGGCAGGTATTGAATCCCCTTTCTTTCAAAGCTTTAAATGCCTCTAAAACAAATCGAGGTTGAGACAGAGGTTCACCACCCGAGAATGTAATACCTCCATTTAATCCGTAATATGATTTATATCTTGAAGCTATTCTAAGGACCTCATCCACATCTATATCCGTACCATTGCAGAATGCTCGAGTATCGGGATTATGACAATAGGCGCATCTAAGCGGACAGCCCTGAAGAAAGAATACAGTTCTAACTCCAGGGCCGTCAACAAGCCCCATAGATTGTATTGAGTGAAGCTTGCCCATGGTCATCTAATATCAAGTCCTTTCGTGGAATGTCCTATTTATAACTTCCAATTGCTGTTCTCTTGAAAGCCTGTGGAAATGGACCGCATATCCAGACACCCTTATAGTAAGATTCGGATATTTTTCGGGATTTTCCATAGCTTCTTTTAAAAGAGCTCTATCTAAAACATTGACATTTAAATGAAATGCCTTTCGATTAAAGTATCCATTCATTATAGCAGTCAAATTATCTATTCTCTCTTCCTTATTTTTGCCCAATGTATCAGGAACAATCGTAAAAGTATTTGAAATCCCGTCCTGGCAAATACATTCATATGGTATTTTTGCCACTGAATTTAAAGAAGCGAGCGCTCCACTTTCATCTCTGCCATGCATCGGATTTGCACCGGGAGCAAATGGCTCTCCTCTTTTTCTTCCGTCAGGAGTAGTTCCCGTCTTTTTACCGTATACGACATTTGAAGTTATAGTCAGTATCGACAAAGTATGCTCTGAATTTCTATAAGTCTTTGTTTCTTTTAAATAGTCTAGGAATTGACTTACCGCAGCAACTGCCATGTCATCCGCTCTGTCATCGTCATTTCCGTATTTGGGAAAATCTCCCTCGACTTTAAAGTCTATCGCTATTCCATAATCATCTCTAATCGGCTTTACTTTGGCGTATTTAATCGCCGATAGAGAATCTGCAACTATAGAAATTCCCGCTACTCCAAAAGCCATGAATCGGTGTAATTTAGTATCTTGAAGAGCCATCTGTCCCCTTTCATATGCGTATTTGTCGTGCATATAATGAATCGTATTCATGGTATTTACATATAATTTAGATAGCTTTTTCAAAACTTTTTTATAATTTTCTAAAACTGTATCGAAATCCAAAACATCATCTTTTATGGCTTCAATTCCGTCCAATACTTTGATTGGATTTCCTTCTTTATCTTTTTTAACTTCATCTACCCCGCCATTTATCGCATATAATAATGCTTTGGCTATATTCGCTCTCGCACCGAAGAATTGCATCTGCTTTCCTATCTTCATCGCAGAAACGCAGCATGCTATACCATAGTCATCTCCGTAAACAGCTCTCATTACATCGTCATTTTCATATTGTATCGATCCTGTTTCTATGCTCATCTTTGAACAGTATTTCTTAAATGGCATCGGCAATTTATCGCTCCAAAGCACAGTCATATTCGGTTCCGGAGCCGGTCCGAGATTTGTTAGAGAATGGAGATATCTAAATGCCGTCTTTGTTACCATAGTCCTTCCGTCGACTCCCATTCCTCCTATGGATTCGGTAACCCAGGTCGGGTCCCCGCCAAATAATTCATCGTATTCAGGCGTTCTCAAATGTCTAGCCAGCCTCAATTTTATTATAAGCTGATCGACTAATTCCTGTGCGCCCTCTTCGTCAATCAAGCCTCTCTCCATATCCCTTTCGATATAAATATCTATAAATGTAGTATTTCTGCCTATGCTCATAGCAGCGCCATTATTTTCTTTTATAGCTGCAAGATATCCAAAATATAAAAACTGTACAGCTTCGACAGCATTTTCAGCCGGTTTAGAAATATCGAATCCATATGATGCCGCCATATCCTTGATCTCGTCCAAAGCCCTTATCTGCTCTGAAACCTCTTCTCGCAATCTTATTATCTCTTCGCTGGCATCTCCTATTATCTCATCTAGATCCGACATCTTTTGAGCTTTCAAAAAGTCTATCCCGTATAGAGGTATCCTCCTGTAGTCGCCAATTATCCTGCCCCTTCCATAAGCATCGGGTAGTCCGGTCAAGAGTCCCACAGTCCTAGCCTTCCTCATATCCTTTGTATAAGCGTCAAATACACCTTGATTATGAGTTTTTCTAAATTCATTGAAATCTTTTTCCATAACAGGATCGAGTTCATAGCCATAAGCCTTCAATGACGATTGAACCATCCTATAACCTCCATAAGGATTTATAATCCTCTTCAATGGTTCATCTGTTTGAAGACCGAATATAATTTCCAAATCCCTGTCTATATATCCCGGTTCAAAATTATTTATCCCGGAAAATGTTCTCGTCTCTATATTAACCTTCTTATTTCTAATCTCTTCATTTATCATCTTCTCAACTTTATTCCAAAGTTTTTCCGTTCTATCTGTCTTTCCGACCAAAAAACTTTCATCGCCGTCATAAGCCTTGTAGTTTTTTACTATAAAATCTCTAGTATCTATATTTCTACACCAATTGCCTTCTTTAAAACCTTCCCAAGCTTTCAATTTATTACCTCCTATTTTATTATCTAAATATATTTTAATACTTATTATCAATTATTTCAGTGAGATAAATCACATTAAACTTCTTTCTTAAACTTTCTTGGCAATAAAAAAACCCCAAGATATCTCTCGGGGTAAATCTATGTTATTTCAATTATTCTACGATTACACTTCCATTCACAGTCGATCCCTTTATGCTAAGAGAATCCATATCCTCTTCATTAAAGCCTTCAGTATATGCTATCACATCTTTATTTCCCTGTAGCACCGATGTAAATCTATCCGACAAATTGACCTTTGTCGTGTATTTATTGACTTTTTGGAAATCGACCTTTACACCTCTTACAAAATCTCCTATGGCAATTCTTATACTTCCATTTGTGCTTATAGTAGAAATCCTTCTCGCCATATTCGAAATTTCCTGTAAAATTATATTTCCATTTGTAGTCGTGATTTCTGTGTCTTCTACATATAGTCCATTTACGACTACCTTACCATTCGTATTTGTAATCTTCATATTCTTTCCGGTATGATCCAGTACCTCTATCTTAGCATTCATAGCACTGAAATTTGAATCTTCCGCCGTATTTGAATTTAAAATTATCTTTCCGTTGACCGTATTTACTTCCATATATTTTGAGTCGAGCAAGCTGGCTTCAATCGACCCATTAGTAGTACTTATATGAAAAGCTTCAAAAAATCTCCTCGGCACAGCTATTTGCATATTCAATTCAAATGGCTGCGACCCACCTGCATGATAATTTGGATTTACGATTATATCTCTATCCTCTTTTTTCAAAGTAAAGAATTCATGATCCGGTCCCAATAATTTGGAATCGTAATTGATCTTAGATCTACATTCTATAAAATCATTATCCCATGGATAGATTTGAACCCTTCCATTTTTATTTGACAACCTAAAAATCGGATTCTCAATTTCTGAAATCTCCATCGTCTTTGCCTGTTCGGTTTTCGCCTTATACTTACCTGAATTGCCGACGAATACAAGATGTAAATCTTCAAAATCCATATTTTGAATCGTTTCGGTCGTCTTTTTCATTATTTTTTCAACAGAGGAAGTCACCTTTCCGACTATATTTTCTAAATTATCTTCAAAATCCTTAAATTTTTTATCTTCTTCCTCCGATTCGCTTTCGCCCATGGCCTCAAGCAATCTTAGAGCTTCTTCTTCTGTTATCTTTCCCTCTTTCAACATATTTAATACAAGTAATTTTTCCTTAGACATCATATCACTCCTTATTATTCAAATTTTCGAGCATATCTGCTGCTTCTTCAGATGTTATTTCACCATTATTCAATAGATTTAGTATTTCGATTTTTGATTGATCTTTTTCCACCTTATGACCCAGTGCGGAAATAACCTGATCTAATTTATTTCTAACGGTGGGATATGAAATTCCCAATTCTTTTTCTATCTCTTTTATACTGCCTCTTTTTCTTACAAATATCTCAATAAAATCCTTATCTTCCTGACTTAATTTAGAAAATTTATCTTGACGGAAATGTCCCCTTATATTTGTATGACATCTATTACATTCGTACTCCCTAATAACCAAATCCCTATTGCATATGGGGCATGTACATAAATTTACTTTAACCATTTGATCACCTCTTAATATATATAATAACATTAAAATTAAATATGTCAAGTTTATTATTAATAATATTAATATCTAAATCTAATTTAAGTCCTTATTTTTATTTTTAAATTAATATTATTAATTCACGCTATAATTTTCAGCAAATTAAAATCAGGCCTAAGCCTGATTTAATTCTTTTATTATTTTAATAGTCGTCCAAAAAACTTCTCTTTACGCCGGCCGATTCGTAACCCAGGACCATATCGAGATTTACATTTTGAGCGGCCCTAAAAATCGATATATCGAGATTCACATGATCTTCTCCCAATTTTTCTATCAATTCCTTAATATCAGCCCTTGAAGATCCCAGTTTTTTAGAAGATACCTTACAGGCGCAGTCCAAAGCTTTAAGTCCCGTCCAATTAATCCACCTGATTATATAATCTTCCCTTACCTGGTATAATGGCCTGATTATCTCCATATTTTCAAAATTATCCGATTTCAGTTTGGGCATCATAGTTTTAAAGCAGCCCGCCTTTAATATATTCAGCATAGTCGTCTCAATGACATCATTGAAATGATGACCTAGTGCTAGCTTATTACAGCCCAACTCTTCCGCCTTTGCATAAAGAGCTCCCCTTCTCATCCTCGCACATATATAGCATGGATAATTCCCGGCTATTTCATCGGCTACCTTAAAAACATCTGTGTCGAATATCTTTACCGGAATACCTAGATAAGCGCAATTCTCCTCGAGCCTTTTTCTATTTTCTTCATTATAACCGGGATCCATAGCGATAAATTCTAGTTCAAAATCTACATTTCCATACTTTTGAATTTCCTGCAATAATTTAGCTAGAATTAAACTATCCTTACCTCCAGATATCGCCGATGCAATCTTGTCGCCCTTATTTATCAATTCGTATTCCTTAATAGATTTGACGAATTTCGACCAGATATGCTTTCTATACCTCTTTATAAGCGACCTCTCAATCTCCTCTATGCTCTTTATTTCATTTATTTTATTTTCTATTTCATTTACTTCCATCAATTCAACTCCATATCCAAAAGGATTATTTATGATAAGGCTCATTAGAATTAATCTTAAATGCCCTGTATATCTGTTCCATCAATATTACTCTCGCAATTTGATGAGGAAATGTCATCTTTGAAAGAGATAGGCTGAAATTCGCCCTTCTCCTAATCCCATCTCCCAGTCCATGAGAACTGCCGATTACGAATACGATATCGCTACAACCGGATACCATTAAATCCGCTATATTCATAGAAAATTCCTCGCTCGAGATCATCTGTCCCTCTATGGAAAGATCTATTACATATTCATCATCTGATATCTGCTTTAATATCTTTTCCTCTTCCCTCTTCAAGCAGTCGGCTATATTCTTCTCGGAAGCCTTGTCGGACAATCTCTCCTCGACAACCTCGATAACTTCTATCTTAGTAAATTTTCCCAATCTCTTCCTGTATTCGCTGGCTGCATCTTTTAAAAATTTTTCTTTTAAATTCCCCACACATACTATCTTAATTTTCATATAATCACCTACAATTCAACAAAACTGCTTCTTCCATATCTCGCAGCGACTTCCAAAATCAGATCCTTCTTTATATCCATACCTATTCCCGTCAAATAATCAGATACAGTCTTATAGGCCAGTATCGGAAGATTATTTTCATTGCTGAGATGTCCAAGAAAAACTTTTTCTCCCATTCCCGTTAAAAGCTCTCCCAATATCTTGCTACATTCGTAATTTGAGAGATGCCCCCTTATTCCTCTGACCCTCTTTTTCAGGTATTCACTATACGATCCATTTTGGAGCATATTGGGATCGTGATTCGACTCTATAAAAAATAAATCGCTCCCCATCATCTTAGATATCATCTCCTCTGATACAAAACCCGTATCTGTCAAAACAGATAACTTCTTTTTAGAAGACTCGATGACATAGCCGACAGCCTCCACTGAATCATGATAAATTCTCATAGGATGAATGTCAACATCTCTCAGCTCTATATCGGTGTCAGATTTAAAAACTACGATATTCTTTTGATCTATCTTTCCTATTTTTTGATCCATTGCGAGCCATGTCCTTTCATTTGCAATTATGGGAAGGTCGTATCTCCTCGACAGAACGCCCACCCCCTGGACATGATCGCTATGTTCATGAGTCACCAAAATAAAGTCGAGTTCCGAAGCAGATACGTCGATTTCAGAGAGCAATTTTCCCACTCTCTTTCCACTCAATCCTGAGTCGATAAGGAATCTTGACTTTTTAGTTTCTATATATATTGAATTTCCACTACTACCACTGGATAGCGAACAAAATTTCATATTGACCTCCATACAATAGTATATTACATTTTCAAATTAATTAAAATAAGAGTTTTAAATTTGATTTGTTCTTGAAATAAAGAGATTATTATTATATAATTTTATTAACGAAGGGGAGTAGCTAATCAACCACTATGTCGTCAATACGGCTTATCGCCCGGCATGGATCCTTTAAGGAAAGCAAGACCTTTGTTTGAGCAAGGCTTAGACAATGGTCTTTTTTATTGTCTAATATATAATTAAAGGAGGATTAAGATGGAATGGTATAAAAAAAGTCCCGACGAAATATACGATGAACTCGGGACGGATGGAAAAACCGGTTTATCTGAAGATAAGGCAAAGGAAGCCCTCAGTAAATACGGTTCAAATGAATTAAAAGCAGAAGAAAAGAAATCTCTTGCGACAAAGCTATTAGAACAGTTCAAGGATCCTTTGATTCTCATACTTATATTTGCGAGTATAGTTTCCGCATTTTTAGGCGACTATATAGAGGCGATTATAATAATTGCAATCGTCATAATCAATGCGGCTCTGAGCTTGTATCAGGAGGGCAAGGCAGAAGAAGCGATAGAAGCACTTCAAAAGATGTCATCACCCAATGCAAAAGTAATAAGAGATGGGAGACAGCAGTCTATCCCCTCTACAGAAATTGTGCCGGGAGATTTGATAAATCTTGAGACAGGAGATATAGTCCCCGCTGATTTAAGACTTATAGAATCTACAAATCTAAAAATAGACGAATCATCGCTGACAGGTGAATCCGTACCCGTCGAAAAAGATGCCTCCATAAATTACGACGAGACTGTTGAAATAGGAGATAGAGATAATTTCGCATACAGCTCAACCGTAATTTCATATGGACGTGGAATGGGAATAGCAGTTTCAACCGGTCATGATTCCGAGATAGGAAAAATAGCTACAACCATACAGAGTTTTGACGAAGAGGAAACTCCTCTTCAAAGAAAATTAAATCAACTATCAAAAGTTTTGGGATTCATTTTAGTCGGAGTATGCCTCCTAGTATTGGGACTGGGCTTACTTTACAAACACGAAATATACGAGATGTTCTTAATGGCCATCTCACTTGCAGTCGCTGCAATTCCCGAGGGACTTGCCGCCATCGTCACCATAGTCCTTTCACTGGGCATGGGTAGAATGGCAAAGAGAAATGCCATAGTCAAAAAGCTTTTAGCAGTAGAAACTCTGGGTACGACTACCGTCATATGTTCCGATAAAACCGGAACACTGACACAAAATGAAATGACAGTAACCAAGGCTTTTGTCGACGGAAAAGTTATCGATATAAGCGGAAGCGGTTATGAGCCAAAAGGAGAGATGAAATGCGGCGGCGAAGTCATTGACGATAAGGACTTCACTTCACTTTTCACCCTCATGAGCATAGCCTGCCTCGCAAATGATGCAAAGCTTGAAAAGAGCGGAGATAGCTATCAAATGCTGGGCGACCCGACTGAAGGTGCATTGATTACATTTACCGGAAAAAAAGGATTAGAAAAATCAAAACTCGAAGAAGATTATCCGAGAGTAAAAGAAATTCCTTTCGATTCAGAGAGAAAGATGATGACGACATTCCACGAGAATTTCCTCCCCGGAAAAATCGTCTCATTTACAAAGGGCGCACCAGATTTAGTTTTGGAGAAATGCTCATATAAATTAATCGACGGCAAGATAACGGAGATGACAAAAGAGGACAGAGAAAATATAGAGTCCAAGAATAGCGAATTTGCTCAAAATGCGCTTAGAGTTTTGGCATTCGCCTTCAAAAAATACGATTCTTTGCCGGATAATACAGATCCTGAAAATATAGAAAATAATATGATTTTCGTCGGTCTTACAGGTATGATAGACCCTGCCAGACCGGAGGCAAGAGATGCCATAGTAGAATGTAAGACGGCCGGCATAGTCCCAGTAATGATAACAGGGGATTATCTCGAAACGGCATATGCGATAGGTAAAAACCTCGGAATCGCCGAGGACAAAGACGATGCGATAATGGGAAGAGAACTGAATTCCATGACATCTGAAGAGATAAGGGAAGTCGTTAAAGAAAAAAGGATATTCGCAAGGGTATCTCCCGAAAATAAAGTTCAGATAGTGACAGCATTAAAAGAGAATGGACATATAACTGCAATGACAGGCGACGGAGTAAATGACGCTCCAGCAATAAAAAAAGCCGATATCGGAGTTTCCATGGGTATAACTGGAACCGATGTCGCTAAAAATACATCCGATGTAATACTAACAGACGATAATTTCGCAACAATAGTCAATGCAGTAGAAGAAGGAAGGATAATCTATTCTAATATCAAAAAATTCGTATCATTCCTATTATCTTGTAATATAGGAGAGGTATTGATAGTATTTATCTCTATTTTGATAAATATTCCCCTACCTCTAACGCCCATACAATTACTTTGGTTGAATCTCGTTACAGACTCATTCCCCGCTTTGGCACTTGGAGTTGAAAGAGGGGAAGAAGATATAATGAACCAACCCCCAAGAGATCCTAATGAGGCGATAATAGACAAAAAGACGGCAATCGCAATAGCAGTTCAATCAGTTACGATTACAGTTGCTACATTATGTGCGTATTTCTACGGAATAAAAATATACGGAGCCGAGTCGGAAGGATCCAGAATGTTGGCTTTCTCGACCTTGATAACGGCCGAGCTATTTAGAGCATATTCTGCTAGAAGCAGTAAATTCACATTAAATAGAATTGGCATATTCAGCAATAAATTCATGGTATATGCGACAGCATTCTCATTTTCACTGCTTTTATTAGTGCTTTATATTCCGTTCTTGAGCGATATATTCAATGTCATCGCACCATCTCTTAGAGATTGGGGAGTTATAATAGGCTTTGCACTTCTTCCATTATTGGCGGGAGAGATCAGAAAAGCATTTACTCAAGATAAGCATAATTAATAAAAAACTCAGATTTAAGCATTTGCTTAAACCTGAGTTTTTATTTTTAAATCAATTATACATCAGAACCGGAGTTCCGACAGATACATTTTCAAATATGGTAGCAACGGCATCATATGGAGTATTGATACATCCAAAACTTCCATTTCCAATATATATACTGCCTCCAAATCCACCGGCATTCTCTCTCCATCTCGCATTGTGGATTCCATTATGCGACCAGTCAACAGCCATCCAATAATCTACCGGAGCTACATATGGATTGCCATCAGGATCAGTCCCTGTTAGAGGTTTATTTCTCTCCTTATGCCATACCACATTCGCTCCCGGCGGAGTTGCCACTCCCCTTGTAGGGTCTCCTGTGACGACCGGAGTGCTCACTATGAGTTCCCCGTTTTCATAATACCACATATACTGATTTGAAATGTCGATTTCTATATAAGTCGAGCCGATATCGGAACCGTCTTCAGTTCTCAAACTTCCCTCTATATTGTAAATAGGAGCTATCTCTGCCGTTCCATTGGCAAGCGACTCTTCAATCAATTTTTCAGTAGATTCAACATCCATCTGATATCCGTATATTCCCGGGGGAACTTCTATAATCCCTCTATTCGTACTTTCAAATTCCCTCGGCTTGTCATATGTGTCGTATTTTATAGCGAGATTCTGAACATATTCGTGAAGCATATCTTTATTTATCTTCACGCTCATATCTTCGCCCAAATCTACAAAAGAACTTAGAAGATTTTCATCTATTTTTTCTTTTGTAAATATAAAATCTATATCTAGCTCTTTATTTGTGTATTCCTTAATCTCGCCGAGAACCTTCTGCAATTTCTCGTCATCCTGCCTTATGCTAGGACTTTCGTATAATTCCGATAAATCTACTTTTTCTTGAGCATTGACGACCGCATTCATTATATTTTCCCTGACGACATCTTCATCTATTTTATTTCCCTCTACTTCAGGGATTATGACGAAAACTCCATCCTTCTTTTCAAGCTTTGCGTCTTGAGGTTCCTCAGCTCCCTCTATGAAATTCTCATTTATAAATGAATTGAGCTTTCCTTCATCGTATTTTGTCACGATATCAACTTGATATTCATCTTTTTCAATAAGCGAAAGAGGCCATCTGAAATTATCCTGCTGAATCAATAAAGCTTTTTCCAATTCTAATTTTATATCTGCATCTTCCGGCTTCAAAACCACTACTTTTCCATCTTTTTTCGCTATTTCTATCTCATTTACCGACAAGCCTTCAAGAGGATCGATTTGTGAAATATATTCCATACTCACATCTCTTCCATTTACAAAAGTATTAGGCAATGCCCTGTCCGTAAAGTATATCGCTACCGCAAAGTAAAATACCGCCAAAACCAGAGGTATTATCAGGAATTTCCAAAAGCCCCTTTTTTTGACCTTTTCTTCACTTGAATCCTCTTCTCTTTGCATAGAAAAAGTCTTTGGCCCCTCTTTGGAAGATTCAGTTCTTTGGTCGGATTTTTCCTCACCTAGCTCGACTCCGGCAGCTTTTTCTCTTTCTGCTTCATTCGAAGCTTCTACCTTATCAAGCTCCGGCCCCTGTTTCTCTCGGTTTAAATTTGCTTCTTCGACCTTGTCTTTCTCCTCTAAGCCATCTTCAATTTCAATTTCCGAATTTAAATCATTTAAATCCGAAGCTTCTTTTGATTGATCTATCTCTGCATCTCCAGATCCTTTGGCTTCGATTCCTGCCGACTCTTTATTCCTTATTTTTTCATCGCCCGCAATCTTTTCTTTATCATTTTCAATATCGGGATTCTCATCATTTAATTTTTTGTTTTTGTCATCTTCTTTATTCATCTGGCACCTCTATAATTTTCTAAGATCTCACGACTATCCAAGGTCTATCATATCTCCAATTCAACTCTATATCAAGTCCGTAGATCTCTTTTAAATTTTCCTCTTTTATAACTTCCGTCTTTTTTCCCTTAGATATAATCATTCCGTCTTTCATAATTGCCACATGGCTTATCATGGGTACGAGCTCTTCAAGACTATGAGTTATGTATATGAGGGGCTTTTGATCTTTTCCGCAATAAGAATTTAGATTTTTTAGGAGTAATTCCCTCCCTTTTAGATCCAAACCCGCACAAGGTTCATCAAGGACCATCAAATCCGGTCCATTCATAAATGCCCTCGCCAGCAAAGTCCTCCTCTGCTCACCTTCAGAAAGATTGTAAAAAATCTTATCAGAAACTTTTTCGAGCGAGAATTCATTTATCAGCATCTCAGCTCTTCTCTCATCTTCAGTGCTCATCTCATTGTAAAATCCTATGGTGTTCTCCAGCCCGCTTTTAACTATATCTATAACTTTCGATCTGTACATCGACGGCATAAGGTCCTTCATCACAGAAGATATATAAGCTATTCTCGTCCTTATCCTCTTCCAATTGGTCCTGCCGAATTGATATCCAAAAACCTCGACTTTACCCATGCTCGGATAAGTATATGCCGGTATCATGCCCAATAAAGTCGACTTTCCACAACCATTCAATCCTATCAGAGCCCATCTTTCATCTTCTCTGATCTTCCAATCTATTCCCCTTAATATCTCTCTTCCATCTCTTATAAAATATATATTTTCAAAATTGACTATCTCTTTCATATCGACTCCTATCAGATAGTTTTTATTCTATCACAGGCTATGAGCTTTGTAAAAATATTCGACGAAATTTATTTTAAATGAAATTTTCCCTTGATTAAATTTCATTTATAGATTATTATTTCTATTATTAATAATTTAGGAGTTGTTATGAAAAAATATAAAGGCATAATATTAATCGCCATCTCGGCTATTGTTTACGGCATGATGCCGGCATTCGCAAAAATAGCTTATAAGGGTGGCAGCAATCCCATAGAATTAAATTTTTTGAGATTTGTAATAGGTTCAATTGCACTTTTTGTAGCAATGGCGATAAAAGGGGAATCGCTAAGCCTTATAAAATACCGACATTTCAAGATAATGAGAATATCTGTATGGTTTGCCCTAACGCCCATAATTTTATTTACATCTTATAATTATATCTCGAGCGGAATGGCGACGACACTTCATTATGTATACCCAATTATCGTAATATTTTTATGTTCCTTGATTTTCAAGGTAAAGATAACCGTATTCCAACTTATCTCGGCAGCTCTTTGCCTGATAGGAGTATTTTCCTTTTCATCAAATGAATCGGGATTTAATTTCATCGGTGCAGCTACAGCCATCGGCTCTGGCCTCACTTATGCCATATATGTCATATCTTTTTCGAGATTCAATACAGAGGGCATTAGCGCATTTAAATTTAGTTTTTATCTATATATATATTCGGCTATCATAACTCTAATACCGGGACTTTTTTTGGGAAGTATGAAATTCGACATCGATATAATAGCTTGGATATCAATTATAGTATTATCGATATCGACATCTATAATCTCGACAGTCTTTTTCCAAGAGGGAGTCAGATTAATAGGCCCTCAAAAAGCATCTCTAATAAGCACTTTCGAGCCGGTAATGAGCGTTATCATAGGTTTTATACTATTTAATGAAGCTTTAAAGCTTAAAAGCATATTCGGAATAATATTAATACTCATATCGGTCATCATCTTGTCGCTCGAAAAACAGAGCGAAGAAGAGAGTTTTAGCCAATAAAAAAAATCCATATCGTAATGGATTTTTTTTATATTGATTTTGAGTAAAACTCGACTACTAGAGAATCTGTAAGTTCTATTGGAACTTCATCTCTTTCAGGATCTCTTTCGAGAACTGCAGTCTTGCTTTCGTTATCTCTTTGTAAATAAGGTACTTGAACAGTACTAGCATCTACATTTTCTTTGATTAACTCAAGCTTTTGTCCTCTTGGAGTTAAACCGATACTATCTCCTGCCTTTACTTCTAAAGAAGGTATAGTAGTCTTCTGTCCATTTAAACTTATATGTCCATGAACGACAAATTGTCTTGCCTGTCTTAAAGAACTTGCAAATCCCGCTCTGTAAACTAGATTGTCAAGTCTTTTTTCTGCTCTGGCTACAGCTAAATCCCCTATAAGCCCTTTACCCTGTCTAGACTCTTTAAAAGCATCCTTTACATATCTTAGCATCTGCTTTTCGCTCAAGCCATAATATGCTTTAAGTTTTTGCTTTTCTATTAATTGTTTTCCGTATTCAGTTACTTTCCTATTGGTTTTTACGCCTCTGTTCAATTCTTTTGGATGTCCGAAGATATTAACTCCAAATCTTCTGGACTGCTTGAACCTCGGTCCCATTGGTCTTGCCAAAAATAATCCTCCTCATTTCTTTGTTTTGAGATTAAATCTCTATTTTTAATAATTAATCCGCAAGCTTTATTATACATCATGATCCTATTAATATCAACCTTTTTGTATCTTCATAATAATTAGTTTTTAGGGTATAATAGAATCATGGGCAAATTTGAATTTGCTATTATATATAAATATAATAAATAATTTGAAAAATCGCAAGATATTTTATAGAAAAATTGGTGGTATAATGGAGAAAATAAAAAAATACTTAAAAAATAATTCAAAATACTTAATAATATTTGCTTTTATAGCAATTGGAGTATCTCTTTTTTACGGAATGAGCATATCAGGTGGCCTGATGAGAAAAACCGCCGATGATTATCTTCGCAAATTCGATCTTGAAGATATAAAGATCGTTTCAAGCCATGGAATAGACGAAGACGATATGGAGATAATAAATCAAATAGAAGATATGGATACAATCTATGTCGGATATCAGATGGATGTAAATATAGATGAAACAAAAAATCTAATATCCGTAGAATCCATACCTGAAAGCTGGGTTAAATACGAGCTAAAAGAAGGCTCCTATCCAAAAAATCCTGGCGAGATAGCAGTTGACAGCTCAATTCAAGACTTCCCTTATAAATTGGGAGATGAAATTACCCTGCATCACAAGGGCGACAATCCGACCCTTAGATTGAAGAGAAATAAATTTAAAATAGTAGGTACGATAAGCTCGCCGGAATATATATTAAAGTCTGAAAAGGGAGTTTCCAGCTTGACAGGGAGCAAGCTCGACGGTTATGCCCTCATAGTCCCGGAAGATTTCGACCTTTTAAATCCCAATTTTGCTAGAATACATCTCAATTCCACGAGAAAGATATCTCCTTTTACTTCAGAATATAGGGCAATAGTCGACAATACGACATTTGAACTAAGGGAAGCCTTTAAAGATATGCCCGAGAAAAAAGCGATAAAAGTCAAGGAGATGGCTAAGAGAAGAATAGAAGATTCAGAATCTGAAATAAAAGATTTAAATAAAGAGCTTAAAACTGCAGAAGATAAACTCAATAAACAAAAAACCGCCCTCAACAAAGAAAAAAAGATTTACACTGACAAGAAAAAAGAATACGACGATTTGCTAGTAAAATCAAAGAGGGACTTGGAACATGGCGAATCAAATATAAAGACTTCAGAAGAAAAGATAAAATCGATAGAAAACAGCTACAATGAGGCAAAACAGAATTATGAGGCGCAAAGCCAACACTGTGCCGATTTAAATGAGACGGTTTCAAATAAGAGGACATATGTAGATGGTCAAAGAGCCTATCTAGATGAGCTTCAAGCAAATCTCGACTCGGAAATAGCAAATGTGAATAGTAGAATAAGAGAGAATGACAGAGAGGTAAATAGCTTAAAAAGGTCTTTGTCGACTTTGAAAGTCCAACTCAAGATATTATCTTATAAAAAAACTGAAATCTTAAATAAGATAAGAGATGTCGAGGGTTCGATATCGAGACTAGGCTCTGAAAAGACTTATCTCAATTCAAAGCTCGACGACTTCAATTCTCAGCAGGCAAATATTAATGCCCAATATTCTGAACTGAATCCGGAAATAGACGAGCTCAATTCTCTAGAATCGGAATACGAAGCAGAAAACGAAAAATTGGCCGCCAATGAAGAATCCATGAATAATCTAAAAACAGATCTCGACAATTCGGTATTAGAGCTGGATAAGATAAAAAAAGATTATGAAAAAGCAAAGCAGTTCATGGAAAAAGATAAGTCCAAGATGGAGGCAAGCGTAAATGCGCTCGAAGAAAAATTAAATAAAAATACTGCCCTATTCGAAAAAGATGCCGATGATTACGATAATTTATTAAAAAACTCGAAGGCGGAAATAAAAAATAAAGAAGATATAATTAAAAGGTCAAAAGAGGAGCTAAGCGGCGATATCGTGCCTACATATTTGGTCACAAATTCCGGCGAAAATAGCGGGATGAAATTATATTATAATATAACCAAAAGAGTCGACATGATAACCCTGATTTTCCCAATACTCTTCTTTATAATAGTACTGGTATCCATATATATTTTTTCAGCATCCATAGTATCTGAATCAAATATTGGATTTTTAAAGACAAAAGAAGAAAAGATAGAATCATGCCTTCACTATTTTAAAAATATATCGATCTATTCAGCAGCCGGTATAATAACGGGAATTTTAATCGGAACATTTGCGATAGCAAATAATATATTTTTAATCTACGGTGAGAACTTTTCTTTTAAAACTCCGAAATTGAGCTTGTTCCCAATACAGACTCTGATTGTATGCGCCGGCGTTTTCGCATTTATCTTGCTGGGGATTTACAGCGCATTCAGATCAGACAAAAAAGTCTCCAAAGAGAGCTTCTTAGACAAAGAAATTTGGCTTGAGAAATATCCATCATTTTGGAATAAAAAGTCGATAGTACAAAAAGCATGTCTAAAAAATTTATTTGCAAATCCAATCAGAATACTTTTGATAGTTTTGGGAACAACAGCATTTACAGCTCTTCTACTACTCGGAATCGGCCTTAGAAGATCTATAGAGGATATACCGAGAAAGCAATACGAAAATATAATGACATATGATGCAAATATCTCGATGTCGAAAGGCGAAAATAAAAATGAAAATGGCGAATACGACTATTTTTTAAGAGAAATAAAATATGCCCGAAAAATAGAGGACCTGTCATATAAAAATGCGAGAACTATAAGCGAAGGAATGCCAAGCATCGACTTTAAGCTATTTATACCAAAAGATTCCCAGGGACTTGAAGGCATTATTAAGCTTAGAAGTCCGGAAGATGCAAAGGCGGTTCACCTACATCCGAATGCTGCGATAATCTCAAAGAAATTGGCAGACCTTCAAGGAATTTCAGACGGCGATACCATAAGTTTTACAATAGGTACCGACAAATACGAATTCGTCGTATCCAAAGTATTTGAAAATTATGTAGGAAATTATGTTTTTGTAAGCCCCGAGTACTTTAAAGAAGTCACCGGTATGGAGCCGGAGATGAATTCAAAGATGGTCGTGCTTAAAGACAATAGCTCCTATGCCATAGAAAATTTTGTAAATGAATCTGCAAGATATGATTCTGTTCAATCGATTCAGACAAATAGATCAGAAAAACAGACGACCGCATCTATAGTGAAGCCGCTAGTATATATAGCTTATATCTATATTTTCTTCACGATTGCACTTCTGTATATAACGATAAGATTTACGACCGGTCTCGAAGTTAAGACGAGGCTCGCCGAATTGATTGGAGAATTAAATAATCCTGAAGATACTCAAATTTATTTAAAAGAGATATTTAAAGAGAATTTCATTTCGATACTATTCGGAGTCATAATAGGAATATTATTTGGAGTCGCCCTATTCTTATCGGCAGTCTCCGATACTGTTCCAGATAATATCAAATTGATTCCATATCTCGAGTCTATAGATATTTTTATGGTAATATCCATAATACTGATACTCGCATGGTTCTCTCAAGTATTGGTTCATTCTAAAATAGAGAAACAGCAGATGAAAAAGACGGAAAGTCAAATAAATTAAAAGAAGAGTCCCCAGCAATCTCGAAGAGATGCAAGGGACTCTTTAATTAAAATTATCCTTTTAAGTCGATCTTGTCGTATTTACTTAGACTTTGAGTATTTCTGACAATGATATGATAAGCCTCGATATCTTTGGGTTTAATATTCAAAGATATAACCGTATAAGGAAAGCAAGGATTAGGTTTATGGACCACTCCCGGTTTGGGAGAACATTCGGTCACATCAACTATGATATTGTCCCCGTTCTCATGTATCTTAGCTACTCCAAGAGAATAGCCGTCTTTAGGCTTTTCCCCGGCACAAACGACCATGTAAACGGTATCCATCGCCGCCAGATAATACCCTCTCTTAACTTGAATTTCTGTAAATATGTCCTCAAGCTCTTCCGGCATGGTATGCACTACTTTAAAATTCATCTCATATTCCTTTCATATCATTTTATTGTCCATTCGCCTCTATATATTATATACCCCGATATTTTTTTCTTAACAATTAAGACTTAATGGATAAATTAAAATTCATTTTCTTATACTCCAATATTTATCGACTTTCGATAAATATTGTGCTATAATCAATATATATTATATTAGAGGGGAAAATTATGAAATCAGAAAAAATCTTGAAACTGCTCTTATTAGCAATCGTGGTCTTGATAACGACGATCGCAGTATTGATAATGCCGGATATGGCAAATACCATGGCAGTTGATTATCAGAATTTTTCGTCTCTGAAAAATCCCGGGCTTATCATCCTCTATATCTCTTTAATTCCTTTTTATATCATGATTTTTGAGATATGGAAATTATTGAAGATGGTCGAGGGTCATGAGATGTTTTCGATATCAGCTGTGAAATCCTTGGATAAGATCAAATACTGCTCTGCTTGCATATTTGCAATCTATTTGCTGGTCCTGATATATCTTCTGTGTATAAGGATTCAATTCAGCGCAGCTTATCTGACCATTATCGTAACTTCACTCGCCGCTTTGGCAGGAGCATTATTTTCATCTATATTAAAAAAATTATTGCTTATAGCTATCGACTACAAAACTGAAAATGATCTTACGATTTGAGGTGCGATATGGCGATTAGAGTAAATTTAGATATAATGCTGGCAAAGAGAAAGATGAGCGTCACCGAATTATCGGAGAGCGTCGGGATTACAATGGCAAATATAAGTATTTTAAAAAATGAAAAAGCAAAGGCTATAAGATTTTCAACTCTTGAGGGAATATGCAGGGCATTGGACTGTCAACCCGGCGATATTCTAGAATATGTGGAGGATTGAGATGTTAAAAAGATTAGATAATAATGAAATTAAAAGATTAAAAAATTCTATAAGAGAATGGAATAAATTACCTTTAAATGAAGATATAAAATCACTGCTTGTAGGCACTTCTGTATTTTCTAATAGAGATAAAGAGATAATAGGGCTAAAAGAAGGTTTTTATAAGATTTCATTCGACAATAACGAAGATATCATCGAGAAATTAAATAATCCGATAAATATATTAATCTATGATCATAAAAATAAGAGGGCTTTTAAAACGAGCCTAAGCGAGTAGGTGGAGGATATGAAAAATATAGGCACCAAAAAGCTAGAAACCGACAGACTCATACTGCGTAGATTTAAGATGACCGACTCCAAAGAAGTCTTTGAAAATTGGGCTTCAGATGATAGGATAACGGAGTATCTTACATGGGAAGCTCATAAAAGTGAAAATATAACTAAACAGCTCCTGTCTATTTGGACAAATAAATACAAAAACAAAGACTTTTATCAATGGGCCATAGTTTTAAAAGAGATCGACGAGATAATCGGCTCCATCAATGTAGAGATAGATAATCTGCCGCAAAAAGCCAGGATCGGCTACTGCATAGCTTATGATTATTGGGGCAATGGCTATACGACGGAAGCTTTAAGGAGAGTCATAAAATTTTTATTTGAACAAGTAAATGTAAATAAGATAGAAACTAAACATTCAGTCCTCAATCCGGCTTCAGGAAAAGTCATGGAGAAAGCAGGTATGATTAAAGAAGCAATACTAAAAGAGTCGGACTGGTCGAATGCCGGGATCACCGATACAGTATACTATCGCCTATTAAAAAGCGAATATGAGAGATAGAATCTATCTCTCATATTCGCAGTATTTATATTTCAAACCTGATTCTTCTTTTTCTTCGCTCTCGCTTAAAATCTTCCATCCCAATTCATCGAGATTGGGGATTCTAGTATCCCATTTCTCAAAAGAACTATCGACCTTTGTTATATTTGCATAGCTACATCTATCTATCAGCTGGGCGACCAAATCTCCCCCGCCTATCAAAAACACTTTTCTCTCATTTTCCGGATTTAATTCTTCCAATTTTTTGTCCATCTCTTCAATCGAGTTGACGACGATTATCCCGTCTTTTTTATAATCCTCATTTCTAGTTACAACTATATTAGTCCTGCCCGGAAGTGGATTTGAACCCGGCAGAGATTCAAAGGTTTTTCTTCCCATGATTAAAATTCCACCCATGGTTATCTTTTTAAACCTCTGCAGATCGCTGCTTATCTTAAAGAGCATATCGCCATCGACCCCTATGCTCCAATTCCTATCTACCGCAAAAATCAGTATCATTCGTCCTCCTTGATTATAAAACTACCCAATTTAGAATTTTCAAGCAATTTATGAATAATTTCTCTGGCATTTTTATTCCAGTCAAATTCTCCATGCTCTATCCTTATAACAGTAAATCCTGAAAGAGTTCCCTCTATATCTACAATCATATCTATAAAAGCCCTCTGAAGTGCAGTCACAGTCTTTACATTTTTCTTTTTACAGGCCCTTATCCAATAGTGAATTGGATAACCAAAATCCAAGTCATCAGGATAATTTTCTAGAGTTATCCTCCTATAATCTGTAAAGGCATCATTGTCATCGTATACGAAGATATATTTCAAATCCTCATTTATGGCCGTTATCTCCGCCTCATTCAATAATTCATTTAATTCTTCCAGCTCATATGGCTCGTCAAGAGCTTTAAGAGCATCCTTATAATATGACAATCTATCTATTTCGTTTATATAATTTTTAAGTCTTACATTGAATTCGACATCGCTTTTAAAGTAAACTCTTATCGCTTCCAAGAATGCTTTCTTTTGGGATTTTTCACAATCCGTTTCAAAAAAACCGCTATTATTAATCATAATTCCTCCAAGTCTCAAGCTTTATTATAAAGCTGAATCCATAAATCATTCCTCATCATTCAATGCCTGAGCATGATATGAACTTCTTACAAATGGTCCGGAATCAACTCTCTTAAAGCCCAATTCCTTACCTATCTTCCTGTATTCATCAAAGATATCGGGATGCACATATTCAGATACGGCAATATGCTTTGTCGATGGTTGCAGATATTGCCCAATAGTCAGCATATCGCAATTGACCTCCCTTAGCCTCTTCATAACATTGACCACCATTTCAAAAGTCTCTCCAAATCCGACCATCATACCTGATTTAGTGACCAGTCCCTTTACTCTTTTTGCATAATCGAGAACCTTCATCGAATGTTCAAAATTAGATTGTGGGCATATATGATCAAATAATTCTGGTACGACCTCGATATTGTGATTTAAAACATTTGGCCTTGTATCCATTACGATGTCGAGCAAATCTTCTCTTGCGTGAAAATCGGGAATCAAAAGCTCGACAGTCGTCTTGGGATTATATTCCCTTACCAGTCTCGAGACCTCTGCAAAATGATTTGCGCCCTCATCTTCTAAATCATCTCTATCGACCGAAGTAATTACAGCATGCCTAAGTCCCAATTCCCTTACTGCAAGCGCGAGATTCCTCGGCTCAAATGGATCTAATGGCATGGGTTTTCTAGTCGTAACATTGCAAAATTTACAATTTCTCGTGCAATTTTTGCCCATAATCATAAAAGTCGCAGTTCCCATCTCAAAACATTCCATCTTATTTGGGCAATTCGCCTCGCTGCAAACGGTATTCAGATGCATATTGTCGAGCACGGACTCTACCGACCTTAAAGTTTTACTTCCTTGTATTTTCAACTTTATCCATTCAGGTTTTTTTCTTCTCATTTAAGCTCCTTTGTTCATGTCAACCAAATCAGATATAAAATCTTCATTAGTCATTCCATTTATATAATTAGAAATCTCTATTTCGTCGATTGCAATTCTCAATTCTCCCCTGTCGAGTTTCCTGCCGATCAATCTCGACCTTAAAGAGATAATATCCTCATCGGAGAAAAAATCTCCATATATATTTATATCTTCGATTAAGCCATCTATGGTCTTGATCTTATACTCTATTAGTCCAAAGGGATATTTAATCCTGTATTCATTGTATTCAGATATATTCGCCCCTAAATTTCTCACAGGATCTTTAAATTTCTCTAAATATTTTTCAGAAGAATTTAAAATCTCCTCATCTACTTCAACCAATTCCGATATCCCGTAAAAATCTATTATCGACCTCGACAGATAATCCATAAAATCGACCACATTCATATCGTCGACATAATCCGATATCCTTCCAATCCTCGAACTGACTGATTTTACAGCTTTTCCCTTAAATTTTAAAGGTCTCGATTTAAGCACGGATGCAAGCTTATCCATATCGGCATCAAATAATAGAGTGCCATGATGAAGTATCCTATCCTTATACCTGTACTGCGCATTGCCGGATATCTTTTTCCCTTCTATAATTATATCATTTCTTCCGGTAAATTCAGCATCTAAACCGAGTTTTTTCAAAGATTCGACTACGGGCATAGCAAATATTTCAAATTGATTTACCGAAGGCCTTCTCTCCATATCGGTTATAAAGCTGTACTGCATATTATTCAAATCGCAATACACCGCTCCTCCTCCGGAAAGTCTTCTCACTATTTTTATATCATTTTTATTTGCATATTCTATATCCAGCTCCGAATAAGCGTCTTGATTCGTTCCCAATAGCACAGTCGGCTTATTTCTCCACAGAGTAAATACATCTTCATTCGTCTCCTTTAGAAAATACTCCTCTATGGCATGATTTATAGCCGGATCCGTATTTTTATTGATCAGATATATCATATTATTTTACCGATAAAATATTTAAATAATTTCTCGAGACTACCCTCTCCCTCGGAATAGTCCAAATGAAATTGAATTCCAATAAATAAATTATCATTCTCGCTTTCTATAATTTCAATATTACCGCTTTTATTTTTAGCCGATATCCTAAATCCTTTAGCAAGTCTATTTATAGAAGGAGATAAATCTCCATATACTATTTCTCTGTCGCCGTATAATTCAAATAGATCCGAACTTTTTTCTATGTAAATCTCATGATGCTTTTCTTTATTTATATTTTCACCATTCTCTTTGATATTAGAATTCTGGGCAATACTGCCTCCAAAAGCCGTATTGACGAGCCAAAGGCCTCTCCTTATAGCCATGAGCGGAGTTTTTTTCTCAAATATCCTCTTGACCAACAATAGCTCTGCACTCTCTTTTTTAAAGTCAATATCCATTTTAAAATCCGGCTCCTCACCATAATTAAAAGGATTTACCGGTTTTTCTCCTATAAATATCACTCCGTCTACTAGGTCTAAAAAAGCGTCAAGAATTATATCGTCACTTTGAGGGATGTAAACGACGGGAGCAGCATTTGCAGCTTCAATCCATTTCGAATAATCTGCATATACCTCATGCGACAATCTGCCCGTCCTTATATCGTCAAAACTTATAAGTCCAATCTTTTTAATCATCGGCGCTCCTCAAAAAATCTTTGAATATATTATTAAAAATCTCGTCTTCCGAAAGTCTTTCAGGGTGAAATTGAAATCCCCAAAAATTCGGATAATTCTCATCTTCTACAATTTCTATTATACCATCTCTGCTAAAGGCCGTCGCCTTTAATCCGAGTCCGAGATCTTTTATCGCCTGATGGTGGATAGAATTGACAACTATCTGCTCAGATCCCGAGTATTTATAAAATCTTGACTTCCTGTCAATATTTATAAAATGATACATCTCATCAGGTCCCTCATCAGCTACCTTTATCCTATTATGATGGACCTTCTCAAATTTAAATTTTCTCAAATCCTGATAAAGACTCCCACCCTTAATCACATTTACTAATTGCAGACCTCTGCAAATTCCCATTATAGGGATTCCTTTTTCAGTTGCCAGCCTGTAAAGCTCCATCTCGGATTTATCTCTGTCGGGTTGAAATTCTTCTTCCGTCAGGGGATCCTCTCCATATAAAAATGGAGAAACATCAGCGCCGCCCGCTAAAATAAGAGCGTCCATCTCGGATACCAAAGCCCTTAAATTCTCGACATTTTCATATACGGGTATCATCAGAGGTAGAGCGCCCGCATTCAAGATTGAATCTATATATGCATGGTCGACTCTGAATCTCTTTCTTCCTTCATCTTTTACGATACTAGCAGAAATACCAATGAATTTAGTCATATCGTCCCCCAATAAATGCCAAAATAGAATAGTTCTAAAAGATAATATATAACAATAAAGAGATAAAATCAAGAATAAATGGTCGTTAAACTGTAAATATAAGCTCCATTTATCCTAATCTATGGGAATCTCGTCAATTCTTCCTCATCAAGATGCTTTCATGGCTGATATCCTTGGGATCGAAATTCAAAAATCCGAATACTGTTTGAATTACGAATCCCGCTATCAATGCAGATAAAACAGTACCCATTCCAACAGGCCCGCCTAAGATATAACCCAATAATGTAACCGTGATCTCAATTCCCGACCTGCAGATTCCGATAGGCAAATTCGTCTTTCTATGAAGAGCCACCATAGCACTGTCCCTCGGCCCTGCACCGAATCCGGCTTTTATGTAAAAATAAGATGCAAATGCTATTACAAAAAATCCGAGGAAAAATATAATCAACCTGAAAAATAAATTCTCCGGTTTTGGTATCAATCCAAAATACATTATTATATCTATAAATGTTCCGACCAGTATTATATTTAAAATAGTGCCAATTCCTATAGCTTCGCCCATAAGATAATCAAATAACAAAAGTACCAGACCGACGCATATGGATGCCATTCCAAAAGAGAAAATAGTCACATTTGCAATTCCCTTGTGAAAAACCTCCCATGGAGCATATCCTATCTCGGCATTGACGGTCATCACGATTCCGACTGCGTATAAAAAAAGGCCGAATAAGAGGCCTATAAGTCTTTTAGGATAATCTTTTCTCTTCATCTATAATTCCTCAGAAATTATGATCTCATTTTGTTCTAAGTCGACCAAATTCAAAACCCCGTCCTCGTAAAAAGCGATTGACTTCGATCCGTCCTTAGGAAAAGTCGTACTGCCTGGATTGCAGACCAGAACTCCGTCAATCTTCTCCAGTTTTTTTATATGAGTATGACCATAAAGCAAGATATCAGCCTTTAATTCCTTTGCCTTTTTAATTCTCTCCTCTTCAGAGCCCTTATGACCATGCACAGCATATATCCTAAATCCGTCGACTTCTATCAGCCTTTCCTTTTCGTGAATATTCTTTCCCGTAACCATCTCGTCCACTTCAGAATCGCAATTCCCTTGAATATATATAAATTTATTAGTCTTAGATAATCCGGCGGCTATGGTTTTCGGATCATAATATGGAGGAAGACCATTTCTGGGACCATGATTTAAAACATCGCCTAAATGGATTATCTTTTCACACTCCGACAGATATTCCACCGCTCTGCTAAAATCCATCAGCCCTCCATGAGTATCACTGATAATTCCAATCTTCATTCAAATCCCTCCCAAGATTATTATAGCACAAAATACAGGTAAAAATAGATGATTAGAGAATTTAGAACTATTTTGAGACAATATTTAAAAATAATAATTTGTCTTTAAAAATTAAATCTAATGATATCTCAAATATTATTCTTTGCTTTGATTTTAATATTGATTATCGATTCCACCTAATATATAATATAAATAGATATTATTTTCACTATAATATCCAAATCATAAATCGGAGGGAAAAATGAGAAAACACGAATGTACCACTGTAATTGTAGGTAAAAAAGCTAGCATAGACGGAAGCATAATAATAGCGCGCAACGAAGACTACCATGGTCCTATCAATCCTAAGAAATTCGTCGTCTATGAGCCATCAAAAGTTGAAGACAGGAAATATATTTCTGAAAACACAAAATTAGTCTACGAACTTCCGGAAAAGGCTTTGAGATATACGGCGATTCCATCCGAAGATTCAAATGAACCCGGAGAATATGCGCAGGCCGGCATAAATGAATCAAATGTAGCCGTAAGTTCTACAGAGAGCTTATACGGAAATGAAAGGGTCCTAGCTCTAGATCCCCTTATAGATAAAGGCGTCGCTGAAGATGCGATAAATGATGTCGTAACGCCTTTTGTAAATACCGCCCGAGATGGAGTAAAATTCCTCGGAGAATTGATAAAAAGATATGGATCGGCCGAAGGAAATGGTATAATTTTCGCCGACGAAAACGAAGCATGGTATATGGAAATTCCGACTGGGCATCACTGGGTAGCCGTTAGGATTCCCGATGATTCCTATGCCGTCGCACCTAATCATGTATGCATAGAAGAGATCGATTTTAAAGACGAAGAAAATTATTTATGGTCAGACGGAATAAGAGAATTTGTATCAGATAATAATTTAAATCCGTATAGGGAAGGATTTAATTTTAGAAAGATATTTGGGACATATAGAGAATTAGACAGGGTCTACAATTGCCCCAGAGCTTGGTATGCCCATAAGCTGCTCAGCCCAAATGAAAATTATGATCCGGAATCTGGAGATATCCCATTTATAAAAAAATCTCCTTTTCTGATATCTCATGAAGATGTCGCCCGAGTTCTCGGATCACATTATAATGAAACAGTATATGATCCTATCGGCTGGATGGGAGATGAAAATCAAAAAAGAAGATTTAGATCCATATCCCTTTCAAGAACATCTCATGGGCATATACTTCAAATGCGACCCGAGGCTCAGAATAGGCTTAAAGGAATACAGTGGATATCCATGGGCACTGGTGCTTTCAACCCATTCATACCCTTTTTCACATATATAAATGATACGCCTAGACAGTACAAGAATACAGAAGAAGAAATCTCATTAGACAATGCCTATTGGATAGCAAAAATCTTCGCCTACTATGCAGAAACCCATTACAAATTATTCCATAGAGATACGAGCGAATATATACAGAGGATGATGATCCTTGGCAGACAAAGAGTCAAGGAAATAACAGAAGGAGCAGTTGACAAATCAGACGAAGAATTATTGGAATACCTAACAAGAGAAAATCAAAAAACTGCAGATCTTTATATGGAAGAAACCTTAAAGCAATTAAAGGACTATGCAGTTAGAGCGATATCAACTTCTAAACTCACATTTTTAATGGATAAAAATCTATAAATATTTTAATTTAGACTAATCTGGAAATTTAAAATTAAACCGACGAATGAAATTTCGTCGGTTTAATTTATATGATATATGCACTCAGATATCATTACGAACCTAACTAATTCTTGGCAATGCATCAAGAGAATATGATATAATTAATTTATATTAAATATCGATAATCATCGGTATTTTAATCTGATACATAAATAAAAGAAAATAAAATGAAAGGAGTTATGCAATGATTGATAATTTAAATGGACGATTAAATGCCCAGAAAAGAAATCGCATCCTAAGCCTTTTATTTGCCTTTACGCTCATCTTTACATCTTTAATTAATACTGTACAGGCATTTGTAAAGCCACCAGGCATTCCTGGTTCAGTAGATACCGATTTGGTCGAGAGCAGAAGCTTTTCATCAAAGGTATCCATTCCCTATAAGGAATTCGAATACTCGACATTAGATGCGAGTGAAATCGATATCCCATATATCAAATTAAATTCGGAAGATGCCAAAAAAGCTAATTCAGAACTGGATGATATCGAAAGTCATTTCATCGAGGAATACGAAAAATGTATCGATTACGACATCGGTCCGCTCGGAAGCATAGATTACGAAGTATACAAAGATGACGACATTTTAAGTGTCGTCGTTGAGATGACGAATCTAACAGCCGGCGCCTTTATCGAACACAGAGCCTATACTTTTTCGCTGCCAGACGGGAAAATTTTGACAGATGATGAAATCTTAAAAAAATTCGGAGTCGGAGAAAATATAGATACTATAATCGAAGAAAATATCTTGCGTCAATGCAGATACTATTCCGGTAATATCGAATTTAAACCATCAGCTTTCAAAGCGACGAGCCTATTAGAGCACTGGGGTCTACCTCGGGAATCAAATAGATTTTATATCGACAGAACCGGAAAACTCTCAGCCATATATACAGTTGCTACATTGGCAGGATCAGGATATATAGAAGTTAAAAGGCCTCTCGACATTTTAAATCAACTCTCAAAAGACGAATTAAATCCAATATTCGTAAAAATGGCGAATGGTTTGGATATCGACCCAAATTCAGTAGATGAAAAAGGATTTATCGCATATCTTGGATCATCAGAAGAAGGCGAAGAACTAAAAAATTCACTAAGACGACTAATCTCCATAAATCAAAAATATTTAAATTCATACGACCTTCTCTATAAAATGGACAGCGAAGACGGATTTAAATTAAAAGGCGATGAAATATACTTCGTCGTTCCAAAATATAAAAACACAGTCGTCATGATGATAAATACAGATGAAGATGGAAACGAATCCGGATATGTATCATATGATGAGATAGGAATGGAATCAGTATTGTCAATCCAAAATTACCAAAACAAAGTCAATTCTAAATTGTCATTGATATATAGAGACGAAATATTTGATATAATCCCAAAACTCGAAAATGGAAAATTTAAAGGAGTAGACGGCTTGATAGATATAGAAAAACTAATTCAAGTGGACAATCAAGCATATGACGAAAATCTATACGAATTTATATTAGATCTCAAGTAGAAATCGAGGTGAAAAAATGAAAAATAAATTTAAATTATATATATTGCTTGCGATTTCTTTTACGCTCATATTTTCCGCTTGCGATAAAAATTCAGAAGATACTCCAAAAGATGAAAATACAAATCTGAGCAGCGAAAAAGATATTGAAATCCCAAAAATAGAAAAAGCAGAAAAAGATAAACAAGAAAAACAAAAAGAGGAAAAGGAAGAAGAAAATGAAATTCCTAAGCCTCCCGGTCCTAAGACAAAAGCCGGAGCCGAAATAGGATCATTATCGACTGCATGGGTTGAAGACAGGGAGATATACAAAAAAGTTTCCAAAAAAGAATATATGTCAGATAGCGGGTATATTGTAAAAGCCGAAGATATTCATATACCGAGATTTCTCATCGACTCTGAGGACGCAAAGAAGACGAATGAATACCTTGACGAAATTGAAGCAAAAGCTATTGAAGCATATGAAAATCAAATTTTAGAAGAAGAATTTAACTGGTGTAATGCCGGCTACTATATTTTTGACGACGACGAAATATTGAGCGTATTATTTTATCATAATTTGATTGAAGATTATGCCTACGAAGTCTATGAAAACTACACATTCGACTTAAAAACAGGAAAAATCCTCGACGACAGAGAAATATCGAAAAAATTTGATATAGACATACCCGATACCATGATAGAAGAAAATATAATAAGAGCCGCAAAAGACGATACCTTCTTCCCTGACGGGCCATTTACATTCAGGCGATTTGCAGCAGAGACATTGAAAAATTTCTGGGAAGATGACAAAAATCTTCTCTATATAGATAGCGCTGGAAAACTTTCATTAAATTATAATTTGGCTACAAATTACGGTCTGGGTTTTAGATTTTTAACTCAAGAGATGGACCTCCCGCTTCAAATAGGCGAAAATGAGATAAATCCTCTATTCGCAATGATGTCAAATACCATAGGCAATCCAAAAATACCAGAAGATAAAATCGCATATATAATTTATCTCGGAAAAGCCGATGAAGAAGAGGGCATCAAAGCATTGCTTTCAAATCTCGACAATCTCATATTTGGATACGGCTATAGCGAACCTCCGGAATTGCTGATAAGATATTCGACTGAAAGCGATAATTTCACAGTTGAAGCAGATGAATTTTATCTCATAGTTCCAAAATTCAAGAATGCGATAATATATCAGGAATCCGTCGACGAATCTGGAAATATAGTATCGACAGATAAAGAGAAAACATATACTATCGAATACGCACTATCCATGCAAAATATTTATGAAAAAGCAAATGCAAATATAAATATAAGATACAGAGACGATATCTTCTCGTTCACCCCCAGTATTGTCGAAGGAAAAGTCAAAGTTCCAAAAGAAGTCGAGGATATAAGCTTCATCTTAGAAGAAGCACCCATAGATGAATATCGAGGCTATCCTGAACTGCGAGATATGATTTTAAATATGATCCCAAGAGGATAATATTTAAAATTCAATCAGATGAATTAACGAATCAGAAACTGAAAATACAAAAATAATTCTATAATTCAAGTAAACTCATAATTTAATAATTCAATTTAAAAGAGCCAAAATGATTTCTCATTTTGACTCTTTCTTTACTTCTACTTAAATAGACTCTCTATCGATTCTTGAGTAATGGTGTTGTCTCCACCAACTACTGTAATCTTATTTAGATTCAATCCATTTATATATTCTACGAGTACCTGTGGTGCTTCATTTCTTCTGTTTAGTAGTATGGGTGCATTTTCTTTCGCCGCTGCCGGTCCCGCTACCAATGCATCCGCAAATACTTCTCCTGATGCCATATATATATGTTTTGCATTTGGCATTGTAGCTTTTGCGATTTCAACTGCAGTTTCATATCTGTCATTTCCGCTGAATCTTCTTATCAAGCTTGGCATCTGTGTTTCTAACTCTTCTCCAACCGAAGCTTCTCCACCGGCTATATAGGTTTTTTCTATTCCTAGTTCTTCAAATGCATCTCCAACTACTGTCGGTAATTCATTTGGTTTTACTAGAAGAATAGGCATTCCTTCAACTGCCGCAAATGGTCCTACTGCTAATGCGTCAGGATATGTTACTCCAGTTGCGATTACAGCTGTATTATTTCCGCCATTTACTTCTTTTAGTTTTTTAGCCACTGCTACAGCCGTTTCATATCTGGTTGGTCCTTCCAATCTCTCGAGGTCATTGTCAATTTCTCTAAGAGCCCTATCAACATTCTCATCTATAGACGCAAGTCCACCAACGATTATTATATTTTTAGCTCCGAGTCTTTCGATCTCTGCTAAAACATTATTTGGAAGTTCATTTGGTCTTGAAAGCAAGATAGGAGCATCAAGTGCATAAGCAAGAGGTCCTGCCACTAATGCATCTGCAAATACATCATGTCTTGCGATTATTACTGTCTCTGCTTGACCAAATTTCTGTTTAGAAACCTTGATAGCAGTTTCGATTCTATCTTGACCGAAGATTCTATCTGTATCAGGCTTTTCTACTTCACTTCCTGGTTGCTCAGGATCTTGTGGTTTTGCAGGTTTTGTTGGTTTTGTTGGTTCTGTTGGCCGTGGATCTACAGGATTGTCATTTACATCGGCCTTCTCTTCCACTAAATCCGTTCCTGCGATCGTATCTGTAGAATTATCAGGATACGTTATTGTAGTATCTCCATTCGCATCTACAGTTATTTCTGTTCCATTTGGTAATTCAGGATTCTTGTCTTTAATAGCATCCTTTACCTGATCTTTTTCTTCATCCGTTAGATTATTTTTATCATCTACTGGAATCTTATTATCTGGAGCTTGTGGATTATACTTATCAGCATCGGTTTCAGTTTGAGCTTTTGCTTCCACTAAATCTGTTCCTGCGATCGTATCTTTAGAATTATCTGGATACGTGATCGTTGCTGTGCCGTCTTTTCCTACAGTTACTTTTGTACCTGCTGGGAAATTGTCTTTATTTGCATCTTCAACGGCTTTCTTTACTGCTGATTTTTCATCTTCCGTTAAGTTGGCAATGTCATTTACCTTTGTCTTTTCAGGAACAATTGGTGTGATCTTATCGGCATCGGTTTTTGCTTCCACTAAATCTGTTCCTGCTATCGTATCTTTAGAATTATTAGGATACGTGATTGTTGCTGTGCCATCTTGTCCAACAGTTACTGTTGTGCCTGCTGGGAAATTACCCCTGTTCGCATCTTCAACTGCTTTCTTTACTGCTGCTTTTTCATCTTCAGTTAAGTTTGCAATATCATTTACTTTTGTCTTTTCAGGAACAATTGGTGTGATCTTATCGGCATCGGTTTTTGCTTCAACTAAATCTGTTCCTGCTATCGTATCTTTAGAATTATTAGGATACGTGATTGTTGCTGTGCCATCTTGTCCAACAGTTACTGTTGTGCCTGCTGGGAAATTACCCCTGTTCGCATCTTCAACTGCTTTCTTTACTGCTGCTTTTTCATCTTCAGTTAAGTTTGCAATATCATTTACCTTTGTCTTTTCAGGAACAATTGGTGTGATTTTATCGGCATCTGTTT
>JAUNVF010000007.1 GCA_030537815.1 Tissierellia bacterium | reverse complement strand
CAATATAAGCCCTCTCCTTTATAAAATATTTGACCCAACCGCTTTTTCGACATTTCTGTTGATTCTGTCCATGCCGATATTCAATGTACCTTGATTGCTTGGTATTAGAATAATCGCGGGTATAATTTCTTCATTGTATCTATTAATCGTATCCGGAATTAAATTAGCTAATTGCTCGGTTATATAAATGACGCCGTATTTCTCACGAGCCAATTTATCTACAAGTTTCCTCGTTTCATTTGCCTCGATCGAAGTATATACGCTTACTCCGAGCGCTTTAAAAGCTAAAACTGAATCTTTGTCACCAATTACCGCAACTTTATACATAAATATCACGCAACCTTTCCCTTATAAATTCAGGAGAAAGCTTATTCAGTTTTGAAACTAAAATTATCCTAATATTTTTAATTTCAGTTTCTTTCGCTAGAATATAAGCCAATATAACCTCCGGACCATAACTAACGAGCTTGGTATCTTTCATAAAATCCAGCTGATAGTTATCCATGGATTTTTCAAACTCGGATAATCTTCCTGAATTCTCATAAGCAGAGAATCCTTTTTGTAGAGCAGGTCCGATATCTTTGAGTTTGAGTTTCTGAATTATAGTATCAATTGGCTCAAAATACATTTCTTTAAGCTCATTGACGCCAATCGCTCCACCGTCCATTAGTGTAGATTCAACAAAACTCGGGTCTTTGTCTTGTTTTTTTGTTCGCAGCAGAGTTTTGATATTACTGAAATCTATATAATCTCTAGCATATTTGATAAATTTATCAGATCCAATTTCCTTGGCGATTCTCATCATTGTATTGTAAAAATGTCTATCAACAACTATCTCCACATACTGAGGATCTGTAGTATGTTCAAATTTTTCTACGATGTCAGAGGCTATATTATCGTAATACTTGTCTATTTTTCTTCTGTCACCAGCTTCAGCTTTATCGGCTATATCGTCGATATCTATCTTACCGATATCGATCAAAAGATCATCTGACTCTCGTCCTAATATATGATCTTTAAATAAGACTTTTAGATTGTGAGCATCGTATTTCAAAGCTGCAAAATGAACTATTTCCGGGTCCGGAGAAATTTCCTTTGCTTCTTTGTAAAGATTCTCTATCTCATAGCTTAAAGCTTCCTCATAATCTTCAGGTCTGGCAAGCTTATTAAATGAATTTGCATAAGCAGTCTCATTTAAAACCCTCATTACATCTTCAATCTCTTTCGCTTCTACCATCCTGTCGAATTGCTCTTTGGTTAGGAGTTTTGCTTCTAGAACTCTTATTCTGGTTGAGCTCTGAATAAAATCTTCTCTTTTCACAGCCTCACTCCTTCCCATCAAATAGTATCTTTGCTATTTCTCCTTCTAAATCTAATCGATTAAAATCAACTAGATCGCTAAAATCGTAATTAATAACAGTCTTGCCATCCAATATGGCAAAACCGGAATCAACCGATTCACCTGTAGAAACTTTATATCCTTTGGATTCCAATAATTTTTCTCTACCCTTTTGGGCGATAATCTCTTTGGAATCCTTTAAATTTAATTCCTTTAATCTCTTTTCAACAAATCCAAGATAATCTTCGTCGCTCAGATTTTTTAATTTTTCTTTTGATTTCTCAAAAACTCTATCCATAACCCTTTGCTTTGCCGTCAACTGTTCATCTCTCGCCTTTAACTGGGCTGTAGATATGATTTTATCTTTAGCTGAAGCAGCATTAAGTTTTGCTCTTTCGAGTATTTTCTCTTTAACCTTTATGGCTTCATCAACGCGAGTTTTAATAATCTGTTCTGTTTTAGCGCCGGTCTCCATATCTATCTCAGCTACCGTTTTTTTGGCATCTTCCATTATCTTTTGGGTTATGTTCTCTAGGTTTGACATAACATCACATCCTTAAATTTTTCTAGAATTTCATTTGGCTGAGTAGAATAAATGACATAACGAATGCTAATATCGCGTAAGTTTCAACCATTACCGCATAAATTATACCTTTAGTCTGTTGTTCTTCATTTTTAGCTAATATCTGCATACCTGCTACTGAAACTTTTCCCTGTGCAATAGCTGATAAAAGTCCTACAAAACCTATTGGTAGTGCACACATCATGATGTAAAGACCTTCTTGTAAAGAAAGACCAACATTAAGTCTTGTAGTAGTGATTATTAGTCCGATTACAAAGCCATATAGTCCTTGTGTACCTGGTAATAATTGAAGTACAAGTGATTTACCGAATTTTTCCGGTTCCTCTATTACAACTCCTGCCGCAGCTTCACCGGCAATTCCAACACCCTTTGCAGATCCGATTCCTGCAAATAATACGGCTATAGCAGCTCCTAAAGCCGCAAAAATTAATCCGCCATACTCAACAAAAAAGTTTCCCATTACGTTTGCTTCACCCATTGATTATTCCTCCTAATATTATTTAATATTAATGTATTTTGCATCATTTTTGAATAAATTAAATGCCTTGCCTCCACCTGAGTAGAATTTACCGAAGAATTCTACATATGTTAACCTTGAAGTGTGGACATAAGCTGACAGTAAACTTAAAAAGGCATTAAATATGTGACCAAATACAAATATTACAGCTCCGAATACCATTCCAATAATTGAACCTGATAACATTCCTATGATCATATTTATAGCGACCGCTATAAATCCTCCTGCCAATCCAAGTGCCATTAGTCTTGAATAAGATACGAAATCTCCGATATAAGAAGATATTCCATAGAGTTCGTAAAGTCCTCCAACCAGTCTTCCGACAGGTTTTTTTGAATCTCTGGCACCGAATAATACTATTCCGATCATACCGACTATCATTACCCATTTAGCAATGCTGCCTGCAGCAGCCGGTAATGATGGCAACATCTTCGTTAGAAGCAATACTATTGCCCCCATAAGAGCCATATACCAGAAAAGTACATCATAAACCGCATCCATTGGTTTTCCATCTCTTATCTTCATATATGCTTGAATTCCCATCGCATAGAATAGATGGATACCACCAAAGACGACAGATAGTACCAGTAATTTTATCGCATCGCTACTTGCATCTATCAATCTGAAAGGAAGCGATATTCCAAATGCGGAGCCGTATACAAATCCCCATATTATAGTACTGATGCTTAAAAAGAAGAAGAATCCGACAAATTTTCTCATTTTGTCATCTAAATTAAACGCCTTTAAAGCAAATGCAGTCCCCAATAATACGACAAGCCCATATCCGGCATCGGCGACCATCATTCCGAAAAATACCCAGTAGAATATAGCAAAAAACGGCGTAGGATCAACTTCATTATACTTTGGAAGTGCATACATCGTTGTAATCGATTCAAATGTCTGCGTAAATTTGTTATTCTTTAGCAGTATTGGTATATCGGGATCGTTTTTATCAGCATCTTCTATAGCGACATAATATCTATTGCCGAGAGTTTTGTCTAAGAGATTCTTAAAATCTCCCGCCATCTCCGTCGGAATAAATCCTTCTGTGATATTGACGTCTTTTAATTCGAGGAAATTCTCCGTAGCCGACAATTTCAATCTCTGATTCATTAAATACTCATAAGAAAGCTCGAGTTTTTCAAGATGCTTTGTGTAATGATCTAATTGCTTTTCAAGGTCTTCCCTCTCTGAATTTAATTGGGAATCTCTCTTTTCAAGAGATTCTATCTCTTGCTTTGGACTTTCTTTTCCTTCAATGCTTATCCTATTAAAACCGTGTTTTCTAAGCATTTCAATAGATTCATTATACTCTTTTTTTAGAATTGCTACTATTACATAATTTAAGTTTTTCTCGGTAGACACTTCTTGAAGATAAGTGTATTTCAATTCATTAAGATTGGATTTTACTTCATCTAATTGTTTAGCAGGGAGTGTTCCAGCAATCAGATGAGTATCTCTGCCATCCCCAAGATCGGAAATCTTAATATCCAAGCTATCCCAAGGTCTTAAATCTTCAATTTGTTGCTTTATATTGCTGTTTTCCTGATTAATCTCATCCAGCCTATTCGTGACCTCTTTTAATTTGTCATAGAGATTTTCGTACTCGATATTTTCAGCTTCAGATTCCAGCTGAGGAATCGAGTATGTCTTCAAACCCGCTTTTAAAGCTTTTATTCCTGTAGGCAGGCTCGCTCTAGGCTTTAGTAGGTCAATCATCCAGTGAAGCTTGGATAATTCCTGTTGATTCGACTGTATAGATTCCGGAATTTGAACCTTACTAATCTCATTGGATTCAGATAAATCAGTAGTATCAGAAAAGTGAACATATTCAAACCTTTGCAATTCGTCTAATAGATTTTTTCTGTCCTCTTCAAAAGCAAACAAACTGAATTTGCTCATTTTAACTATTGCCATCTGTCTTCACTATCCTCTCAACTATGATCGAAACCGCCTTGTCGATGTCGGCTTCTGAGATATCGTCGATTTTCTTTGACATATCTCGTCCGGTATTTAAAAGAGGTCTTGCCAATTCATCTCCCTCTTCCTTTGCTTCGTCGTTGATCTTCTTAGCCTCTTCAGTTGCCTTGTCATAAATCAATTGATACTCGTTTTCCGCCTTCTTTCTGGCTTCTTCAAGTTGTTCTTTTGATTTTATTCTAGCCGAATCTATCAGCTCTCTGGCTTCTTCTTCAGCTTTTTTGACCAACTTTATGGCATCCATAGACTTCACCTCCAAATAAATAGTAAATTTAAAAAAGATATCGATTTCTCAAAATATCTTCACTTAGAAAAATAAAAAAAATAAATTCTCCCCCTATTGTAATTCTGTATCTATTATACCTCTTTGAATTATCGTTTGCAAGCCTTCATATCCTAATTCCAGTAAAAGTGATGATAAAAAATCACAAATTCCCGTAATAAATCATTGTTTTTAGATAAAAATATTTACAAAAGGGAGAGATTTTAATTATTTCGTACCAAAAAGTCTGTCGCCCGCATCTCCTAGGCCGGGTAATATATATCCTTTTTCATTTAATTTTTCGTCCAAACCTGCTATAAATATATCCACATCTGGATGGTCTTTTTTTATTACTTCGACCCCTTCAGGTGCAGCTATTATATTTACGAGCTTTATATTTTTACATCCCCTATTTTTTAGGAATTGTATAGCTGCGGAAGCCGATCCACCTGTCGCAAGCATCGGATCTAAAACGAAGATATCTCTTTCTGCTATATCATGTGGCAATTTACAGTAGTATTCTACCGGACTTAAAGTATTGGGATCCCTATATAATCCAATATGCCCAACTTTAGCAGCCGGCAATATGCTGAGCATTCCGTCGACCATTCCCAGTCCAGCCCTCAGGATAGGTATAAGGCCAAGCTTCTTTCCACTAAGAGCATATCCCTTTGTCCTTTGAAGTGGAGTTTCTATTTCTATTTCTTCTAATTGCAGATCCCTCGTCACTTCATAAGCCATCAAAGTAGAAATCTCTCTAGTAAGCTCTCTGAAGTCCTTTGAACCAGTATTTATATCTCTCAATATACTCAATTTATGCTGAATTAAAGGATGCTTAAAAACTGTTATATTAGCCATTTTATTCTCCTTTTTCCCTTGATATAATCTTATCTACTCTCGTCTTATGCCTACCAGCTTCAAATTCGCTTTTAATGAAATTATCAAGTATATCTTTAGCTATTTCAATTCCGGTTATCCTTCCACCTAAGCAGATGATATTCGCATCATTATGCTCTCTAATTACCCTGGCTGTGTAGCTGTCGGTACAATGCGCAGCACGTATGCCCTTAACTTTATTACATGCTATACTTATACCCACTCCCGTACCGCATATCGCAATCCCATATTTTACTTCTCCATTTATTACACCATCGGTAAGCTTAAAGGCATAATCAGGATAATCCACAGATTCTTCGGAATATGTTCCATAATCGATTATTTCCAATCCCGATTCCTCGAGGTATTCCTTTAACTCCTCCTTTAATTGAAATCCACCGTGATCACTTGCAATTCCAAGCTTCATAATCAAACCTCCAGTTTTTTTATCAATTCTAAAATTATATATTCAAGCTCTTTAGATATACTTATATACTCAGCGAGATCACCGCCATAGGGGTCAGAAATATCTCCTTCTTCTCCGATAGCATATGATTTTAAAGAATAAATATTATCATTGCTGCTTATTTGATTAAGCATATCAGATTGGCTTTTTGTCATGGTCAGTATTAAATCGTATTTTTCTAAATTTTCTACCGGCTTAGGTCTATGTGACCTTATATCTAGCCCCATAATATCCATAGCTTTGATACTATTTTCAGCCGCTGTAAATCCAGTCGGAAATATTCCCATAGATTCTGATTTATTATTTTTTGAGTATCGATTAAAAATCGCCTCAGCCATTGGCGATCTACATGTATTTCCAGTACAGATAAAAGCGATATTACACATTACTCTATCACCTTATTTCCAGCTGATTTTTTTAATCTATTCATTATCGCAAACCCAAGGCCTTTCTCTTCAACGCCTTCAGCCAAGATTATATCTACTCCCATTCTATCGAAATCTCTCAATTTAGAAAAAAGAACTCTGGCCATCTCTCTAATATCGTATTTACTTCCGACATTAAGCATTACATCGGCATTAAAATACGGCATATTTTCATTAAATGTCAATATCCCGACATTTTTATTTTCACTCTTGTATTTCTCTACATCGCTCTGCATCCTGCCAATCTTATCGTCAAGCTTGGTGCTATATACATATAGATCTGCTATCGGCGCATAATGCTTGTATTTCTGACCGGGAGATCTCGGCCTTTGATCATCTTCTATTAGTGCATCATCGTAAATTATGTCGGGTATTATCTCCTTGAGCAATTCATAGTCATAAAATCCCGGTCTCAAAATCCTGGGTATATCGTCGGAAGTGTCGACAACAGTTGACTCAATGCCAATCTCAGAGCCTCCACCATCTAATATCATATCTATTTTACCATTTAAATCCACATATACATCTATGGCATTTGTAGGTGATGGCTTGCCACTTAAATTAGCACTAGGAGCCGCTATAGGAGTTTGAGATAATCTGATAAGCGATTTAGCTATCTCATTATCAGGCATCCTTATGGCGACAGTATCGCCTCCGGCCGATATTATGCTCGGTACGATATCACTTTTTTTAAAAATTATCGTCAATGGTCCCGGCCATAATTTATCGATAAGTATCTTTGCCCAATCGCTTATTTCAGATACAAGCGGATGTAATTCTGCCTCACTCGATATATGAAGTATGAGAGGATTATCAGCAGGTCTTTTCTTTACATCAAATATTTTTTTTACAGCTTCTTCATTTAATCCGTCAGCTGCCAATCCGTATACGGTTTCCGTAGGCATAGCTACAAGGCCACCTGATCTTATAATATCCGCAGCTCTTTGGATCTTATTCAGTTCATCTTTCACGCTTAAAATATCTACAATTTTCGTCTGCATTTCTTTTTCCTTTCTATACTTCAAGCCGGTCTGATAATTTTAATTTTATATTCATTTTCTATTTTATATTAATTTATCTCGGTTTTCCAGATATAATTGTATTAATTATATTAAAAAACAGAGAAAAGCATCTCAATAAATTATATATTCTATTATACACATATTCAAGATATATAAATAAGGCGATGTAGTTGGTACTACATCACCTTAATTTAGACTAAATCAATTTGTGCTTGATCTGCTCCATATACTCCTCTAAACTTAGCTCTTCAAATAACAATTTATCATTGGCTATCAAAGATGCTAAACCATGAGCAAATATAAATAAATCGAATGCCGTCTTATTTTTCTCTTCTCCATGAAGAATATTAATAAAAACGCTATGCGCTCCGGATTTTCCACTTATTCTATCCTTTTCCGAGAAAATCATCCCATCTGCTAAAAATAGCAATGAAAATAATTTTTTCTCATCAGATGCAAATCTAACATATTCAAGTACAGATTCATAAAAATCATGCTCCGCCTTGTTCGCTCTTTCCATAAATTCATCCATAGCTTTTTCATATATAGCCGTTTTTAAATCATCCATATTTTTAAAATAGCTGTAGATCGGTTGGACGGAACATCCGACAGCTTTAGATACCACCGCTGTATTAACCGCACTTATACCCTTTTTCCTCGTCAACTCGTAGGATTCATCCAATATCATTTCTCTAGTAATTCTTTGCTTTGGAATAGCAATCACCTCTTTCGTAAATTTTAATTTATATTAACCCTCATCAAACGATTAAAATCGTCAATAAGAACTGTCGTCAGTCTTTTTTCTATTTTCGTTTTTATAATGTGTCATATAAATCAACTTAAGCTATCTAACAGCTGCTTACGATTAAGGCAGTGCAAAAAACCGGAGTTTATCGAAAAAGAAACTCAAATTCTATTATATATTTATAACTTAGCTGACAGTAGCAAGCTTTTTAGCTTGATCTTCAGTGATTAAAGCGTCTATCATCTCCTGAATATCACCATTCAAAAAAGATTCCAACTGGTATACTGTCATATTAATCCTATGATCTGTAATCCTTCCCTGAGGAAAATTATAAGTCCTTATCCTCTCGGATCTGTCTCCTGTTCCAACCTGGGATTTCCTATTTTCTGAAATCTCCGCATTTTGTTCTTCGAGCATCTTATCGTATAATCTGGTCTTTAATATCTTCATTGCCTTATCTTTATTTTTCAACTGAGATTTCTCATCTTGACATGAAACTACAATACCTGTCGGTATATGGGTTATCCTGACGGCAGAGTCAGTAGTATTTACAGACTGGCCTCCATTTCCGGATGACCTGTAAACATCGACTCTCAAGTCATTTTGATTTATCTCGACATCGACGTCTTCAGCTTCCGGTAAAACAGCTACCGTTGCCGTCGATGTATGTATTCTACCACTTGATTCAGTCGTCGGGACCCTTTGAACCCTATGAACTCCCGATTCGTATTTTAGCATCGAATAGGCACCATTTCCCTTAATCATAAAAATCGCCTCTTTAATTCCGCCTACTCCTTGATCATTCATGCTCATAAGTTCTGTCTTCCAGCCCTGCGAATCAGCATACATATGGTACATTCTGTATAAATCTCCAGCAAATAATCCAGCTTCATCTCCACCGGCTCCCGCTCTGATCTCTACGATGACATTCTTGTGGTCATTTGGATCTTTAGGGAGTAGCAGAATTCTTATTTCTTCTTCCTGCTTTTCAATCTCTCTGCTTCTTTCATCTATTTCCTCTTTGATCATCTCTTTCATATCATCATCAAGAGATTCTCCGAGCATTTCCTTATCTTCTTCAAGTATCTTGCTATTGTCGATATATTCTCTAGCCTTTTCGATTATCGGCTTGAGATCCGAATGCTCCTTGCAATATCTTTGCCATGTAGGCATATCTTTAATAACTTCAGGATCTATTATCTTTTTCTCAAGATCCATATATTTATCTTCTATAGCTTTTAATTTTTCAATCATATTATCTCCTCGCTTTGCTTGATCAGCTCTTAATATTAAATATTATTTTGTAGACGATATATCCAAAGCCGCCAACCAAAATAAAAACTATAGGACTTATTTCTTATTGAAATCAGTGCAGCAATTAATATCGTTGTCAAAAATTTTAATTTTTATTTCTGCTTTGCTCATAGATTAGAAAATCTTGGAGCAAATAGACTTCCGACCATTTTTTAATATTTATTATTCAAACCGCCGAAGTCCAAAGCAGCTGTCTTTAAGAACGATAATAAATCTTTATAAAACCATTAATTTGCACCTCGTATTTATTAACCATGCCATTCGGCTTTTACTAATCTGTCAAAGCCATTGTAATCTTTTATTATTTCAATATCTGTATAAGCTTTTTTATCTAAGATCTCTTTTACCTTTTTACCTTGATTAAAACCAATCTCTATTAGAATAATACCCTTTTTATTAATATAGTAATCTGATTTCTCTATAATTTCTTTTATACAATCGAGTCCATCTTCTCCTGAGTACAAGGCATCATGCGGTTCATAGCTGAGCTCAGGCTTTAATTTACCTTCGTATTCGCTTTCGATATAAGGAGGATTGGTTGCGATGATGTCGAATTTAATTCCCTCGACAGGATTATATAAATCTCCCAATCTAAAATCTATATCTACCGAATTCTTCCTTGCATTCAATTTTGCTAGCTCAATGGCTTCCTCGGATTTATCTACAGCGAATACATTGGCATCTTTTATATGCTTTGCCAATGCAATGGCTATTACACCTGAACCTGTTCCGATATCCAGTATATTCATGCCGGGCCTTGAGATTTGAATAGCTTTTTCGACGAGCAATTCAGTCTCCGGCCTCGGTATCAAAACGCCCGGTCTTATTTCTATTTCAAAATCATAAAACCACCATTTGCCAATTATATACTGAAGAGGAATATGCCTCTTTCTCTTTTCTATCATATCCTTTATCAAGTCAATCTTCTCATCTGGGATTTCGTATCCCGGATTTAAAAAAATATCATGTCTTTTAAGACCTAAAACTTCCTCGATTATTATAAATAATTCTGACTTATCCCATAATCCAAATAGATCGCTGATTACCATTGATCAAGCTCCGGATCTTCGGGTATAACCGCCTTAAGCGCTTCAATGGCTACCTCTATCTGATCATCGGATGGTTCCTTGACAGTTGCAATCTTTTGTATAAAAAGTCCCGGCATTACCAGAATTTTAGCTATACCACTATCAGATCTGCCCAGTATCCTATTGACTTCATAGGAGATTCCCATGATTATCGGCAATACCAAAATCCTCGTAATTATACGAACTATCGGGTTTGGCCAACCGAAAAATGATAGCACGACAATCGAAATCAGCATGACTGAGAATAAAAAGCTGGTTCCGCATCTAGGATGAAGTCTCGACTGAATCCTGACATTTTCAGTAGTTAAATCCAGACCCTTTTCATAACAGAATATAGATTTATGTTCAGCTCCATGATATTGGAAAACTCTTTTCATCTCCTCCATCTTTGAAATTGAAACTATATATATCAGGAATATACATATTCTAATCAAGCCTTCAATCAAGTTTAATGCCAATGAACTATTTATATGCTTTTTAAAAATCGATGTCGTAAATGTCGGTATAAAAAAGAATAAAACCATTGCGATCAGTATTGAGAAAACGAAAGAAAAAGATTCTATTATCTTATCCGTCTTATCTTTGAATATCTTCCGGATAAAACTCTCGCCTGAAGACTTTTCTTCAGTTTCGTCATCGTAAAAAGATGCCGAATACATCAGGGCATTTGTCCCCAATCTCATAGAATCTACAAGAGCGACTACTCCTCTTATAAATGGAAGTTTAAAAAATTGACTTTTTGACATAATCGTGGGAGTATCGTCCATCTTTAATTCGATAATACCATCGGGTTTTCTAACTGCTATCGAAGTCTTCTCAGGCCCTCTCATGAGAATTCCCTCTATTAAGGCCTGACCTCCAATAGTAGTCTTCTTTATTTCATCTTTATTTTTATTTCTGTTCATTATATACTCCATAAAATAAAGGTTAGTGCTTCCACTAACCTTTGTGATGAAGAAATTAGTCTCTATTGTATTTCTTCTTGAATCTCTCTACTCTACCACCACGCTCTACGAATTTTTGACGTCCTGTATAGAATGGATGACAGTCAGAACAGATCTCAACTTTTAGATTTTCCTTAGTGGAACCGGTCGTAAAAGTATTTCCACATGCACATGTCACTGTAGATTCATGGTATTTTGGATGAATACCTTCCTTCATGAATATCACCTCTTTTGTTTAAAACTAATATCTAACTATTGAATTATAACACGATATAAAGACAATTGCAAGAAAAGTTAAGGCTTAGATAGCATGCTTTATCTTCAATTAAATTATCGATAAATATCATGAATAATAGTTTAAGTAAGTGTTTTTTATTTATTTAAAATTGTATCCTGTCATCATTAACTATACTGACAAATTTTTCATTTGTCTTAGTCTTCGCTAATGTAGAAAGTATGGAATCGGCAATATCGTAATTTGAAGAATTTGAAAGAGCTCTTCTAATTTTGATCATCGCTTCCAATTCGTCTTCAGTTTGAAGCAATTCTTCTCTTCTGGTTCCCGACTTGTAAATATCTATAGCAGGGAATATCCTTATATTGGACAGGGCTCTGTCTAGATGAATCTCCATATTACCAGTCCCCTTAAACTCCTCGTAAATTACATCGTCCATTCTCGAACCGGTATCTATAAGAGCAGTTGCGAGTATGGTAAGCGATCCATAATTTTCAATCTTTCTAGCAGCGCCAAAAAATCTCTTCGGCTTATGAAGCGCCATGGGATCAAGTCCTCCCGATAATGTTCTGCCCGATATCGGAGAAGTTATATTATAAGCTCTCGTAAGTCTGGTTATACTATCGAGAAGTATCATCACATCTTTTCCATGTTCTACCAGTCTTTTCGCCCTCTCTAGGACTATCTCAGATACCCTCACATGATTTATCGGCAATTCATCGAATGTCGAAGCAACTATCTCGACCTTTTCACCGATTACAGACCTCTGCATATCGGTAACTTCTTCAGGCCTTTCGTCGATTAAAAGGACTATCACATGAGTCTCGGGATAATTCTTTACCACAGCATTTGCGATATATTTAATCAATGTCGTCTTACCGACCTTGGGCGGCGATACAATCAATCCCCTCTGCCCCTTGCCGATAGGCGATATCAGATCTATAATCCGCGCAGATATCTCCTTAGTTCCGCCTTCGAGTTTAATTTTTTCAATCGGGTATATGGGTGTCAAGTCTTCAAATTGAGCCCTATTCCTAGCAAAATCAGGAGTATCTCCATTTACTGTCTTGACATAAATTAAAGGACCAAATTTTTCCTTTTCCCTTTTTTCCCTGGTGATTCCGACTATATAGTCTCCTGTCTTAAGCCTAAATCTCCTGACCTGGACTGGTGAGACATATATATCTTCATCGCCGGAGTCATAATGATTTGACCTTAAAAAACCATATCCATCAGAATGAAGGTCAAGGACACCTGATACGATTATCTCCTCTTTTTCTTGGGATTCGTCAGAGATTATATCCTCATCTTCTTCCAAATCTTCATTTTCCAGTTCTCCATTAAGTCTATCATTTTCACCGGTCTGCTTGATTATGGCTTCGATGAGTTCTTTTTTTCTATATTTAGTGATTCCGGGAACACCAACAGCTTTTGCAATCACCCGTAAATCATCAAGTTTTTTATCAGCTAGTACTTCGTGATTAATCAGCATAAAACCCCTCTATAATCTGATTATGGGAATTGTAGTCTGTCTTTCAGCATATTCCGGTTTTCTATCCACTTTATGGATTGCATTTATAAATCTGATAGTTCCGGTTTCGGCCCTCATAACTACAGAATAAGTTTTAACTTGACCATTTGAAAGCTGAACTACTCCCCTCAAGAAATCTCCATCGGTAACGCCTGTAGCAGCAAACATACAATCATCTCCGCTGACCAAGTCATCCATTTCCCAAATCTTATTTATATCTTCAATTCCCATTTCTTTACATCTTTCAATTTGTTTATCATCTTCAGGAATAAGTCTTCCTTGGAATACTCCACCCATAGCTTTCATAGCAGCAGCTGCTATAACTCCTTCAGGCGCTCCACCAATACCCATCATCATATCGACATTGGCTTGAGGGAAACAAGTTGATATTGCAGAAGCGATATCTCCAGCGCCGAAAAGTTTAATTCTGGCACCGGTTTCTCTTATTCTCCTGATTAATTCGGCATGTCTCGGCCTATCCAAAACTGCTATTATTAGCTCAGTGATATCTTTATTAAGAGCCTTTGCCAATCTCCTTATATTCATTTCAACAGGTAGATCAATATGGACTGCATCCATCGCAGTAGGTCCCGCAGCTAATTTATCCATATACATATCGGGTGCATGCAGAAGTGTTCCTCTCGGAGCAGCAGCGATTACTGCAATTGCATTGCTAGCACCTTTAGCGACCAATTCGGTTCCGTCAACCGGATCCACGGCTATATCAACTTTAGGACTATTGCCTTCCGCTCTACCGACATGTTCACCGATATAAAGCATGGGAGCTTCATCCATCTCCCCTTCTCCTATTACTACAACACCATCCATATCAAGATCTTCAAGCATCGATCTCATTCCGTCAACAGCCGCTTGGTCAGCAGAGTTTTTATCTCCTCTTCCAAGATGTTTAGAAGCCAATATTGCCGCAGCTTCTGTAACCCTAACTAAGTTCAAAGGTAAATTTCTATCCATATTGTAACCCTCCTATTTCTTTACCGGCTCTTTGACCGATATGATACTCAAAAATCTTTATTTTACGCCTTTCCAATCATTTAGAAATCTTTCAATTCCTATATCGGTTAGTGGATGATTGAGCATTTGATTAAATACCTTATAAGGTATCGTCGCTATATCCGCACCGCTTTCCGCTATTTTTGTGACATGAAGCGGATGTCTTACTGATGCTGCTATTATTTCAGTTTTTATGTCATAATTAAAAAATACATCGGCAATCTGAGATACCAAATCCATCCCGTCAAATCCGATATCATCTAATCTTCCTAAGAATGGACTCACATATGTAGCTCCTGCCTTAGCAGCTAATAATGCTTGATTTGTAGAGAACACAAGAGTTACATTCGTCTTAATCCCCTCTTGAGTGAGTTTACTGCAAGCCTTTAATCCCTCTTTCGTCATGGGCAACTTGATTACGATATTTTCGTGTATCTTCGCAAGTTCCCTAGCCTCTTCCAACATTCCTTCAGATTCAGTTGAAATAACTTCTGCTGAAATCGGTCCGTCGACTATTTCAGAAATCTCTTTTATTACCTCTTCAAATACCCTGCCCTCTTTAGCTATAAGAGAAGGATTTGTCGTCACTCCATCGAGTATCCCCCATGTCGCAACCTCTTTGATCTCATCAATATTAGCAGTGTCAATAAAAAACTTCATGTTCGCAATTCTCCTTTATAATTATTTAAATATCAAATCGGAAAAGATTTCTTAAATATAAACTATAAAACACTTTAAATTATACTCCTTAAACCAATTGGAAAATTAATGAATTGTATATATAAGATTATATTGAAAAAATATAATGATCGAATGACATTTAAATTCTATGATTTCTAATATTAATTATATCATAAAAGAACGATTAAACAAATATTTTTCTCGTAATTAAGCCGGAATAATTATGCTCTAATTTCTATATTTTACATTTTATATAGCGATAATTAGATTCCTCTCATAAAGTATTTTAAAAAAATAATATCTCATCATAGGCTTTTTGATAAATAAAAAGATTATTTTATATAATCTAATCTATTCAAATTTAGACATCAAAGAAAATATAATCTAAATAATCACAGAAATATATTATAATCTTATTTTAATATATCGCCCATATATTTTTCGATTTTAATCATAAACTCTTATTTTAACTTTAAATACTTAAAAATTTTTATTTAATCTTCTATCATGCTTAAATCATCTAATAACTCCATTATCCGCTCTAATCCATCACTATTCCATTAAAATATTAAGTAAATGACTTATTTCAGATTAAATCTCACTTTTCCCGCTCCCAACTGAAATTAAATGCCTCCAAGCCTTCTCTGAAATATCTATCAGAGAGCCGGAGGCATAGTCTATTTATTTTCTTTAAATTTTTTGGCTTTCAAAACAAAATCCGTTATCAAAGGATGTGGCTTATCAGGTCTAGACACAAATTCCGGATGGAATTGTACTCCCATAAACCAGTCGTGATCTTTTAATTCAAATATCTGCAGATATTTTTCATCAGGAGTGAAACCGGATGCAATAGCTCCATTTTCAACTAATTTATCTAAATACTTTAAATTAAATTCATATTTATTTCTATGTCTCTCGTAGATTAATTCATTTCCATAGATTTCTCTCGCCTTGCTGCCATCCATTGTTTTACATGGCATTAAACCAAGTCTTCTGTCGTCTTTTTCGTTGTCTTCTCTGGGTGCGTGAATCACATCATCATATCCGGAAGAAATACATTTTTCTGATGTGATTTCCATACCCGCCTTATTCCTCATTATATCGAGTATGGCTGCATGCATTCCCATGCTTATTCCCAAAAATGGAAGCCCCTTTTCTCTAGAATACTTTGAAGCTAGTATCATTCCTTTCAGACCTCTATCTCCAAAGCCAGCAGGTATTAGTACGGCATCTGAACCGTCAAGGATTTCTTCATAATTATCTTCCTCTATCATTTCAGCATCTATCCAATTAAAATCTATATTTACATCATTTGCTATACCTGAATGTTTAAGCGCTTCGACAAGAGAAATATAAGCGTCTTTTAAGTCTATATACTTTACGACCATGCTTATTTTGACTTCGTCATTTATTTGCTTAATCCTCTCGACTAATTTCTTCCACTCAGCCAATTCAACAGGAGGCGCATCTATCCCGAGATGGTTTACTACGAGATCTGAAAGCCCCTGCTTTTCCAACATAAGAGGTATTTCATATATCGAGTCGGCATCATTGTTTTCTATGACTTCTTCAGGCTCAAGATCGCAAAACAAAGCTATCTTTTCCTTTGACGCCTCGTCTATCTCATGTTCGGTTCTTATAATCAAAAGGTCGGGTTGAATACCGATACTCCTCAATTCTTTTACACTATGTTGAGTCGGTTTGGTCTTAAGCTCTTCAGATTTAGTCAGATAAGGAAGAAGAGTAACATGGATATACATCACATTTTCCCTACCGAGATCCTTTTTGATTTGTCTTATAGCTTCTAAAAACGGAAGCCCTTCTATATCTCCAACAGTCCCGCCAATTTCAGTAATTACGATATCTACTTCTTGCTCACTGGCCACCTTTCTAACTCTATCTTTTATCTCATTAGTGATATGCGGAATCACCTGTACTGTTCCGCCCTCAAAAAATCCATCTCTTTCCTTATTCAATACAGATCTATAGACCATCCCGGTAGTTATGTCGGAATGTCTGTTTAATCTGACATCTACGAATCTCTCGTAATGACCTATATCGAGATCCGTTTCTGCGCCGTCATCGGTGACAAAAACCTCTCCATGCTGAAGTGGACTCATATTACCCGGGTCTACATTTAAATATGGATCAAATTTTTGCAATAAGACTTTTAAACCTCTATTTTTCAAAAGCCTTCCCAAAGATGCAGCCGTTATTCCCTTTCCTAAAGATGAAACTACTCCACCTGTAACAAAAATATATTTAGTATTCAAATCATACCTCCTGAAAATACTTAACCAAGTCTAATTATAACAAATAAAATTAATAGATGTAAAGAAAGGGAGCCTTTATTATTAAAATGCTATCGGATATTATCTCTTTCCTAATTCATCAATTAATTTCTTAATTAAGAAAAAAACCATGACAGACAAATAAGGGAGCATTTGAAAAATTTCGGGCTTAATACTTATTTCAGGCTGGAGATTTGATAGTCCAAAGATAATTCCAAATAAAATAGATACCAAACCGGCTCTCAATGCAGATCCCCCTCCTATCGCATCTGCTGCAAGCCCTATAAAGCCCCTGCCCGCTATCATATCCCTCGAAAACCATGGTATATAGACCAAGCTCATAAAGGCACCTCCTATTGCAGCCATTATAGATGAAATAGTGAGGGCATAATAAATATATATATCGGGGTCCATTCCGCTTATCTTAACGAATTCTTCATCATATCCCACTGATTTTATCCTTATTCCCAAGACGGTCTTTTCATTTAATAAATAAATTAAAAATATTGATATAATAGCTAATAGGACCATGGGATTGATTTTAAGAATTCCAAAATTCCAATCTGGTATTTTAAAAGTTTTAAATGATGTCGAGATACCCTTATTTCCTGTAAGATACAAAAGTGTGGAACTTAGACCAAATGCAAAAAAATTATATGCAATCCCCGATAAAATCGAGTTCAATCCCCATTTGCATTTTAGGAAAGCCAGTATATAAGCCTGCAAAATCGCAATTAAAATCACAATAAATAGAGCGATATAGGGATTTTGAAAATAATGGCTGAAATATGCTGCAAAAAATGCAGAGAGAGTCATGATTCCTTCTATTCCTATATTAAAATAACCTGCCTTTGAAGATATATTCGAAGAGAGTGCAGCAAAAATTATCGGAGTTTGAAGAATCATACAGGACTTTAAAAACTCGATTATATTTATATTCATATCTTATTCCTCATATCTATGCTTGGAATTTTCCCGCTCTTTAAATTGATTCTCAATATAAAAATAATCAAAATGGCTTCCATTACCAAAGCGATATCGGGACTCATATTTGAATTTCTCGACAATATATTGCTACCCGTTCTTATATATGCTATTACAAAAGCGGATATAGGCATATAGGCTGGGTTGAGTCCGGCTAGAAGGGAAATCAAAACAGCATCTAATCCAAATCCCGGCATATTGAGCCAATCGAATCTCTTAAATCCTGACAATAAATATAAAGCTCCAGATAAACCCGATAAAGCTCCGGCAATACATTGTGCCAACAGAGAATGATATCCTATTTCTATTCCCTTGTATTTTGCATATACGGGATTTGCTCCCGTCAATCTTATTTTAAAACCCAAATTTGTCTTTCTCAAGAATATATACAAAGCAAAAGCAGATAATATGGCTATTAAGACAGAAATATCGCCAAAATAAAATCTAGGCAGTCTAGCGCTCTCCCTTATCAATCCTGAAGCCACCATAGTTTCAGCACCGTCTCTAAAATAATATAAGAGATAATATCTAGAAATGTAAAAAACTATATAATTTATCATAAGCGAAGTAATTATTATATTGAGACCAAGCTTTTCATCAAAATATGCACAAAGTCCCGTTACAAATGCCCCTGCAATAACCGCTGACAATATCGCAACAAGAGGGTGTATTATGGGATTCAACTTGAATTTTACAGATATTATAGCCGCCACAAGCCCACCTATAATAAATGAGGGTTCTGAAGACAAATTAATTTTTCCCACCGTAAATATCATGGTCAGCGAAAGTCCCATTATACAAAGTGGAGTGAATATCAAAAGCAGCTCTTTAATTGCCCCGACATTCATTAAAGGTCCTTTGATAAAATAAATAAATGAAATATAGTTTTCATCTGTAAAAAAACAAAATAGAAATATGATCAAGAAGATTAAAGCGATCATTTTTAAATAATTTTTAATGCTAATTCTATCCATCTCGCCCTCTCATCATCTTCTCAAAAATATACATTGCATTTATTCCCTTATTTTCAACGATATCAACCAAAATTCCCGATGATATAATTGCAATCCGATCAGAAATACCAATCAGCTCATCAGGATTGCTGCTAATATAAATAAATGATGTATTTTTTCTCATATCTTTGACTCTTTCAAAAAAATTTATTGCAGAAAATTTATCGAGACCTCTCGTCGGATTATCTGCTATAACTAATTTGGGATTATTTGAAATTTCTCTCGCTATAATTACTTTCTGAATATTTCCGCCCGATAAATTATAGATATCTTCATCTAGACTTTCATATTCAATATTAAATTCCGCCTTTAGTTTATCACAGTATTCATCAATTATTGACTGATTTAAAAAAATGCCTTCAAATTTCCCATTTGGTTTAATCAGATTTTCTCTTACTGTCAATCCTCTGGAAATCCCCCTTGTCATACGCTCCTTTGGGATATAAGATATTCCAAATTTCAATCTCTCATAGGAATCAATCCTAGAAATGTCTGTCCCGTCAAATTTAATTACAAAATCATCCGACTTTTTTATTCCTAAAATATAGTCTATTAAGCAATCGCTAAATTTCCCACCTATCTCAGCAATACCAAGAACTTCATTTCCAATTTCAAATATTTTATTTCTAAATTTAATGCTTAATCTTTTTTTAGACTCTGAATTTTCCATTTTAAATTTATCTGTGCAATCCTCTGTCAATAAATCTCTTAAAACCTGATCTTCCGGATTATTGTCGAATGTCTTTAAACCACCTCTGCTCATGATCGATACTCTGTCTGCAATTTTCTCTATTTCTTTATAATTATGCGTGATTATTATTATCGTCTTACCAAGATCTGCTAAGCTTTTAAGGATTTTAAAAAAATGATTGGCCTCATTTCCCAATATTGAACCCGGCTCATCAAATATGATTATCTCTTTTTTGGAATACAAAAATTTGAGTAATGCGACAATCTGTCTTTGAGATATGCTGAGATCTATTGCATCTGATTTCGCCGATATATCAAAGGAATAATCAGCTATAAGCTCTTCGACTTCATCTATCGTCTTCTTTCTATCATATATGAAAAGCTTTTTCTTTTCACATCCGAGGGCGATATTCTCATAAACTTTAAATTCATCGATTAATTCAAAGTCCTGTTTTGAATAAGCTATTTTTTTAAATTCGGAAAACTGATTTAAATTTAATTGAATTTCATCTATCCTTATTTCTCCGGAATCGGGCCTCTCCATTCCGGAAAGAATCCTCATAAGAGTAGATTTTCCAGCTCCATTTTCTCCTATTATCGCCCTTATCTCTCCCTCGTACAAATTAAAATCAATATCTTTATTTGCAATGACATCGCCGTATCTCTTATTTATTCCGATCATTTCGATTTTAATCTTATCTCTTTTCATTATATTCTCCTATTTTTATAAATATACCATACTGCCATTTTATAGTCTACCGGTATAATCCTTTTGAATATATGATATAATCAATTTATAATTTAATCTTTAAAAGGAGAGAGCAATGAACTGGAGAGACGATAGAAATTTAACCATGCTCGCTGATTTTTACGAATTCACGATGGCGAATGGTTATCTGGAAAACGATATGCAAGATCTCATAGCATATTTTGAACTTTATTTTAGAACCGTTCCCGATAATGGTGGATTTGCAATAGCTGCAGGCCTAGAACAGGCGATTGAATATATACAAAATCTAAAATTCACAAAAGAAGATATAGATTATTTCAATACGAAATCGATCTTTTCTTCAAAATTCATAAAATTTCTGGAAGATTTTGAATTTTGCTGTGATATTTGGGCAATGCCGGAAGGAAGAGTTGTATTCCCCGGAGAGCCGATGGTTATTGTCAGAGGCCCTGTAGTGCAAGCTCAGATGATAGAGACGATGCTACTTCTGCTGATAAATCATCAAAGCCTCATAGCAACTAAAGCAAATAGAATAGTGCGTGCATCACAAGGAAGAACTGTTATGGAATTCGGCTCGAGGAGAGCTCAGGGAGCAGATGCTGCTAATTACGGAGCCAGAGCCGCTTATATCGGAGGTGTCGTCGGAACTGCAAATACGATGGCCGATAGAGATTTCGGAGTTCCCGCATTGGGTACGATGGCACATTCATGGGTGCAGCTATTCCCTACCGAAATCGAAGCTTTTAAAGCATATGCGAGAGTCTTTCCAAATGACTGTGTACTACTCGTAGATACTTATAATACATTGAAATCAGGAGTTCCAAATGCAATTAAGACATTTGACGAGATATTAAAACCATTGGGAAAAAGGCCAAAAGGAATAAGACTAGACAGTGGCGATATAGCATATCTTTCTAAAAATGCCAGAAAATTATTGGATGAGGCCGGCTATGAAGATTGTCCGATAGTCGCTTCCAGTTCATTAGACGAATATAAGATAAGGGATATGCTATTGCAGGGCTCCGAGCTGGATGCATTTGGAGTAGGAGAGAGGCTCATAACATCTAAATCTTCCCCCGTATTTGGAGGAGTTTATAAATTAGTAGCCATAGAACAAGATGGAAAGATAATTCCAAAAATCAAGATTAGTGAAAATATAGAAAAAATTACAACCCCGGGTTTTAAAAATGTCTACAGGATATACGACAGAAATACCGGTAAAGCCGAGGCGGATCTTATAACATTGCATGACGAAGAGATAGATGACAGCAAAGAACTGGAAATCTTTCATCCCATACACACATGGAAGAGAAAGAAGATCAATGACTTCTACTCTGAAAAACTAATGGTAAAAGTTTTTGATAAAGGCAATCTGATTTACGACCTCCCAGAACTCGACGATATTAAATCATTCTGCAAAAGAGAAGTCGATTCAATGTGGGATGAAGTAAAGAGATTTGAATTTCCGCATAAATATATAGTGGACTTGAGTCTAGATCTTTGGACGATAAAAGATAAGATGCTGGAAGAGAATTCATAAATAAAGCTGTTTGAGATTTTAATTGGAAATCTCAAACAGCCTTTTCTTTAGTTGATATTTTATTTTGCTGATTCTATCAGCTCATCTATTTCTTGAGATGTCTTGCCAAAAGCAGTGCCTACCTTTATTTCTCCTGATATCAACTTTTCTTCCACCTCGTCGATACTTTTTTTAATATCTTCAGGTACTATCTTCTCATAATTTCTATTTTTAACAAGGCCCACAGCTTCGTCTTTTAATCCTAGAATTTCTACATCTCCATATTTCAATTCGCCATTCATATGGAGTTTAATTGCCCTCTCCATAGCTTTATCGACATTTTTCAGCATCGATGTTGGTATATTGGAAGCCCTCGGTTCTCCAACAAGTTCAGCTTGATCTGAATCTACTCCTATAGCATATTTATCAGCTTCATAAGCAGCATCTATTTGTCCTATGCCTGCAAGCGAAGCTACATTAAATCCTATATCCACCCCTAAATTCAGATATTGAACTAAGGCTAATGACTTTCCCTTTGGAGCATCGAAAAAATCTCCTATATAAGAAACTATTACCTCCGCTTCCGGATTAGCATACTTAGCTCCTTCAATATATCCAACTAGGAAATCATTTATTACCGGAGTCGACATTCCACCTAAAAAACCTATCTTGCAATTATTCGGGTCTATCTTTGGATCATCCTCTTTCTCAGATAGTTTTGCTGCCAGATATCCCGCTAAAAATGAACCCTCATTTTGCTTGAATTTAACGGAGTAAACATTTTTAAATCCTCCATTTTCATAATTTAATTGATCATCATATATTATAAATTTTTGATCCGGATATTCATTTGCAACCTCAATAAGATTATCGACCATCTGCCAAGTCCCGACTACTATAATATCCCATTCTCTCGACTCGGCATACTCGTATAATGTCGGCAAATGTCTTGTAGTATCATTAGTCATCTCGACAGTCTTGTAATAAAAACCATCTCCAAGTTCCCGCTTTAAATTTGAAAATCCTCTCTCGGCAGAATCGTGAAAAGATTTATCACCGAGAAAACCGTTGACGAGATGTGCGATTCTCAAAACTTCATTATCTTCTTGAACTGGTTCCAAATCTTTGGCGCAAGCCGAAAATAATATTGATATTAGAATTATGACAGATGTAAATTTTATTATCTCAATTATATCCTTTTTAAATCTCAAGAGCTATCTCCATCATTTTCGTGAAACTCTTCTCCCTCTGCTCGGTGGTCGTCTCCTTGTGATGAACTAATGAATCTGACACAGTAAGTATCGTCAATGCATCGACCCCTGCCTTCGCAGCATTGCAAAATAATGCATAACTCTCCATCTCGACTGCGAGGATTCCCATTGCAGCCCATTTCTTCCAAATTTCAGGATTATTATCGTAAAAAATATCCGAAGTCAAAATATTGCCCACATAATATCTCTGGCCCTTTTTTTCACATATGCTGGCAGCCTTTGATAAGAGTTTCCAAGAAGATGTCGCCGAATAAATTCCCGGTAGATCGTATTGGTAAGCATAATTGGAATCGGTCGAAGCAGCTTGTGCGATGACTATATCAAATAAATCTAATTCTTCCGCATATGCTCCACATGAACCGACTCTTATTAGTTTTTTAACTCCATATTTATTTATCAATTCATAAGAGTAAATTCCAATAGATGGGATTCCCATTCCGGTCCCCATGACAGAAACTTTTTCACCCTTATAATAACCTGTATATCCAAACATATTTCTGACCGCATTAAATTGTACCGCATCCTCTAAAAAATTATCGGCTATAAATTTTGCTCTAAGAGGATCTCCCGGCAAAAGTATTTTCTCAGCAATATCTCCCTTTTTTGCTTTATTATGTGGTGTTGACATAAAATCACTCCTTAAATATATTTATCATACTCATATGATTATATCATTAAGGAGTGATTTATAATAATTCTAATTTACCTATTCGAAAGATTTCTTTTTATAAATTAATCGATACTTGTGATATTATAATTCATACTCTCCCTCTGAAGAGAGTACATCTTTCTATATAAACCATTTCTTTCCATTAATTCATCATGTCTTCCTTCTTCAACGATTCTGCCATGATTTAAAACCAAAATTTTATCAGCTTCTTCAATCGTATTTAGCTTATGCGCTATCACTATAACCCTCTTATTCTTTGTCAATTCTGAAATGGCTCTTTGCACCAGCACTTCGTTCTCTGGATCTAAAGATGAAGTAGCTTCGTCCAATAATATTATGGGTGCATCTTTAAGAATAGACCTTGCTATTGATATTCTTTGTCTTTCTCCTCCTGATAAAGTGCTGCCATTTTCACCGAGTAAAGTTTCATACTTATTAGGCAATCTATTAATAAACTCCTCACATTGAGCTAATTTAGCCGCACGAATAATATCCTCCCTACTCGCTTCAGAGTTTCCTATTTTAATATTATTAAAAATAGTATCATTAAATAAGATTATATCCTGAAATACTATAGACATATTCTTCATGATTTCTGACTGTTCTAATTCTTTAATATTCTTATCCCCTAAATAAATCTCTCCATCATCTGTATCCCAAAATCTGGCTATTAATTTCATGAGAGTACTTTTGCCCGACCCTGATGGGCCTACAAAAGCAAATACCTTTCCCTCATTTATTTCAAAAGAAATATCTTGAATGACGGGGTATCCATCATTATAAGAAAAGCTTATATGCTCTGCTTTTATATTTAAATCTTTGATTTCTTTTATATCGCCCGACATGATCGGAGCTGATAGAAGTTGATTCATCCTTTCAGTCACGACATCAAGATTTAATAGATTATACAATTGGGATAGAATCGCAAGGAAGGGACCATATATCCTAGTCGAAATCAAAAGAAAGATCAGTAAAGTCAATAAATCTATCTCGCCTTTCAAAAGCAATTTAGTTCCAAAATAAATCGTAATTCCTATTCCGGCCTGTAAAATAATACTGGCACTTGACATGAATACGCCGACTATCAGTTCGACTTTTATCGACATCTTCTTCATATAGATCAGAGCTTCATCCAGTTTTTTAAATTCTTTTCCACCTAATCCATAAGATTTTATGACCTTTATTCCGTCTAGATATTCCTGTATCTTAGAATACAGCTCCAATTTAGAATCTCGATGCTCTTCAAATATTTTTTTTTGGTTTTTCTTGCTCATCATCACGATTATGAATGATATAGGTATTGTAATAAAAATCAAAACCGCCAATCTCCATTCAAAAAAAGCTAGAATAATACAAGTCAAAAATACAGATATAAAATTCGCTATTAAAGGTGGAATTGTCGAACTCAACATGGATTCCAAAGCCGAGCAATCAGACATCATATTACTCGTCAAATCGGAAAGATCTTTTTCGTTAAAAAAGCTCATGGGCAAAGATATCAAATGCTCAGCTATCTTAAATCTAGTTCTTTTAGATTCCTTATATGAACTGATATAAGTTTTCTCATAATCATTTCTCGCAGATAGGAATACCAATAGAGCAGAAATCATACCAAATCCCCATATAATCCACATCTTATTCCAATCCAAACCTATCCCGATAAATCCTCTAATCAATTCTCCAAAGAAGAGAGTAGTTATAATAAAAGGTAGGAAGAGTGCCATATTTGTAATTGTGCAGGCAAATATAGCTTTCTTTAAATTTTTATAGCCGTCATCGGATATAAATAAATAATCCCTTAATCTTTTCATATGCTCCCCCTATAATTTCCATTCGATTGCAGTCGTGTAATGATCCCACATCTTCTTATACAATCCGCCCTTTGCGATTAAATAATCATGATTTCCCTCTTCCACAAGTCTTCCTTTTTCCATAACAATGATTTTATCAGCTTTTTTTATGGTCGATAGCCGATGAGCAATCATGATAACAGTTTTATTTCTGACTAGAGACTGGAATGCTTTCTGGATCAGGTATTCATTCTCGGGATCGCTAAAAGCAGTCGCTTCATCGAGTATTATAATCGGCGAGTTTTTAAGTATTGCCCTGGCTATTATTATCCTCTGTATCTCTCCTCCCGAGAGATGAATTCCAGATTCTCCATATACGCTTTCATATCCCTTTGGCAATTTCTGTATAAAATCATGACATTGAGCAAGTTTTGCAGCTTCCATGACTTCATCTATAGATATATCCGATTTTCCCAAACTGATATTTTTATAAATACTATCCTTAAATAAAAATGTATCCTGAAATACAAAGCTGATTTTATCCATCAAATCTTCATATTTTATATCTCTTATATCTATATCTCCTATTTTAATACTGCCGGATTGAATGTCCCAAAACCTTGATATTAGATTTCCAATAGTGCTTTTGCCTCCTCCTGATGGTCCTACTATCGCCGTTATCTCTTTATTTTTAGCGTAAAAGGACAATTCTTCTAAAGCGAAATTGTCATCGTCATTATAAGAAAAGCTGACATTATCGAATTCTATATCATAATTTTTAATTTCATTTGATTCTTTGATATCAGATAATTCTTTTATTTCCAATATTTCATCTATTCTGTCCACATTTCCATTGAGTTTTATAAAAAAATCAGATATATAGAGTATCTTATTTAAAACGCCTGCAACAGAGGGAACAAATAGCAAATAAAATATAAAATTTATTGAAAAACTTTTAAAATCTGATGCTTTTTGCCCTACAATTATTCCAAATGGAATTATTATAAGATATATATTATTTATCAATGTCGTAAAAGCAGGCATTCGATTTTTCCAACCCAATGAAAATTTCAAGACCCATTTAGTATAATCTTCAACTGATTTTTTAATATTTTGAAAAGAGTTAGCCGTTTGATTATAAGCCTTCAATACGGGGATCCCCCTGACAAATTCAACAGATGCACTATTCATTTCTTCGAGTGCCGATTGATATCGCCCCATATTTTCTTTCATTTCCTTACCCCCATAACTTAAAAACTGGACTAAGAATGCAATGGTTATCGCAAGCATAGTCACAAGTCCAAATCTCCAATCCACAGTCATTAAAATAATGATCATGACAATGGGCGCAGTAATCGCTGCTACTAAGTCAGGAAATTGATGAGCTATAAAATCTTCTATGCTATCTATATTTCCATTCATTATCTTTCCCAATCTTCCGCTACCTATATTTAAATGATAGCCCAAAGGGATTTTGCTGACATGATCTGCAAATTTTAGTTTTAATTTATATACAGTATTAAATGCCGCATAATGTGAGCAGATAATAGACAGATAATATGAAATTATATTTAATACCACCCCGGCCAATGACAAATAGGCAAATTTCATCACCTCATTTAATTTGATGGATTGCAAATCGGGATATGAAAATAAAATCAATCTAATTATGAAATACACCGCTATAAAAGGGATAAATGATGCTATCGCAGATATAGATGAAAGCACAGCCGACATAATTACTAAAAAACTTTTGTCCTTAGCGATTTCTAAACATCTGCTAAGCCCCTTCTTTTTTCTATTTTTCATTCCATTCATGATGAATTCCTTTCTCTATTAAAAATCGATTTACAATTAGCGAATGATTCCTATATAATCCCTGCTTTTTTGAAGTTCTTATTTAAGATTCTCTTGGAAATCAAACAGCCCAATATCGCCGAAACAAAAGTCGAAATTAAGATAATTATCAATATTTTAGGTTGAAGGAAATTCAGCAGCGCATTCATATAATTGGGATCTATTTTATTTGAAGCTGATTGCTTACTTATATAATCCTTCATAAATATTATGGGCCCATAAGTTCCCAATGCAGTACAAGTCATAAAAATACTATATCCGATTGAAATCGGCCAAAACTTTTCATATTGCCCTCTTTGAGTTATTAATTCAGCAATTAAAGATCCTATTGCCATCGCTAAAGCAATCGGCCAACCTGCACCTATTAAAAATTCCAGAGCGGCAATCACTAATCCACTCAAGAGCACACTTCCCTTTTTCTTCACTTTTAATCTCATCAAAATATATATTATTGCAGCTGGAATTGCCGCAATTGTTATCCCAAAAGCATAGGCTACGATCGACATCGACGTTATAAAAACAACAAGCATGATCACTACAAAAAATAATGCAGTATAAATACCTAAACTAATATAATCTCTTGATTTCATTTTATTCTCCTTTTATAAAATTAATTAAAACTGTAAACTCTATTGCAAGTATTATTTATAAATTCATAGTCATGAGAAATGATTAAAATCAACTTCCCTCTTTCCGACAATTCTTTTATGATTTTTGATACTCTCAACATGTTTTTATAATCCAATCCGCTCGTAGGCTCGTCGAAAATCACAATCTTACTATTCATCATCATCGATACGGCGATCGATAATCTCTGCTTTTGACCACCTGATAATGCCATTGGATGTCTGTCTTTATAATCAAGTAAATTTAAATTTCCCAAAATTCTTTCTATTTCATCTGTTTTTATACTCTCTTTTCCACTATTCAGATCTGAATATTTTAATTCATTATATGCCGTATCCATAAATAATTGATAATCCGGATCCTGCATTATCATATAGGCTTTATCGCATCTTTCTTTTAAAGATAAAGTATTGCCGTAAAAATAAATCTGTCCACTTTTTTCTCTTAAAAGGCCCGTTAATATTCTAGATAAAGTCGTTTTCCCACAACCTATACTCCCGATTATTCCCATGATTTCATTTTCTCTAATGGAAAAATTTATAGGTCTTGTTTTTTTGCCATAGGGAAGCACCAAATTTCTCACTTCTAATGCTATGGGTGAATTTTTTGAATTTTCAAATTCAGTTAATTTTATTTCAACAGGATGAATACTCCTGATACCTAAAATTTCAAATTCTTCTTTCTCAATTTCCGAAAGTTCTCTTCTTGTATACTCTCGATCTATCTTCCCATCCTTCATATAGATCATCCTGTCGATAAGATCGTGGAGATAATATATTCTATGCTCGGCTATTATCACTGTTTTACCTTGTGATTTTAATATTTTTATTATATTTCTAAGTTTCAAAATATTCTTTTTATCCAAATTCGCCGAAGGCTCGTCCATGATAAATATCTCCGGTTTTAAAGCGTAGATACTACCAATGGCAATCAATTGCTTTTCTCCTCCTGAGATTTCAAAAATATTTCTATCCAATAATTCTTCTATCCTCAAAGTTTTCACAGTTTCATGAAAACTATGCCTCATCTCTTCGACAGAAAAAGATAAATTCTCCATTCCGAATACGATTTCACCTGTAGTATCCAAGCTAAAGAATTGATTTCTCGGATTCTGAAAAACAGATCCCACTCTGCTTGCAATTTCCCACATTTCCATTAAACTTATGTCGCTTTCGTCAAGATTTACCCGCCCTGAAAACTCCCCTTCAAATTCATGAGGAATAAGTCCATTTATGATCCTCGTCAAGGTAGACTTGCCGCAGCCTGAATTCCCTGTCACTAAAATACATTCTCCCTTATCAATCTCACAATTGATATTTTTTAATGAATAATCCTCTGCACCCTTGTATTTGTAATTTACATCGCATATTTTTATCATATTATCTAAACCTTTTTCCGCTAAAATAAAAGGCAAATCCCAAAAACAAAATAAAAAGAAATAATATTATCTTATCCTTGCCGGTCATTGATAATTCTATAAAGCCGGTTCTTTCTTTTGGATTATCAATCCCCCTTGTAACGGCTGCAATCCCAATTTCATCGGCTATAATTGTGCTTCTCATTATAGTTGGGACAAGAACAGCATTCATTAATTGCCTAGGTCTAAATACTATATTTTTTATATTTAATCTATAGCCTCGCAATTTCATTCCATCATATATGCTTTTCAATTCTCTTCTCAAACTTGGAAAGAATCGAATACTCATAACCAATGTTATGATAAAACTCCTAGGAAAACGAAAATAGTATAATGCCGTCATGAGATCATTTAGCCTGCTCGTCTTTATGATTAAATTTGCAAATAAGATAATGGGAAATAATAATCTTATAAAGATACACATAGAACCCAATATGCCCAAGAATATATTATCGGAATTTATAAAAATATATTCAAATCCTATAAGCACAATATATTTGACAAGATATTTTATCCCAATCTTTCCCTCACCTAATATATTAGAGATTATAAAAATCATAGAGAAAACCGAAATTCCAAATATCAGGTTTTTTCTCACAAAAACTAAAATATTGCAAATTAAAAATAAGATTAATTTTACTCTTATATCAATATAAACCACCTCCTGATAATAAAAAAAGAACTTAAATTAAGATAGATCTATCTTAATTTAAGTTCATTATAACAAGTATATTATTTCTTTTCTTTCCCGTTCGTATTGATATTAGTTATCGTATGCCCCATTCCTGCCTTTTCTTTTTATTCTATATTCGCTGGGTGTTTCCTCATATACCGATTTAAAAGCTTCTGTAAATTTTCCAGGCTTTGTATAACCAAGCTCCAAAGCTATGTCTATAATCCTTTTTTCCGTATTTAAAAGTTGATTTGCAGCGATATTCATTTTATATTTTTTTAGATAAAAATACGGGGAGTTTCCATAAATTTGATTGAATATAATATAGAATTTCTTAATTGGAAGATTGGATTTTTTGACTAGTTTTTCGACTGACAATTTGGATTCCAAATTTGATTTCATCTCTTCCCAAATCCTCTTAACTTCTTGAATTTCACTTTGTTTATGGTAGTTAAGCTTTCTATTGTGATTTTCAATCATATAATTTATTTGATTTAGCAATTCTATTATTTTTACTCTGATATACCCTAATTCAGCCATATCATTGGCTTTGTACAATTCTGTAAAAATATCTTCTAATTCATCATTTACTTTACTGACATACCAAATCTTATTATATTTTATTATTTCCTTTATCTTTTCTAAATTTATTCCAAATATATTAAAAATAGATTTTAAATCCTCAGAAATTTCATTCTCCTCAATAACAATCGATAGTCCCTCGTATTCTTTTAGAGGAAAATAAGAAGATGAAGGCAGGTATTCTGTTCCATATACCGACATATAACCCATTTGCAATTGTGAATTTTGATGATTTTCAAATTCACATTCATATCTACCTCTATAACAATAACTTATACATATGATATCTGAATCGTAATTTCCCGATACAAACTTATCTTCAGTATTAAAAAATAGAAAAAACAAGGTCAATCCTGGGAAGATATTATACCAAATGGCTCTTCCAGATCCCTCGCAATTGTATTCAACCTCTATACGGTAATCACTTTCATCGATAAGCCTGCTATTCTTATACCATTCCTTCATTTTAAATCACCTAACCAAGGACTATAATGTAAAATTTATTATTGATATTCTATCTCTTTTAATTCATTATGTCTAATAATTTATGCTCTCGATTCTCGGGTCTATAAATCCCTTATATACCGATGCGTATTTTGCAAATCTGCTATAAATAGGATTCAATTCTATATAATTCGGAAGATCTACTTCCGTAATTATTCCACCATTAACTTTTATATCACCTTTTCTATGCTCCGGCTCTCCAAATATAATCAGTAAACCTGTGATTTCAATATCAGAATCTATTATAGTATTTGAATCGAATTTAACGATTCCATTAATATAAGTATTTTCATTTCTGTAAATAATATTACTCCCGATAAAATACTCGGAATAATTAGCGCTAGGCTCTATAAATTCACTTTCTTCTTTCTCATTCTTTTCTTCATCTTCAAATTTATCTGGCTGTATTTCCTCGTCTGAATTTTCTTCTGTATCCTGTGAGATTTCTTTATCCTCTTCATCTGATTCCCGATCATCATTATCTTCTTGATTTTCTTCGGTTTCATCTTCTTCTAAACCAGTCTGACTATCATTTTCTTCGCTTTTAGAATTATCCGGATTATCAAAAGATTCACCTTTATTCTCATCAATATCTTCAATCTGATTTTGCATATCTTTATTATCTGAATCAGAATTTTCAATTTCCAGATTCTCTTCTCCCTCAATAAATCTATAAGCAAATGGCATCGTCTTTATCTCCATCCTTTTATCTTCATCTAAAAATAGCATATATTCGATACATTCACTTATTATATCTGAATTTATAAATGCCAAATACTCTTCATCATCTCTTTTTACCTTATATAAACATCCCTTGTCATCGAATAAATCATTATAAGTTTTAAATCTTATCTTAGGTGAATACCTTATTCCATTATATACTGATTCAAAACTTAATATCATATCTCCATTTGCATATCTTTTTAATAGAGGATTGATTAATCGAGCTTCCGATTGTATATCTATCTGTAAAATTTCATCATTTTCAGGACTTTTATTTTTCCTCGCAAATCTCAACAATAGCTCGTCAAAATATCCCCTCTTGTCTAATTCATTTATAATTCCATATATACTCGACTCTGTAATATATTTGGATTTTATTCTATCTTTATAATAATGATTGATTAAACTGCGGTTTATATTCGTATCGGTAAGGCTCACAATAACAATAAAAACGAGTGCTATTATAAATATCGAATATAATACGACAAAAGCTCTCCTTTTCATATCATTTACCTCTATATATTTGAGTACTGTAATTTCCGTTTTTATCTTCTGATACCTTTATATTTAAACTGATAAGACCAGATTTATCATCGAAATTTGAATTTTCTACAGATAAAATCCCGTCGCTTATAGCATTGACGCCCTTGTCTTTTAGATTTCCAAATGATATCTCTGCTGGATTATCTATATGAGTATTATAAGCAATTCTCCAAACAATACCATCTCTATGAGCAAAATAAATATACGCAAATCTATTCTCATACCTTTTTTTGAGAACAAAACCTAGCGAATCGCCATAGTCTTTATTTAAAATAAAATCTTTAGAATCGTAAACTTTTTCTGATTCCTCTATCTCCTCGACAATCTGATTGAGACAGTGAATTCCCGCAGATGCATCATCGTCGATGGTATATGAGTACTCGAGTGTCTTTATGCTGAAATCTAATAGCATCGAAAATATACCTACGATTATTGATGATATAAATATTACTATTATTAGCTCAAGGAGTGTAAAGGCCCTTTTCTTTTGGCAGCGATAATTCCAATTTAAATTCTTTTGATTCATTGTATACCCTCACTGATACCATTATTAATTCGCCTTTATCTTCTTCTGTAATCTCATAATTTAAATCTTCTTGTAAATTCATCTCTACTATTTCACCGGTAAAGTAATTCGATTTATAATTCTCCATTATCATTTGTGCTTGATTGGCCAATATGATTTCAGATTGATTGTCCTTTATATTACCGGCAGTATTGTAAATCACCGGAAGCATATATATCACGACGATTCCGAGTATAGAAAGTCCAACTACAGCCTCTATTAAAGTAAATCCCCTATTATTCTTCATTCGATCTTCCCCTTGATATTTACTTTTCCAGTAGCCACTCCTATAGTTAAAATATACTTTCTCTCTTTGCCGAGAAAAACGATAGTACCAGCTCTATTCGGGCGGCCGGCCGCATTAAAATTAAGCGAATTACCCGAATATTCACATTTAGACATCTTTAGATTTTCATAATATTTCTTGTCGCTTTTATTTGATATTCTTATATCATAATGATCATTTTTAAATCCGACTTCAACCTGTTCTCTTGAAGATAGAGCAAGATTTCTTGCGTATTTTATATTTTTTATAATCGTCCTAAACTCGTTTTTCTCTTTTATATTATCTAAAGTTCCCAATTTTATTACAGCTATAGACATGATAATCGAAATTATTGCCATAGTGACGATTATTTCGATATAAGTAAAAGATCTTTTCACTATAACCACCCCATGAATTTCAGTATATCTTCACCTAATAGGATTACTAAAAAGAAAGATATGGCTATAAATGGTATAAATGGAATTTTATCGCTCTCTAAAGATTTCATCTTTATTAAAGCAATCAATACTATGGCGGCAATCCAAAAAGATGAAAATATAAATAAAATTCCTTCAAATATATTCAAGAAAGTCAAAAGAGCTATATATACTAAAATATCTCCCTCTGCAAGCGGGGGTTTTTCAAGTCTTTTTACAATAAAATACAATCCAAATAAAAATAATTGGATTATCCCTATTCTCATATCAAAAAATTTGTAAAAATAAGCGTAAATCAAATAAATAAAAGCTGCGATAAATAAAAAGACGAGATCTATATCGAAAATATTTTTCTCTAAAATATCCGTGATACTCATGATATATAAAACTGAAACCAAGTAGATCATCATAAATAATTTTGCTGATAATCCGAATTTAAAATATAGGCAAATATAAGATAAAGGCATGATTATTTCAGCAAAAAAACTTCCAATACCTATCTCTTCTCCACAATATCTGCATTTCCCTTTTTGAATGATATAGCTAAACACTGGTATTAGAGAAAATGGCTTTAAAATTCTCTTGCAATTAAAGCAATGAGATGAAGGGGAAATAATAGATATCCCCCTCGACCTCCTCAATGCTACTAAATGTAAAAATGAACCCATAATCATGCCAATGATGATGCTAATCGCCGGAATCATTTTCATTATTCTGCTTTATAATTCCAGGTGTAACTACTATTTCCCCATCTGTATCGATTGTAACTGAATATTCGCCATTTTTATAAGGATTATCCGGCCATGATTCTAAATATTTTTCCCAGAGATCATTTTCATGCCAATTAATCTTTTCTTCAGGAAGTCCCTCATCCGCTAAATAAGTCGCCGCTGCCGATTCCAAAACTCTTACATTGGCATTATGAGCAGTCTCTGCCGCTTTTTTTCTTGAGTTCACATATTTAGGCAAAGCGATCGCCACGAGTAATGCAAGAATTGATACAACAATTATAAGCTCGATTAAGGTAAAGGCCCTTTTCTTTTTTTGTCTCATATCTTCCTCCTTAGATTTCGACATAATTTATCAAATCGAACATGGGAATGGCAATAGATAAAACGATAAATCCGACTATCAATGCCATGATGAGAATTAGAATCGGTTCAAAAATAGTTATGAATTTTGATATACCGTATTTTAATTCTGCATCATAGTATTCAGCTGTTTTTCCCATTACCTTATCCAATTTGCCCGATTCCTCTCCGACTTTAAGCATAGATACAAATATGGGCGGAAAATAATTCGCATTTTCAAAAGCTTGATTTAATGATTTTCCAAGAATTAAATCACCAATTATTCCGTCGTATTTTTCAACTAAATATTCATTGCCCAAGCCGGTTTTAACTATATTTAAAGTCTCCAAAACAGGCACCCCATTATAAGAGAGTATAGAAAATGTGAGAGCCGTCTTTGAAAGAACAATATATTTAAAATAAGTCGAAAATATTGGAATTTTAATTTTGATTTTATCTATATTTTTTCTAAATGAAAAGCTCAGCTTATTTATAATAATAAATAAAGCTATTATTCCCACAATTGTAAACAAAAGATAGATACCATAATCATGTAAAAATGAACTTATGCCGATTAAAATCCTCGTGGGTTTTGGCAAATCCCTTCCATTTCCCTCAAATAAGGTCAAAAAAGTTGGTATCACATATGTTAAAAGAAAAGAAATCACTATTATTGAAGTAAATATTAGAATTAAAGGATATAGAGTCGCTCCTTTTATTTTTCTTCGATTCTCAGATTTTTCCTTATAATAATTAGACATTATATTCATGATTGAATCTAGGCTTCCGCTATTTTCACCAGCTTTTATCATCGCAGCCAGCAATCTGGAACTGTCAAAGTTTTCATCAGCAAAAGCAGCCGATACTGAAATCCCCTCTTCAATCTTAATTAAAATCCTATCTATCATCTTTTTCAATTTCTTAGATATCTTTTGTCCCCTTATTATGTCAAGAGCTGAATGAATAGAAATGCCGGAAGAAAGCATTACAGAAAGCTGATTTAAGAATACCGACATCGTTCTTATATCAACAGAATAACCAATATCGGTATTAAGAATTTTAATAGTTTTATCAAATATATTTTCCATTCCAATCTCCTATAGATTCTCTTAGAACATCTTCAATATAAACCTCGCCCCTACAAGCTCTATTAAGACCATCATGTAAAATACTTTTTACGCAATTATCCTTGCCAATATTTCTCAGTTCAGAAATATCGGCCTTTCTTTTTATAGCAGAAACCATATCTTCATCGACTGTAAACACTTCTGAAATTACTTGCCTTCCTTTAAAACCTTCAAAGCATTTCTCACATCCGATAGGTTTCTTTAAATTTAATTCCACATTATCTCCCAAAACAGATTGTATTATAGATCTGATTCTCATGTCCGGCTGATAAGGACGAGAACATTCAGGACATAATTTCTTTACCAATCTTTGGGATTGAACGCCTGCAAGTGCAGAAGCGATTAAATACGGTTCTATCCCCATATCCATTAGCCTTATAATAGCAGAATAACTATCATAAGTATGAAGCGAACTCAGGATCAGATGTCCCGTTATCGCAGCTCTTATAGCTATTTGAGCGGTCTCTGAATCCCTTATCTCTCCAACCATTATTATATCTGGATCTGCCCTTAGGATAGATCTTAAACCAGTACTGAAACTCATACCGCTCTTGTCGTTAACTTGTATCTGATTTATTCCCCTTATTCTAAACTCAACAGGATCCTCTATAGTTATAATATTTCTATTTTCGACATTTAATTCTCTAATCAAAGCATAGAGAGTAGTAGACTTACCACAACCTGTAGGTCCTGAACTTATAAGCATCCCACTTGATCTTGAAATCATATTTTTTAATTTATCATAATTTTCTTTTGGGAATCCAAATTCATCTAAAGATATATTATATCTACTTGTATTTAGAATTCTTATAACAACCTTTTCACCGCATACGACAGGGCATATTGCAATCCTTAGATCGGTCTTTTCATCATCTGACCAACCTATCCTACCGTCTTGAGGAAGCCTTCTCTCCGCAATATTGAGATTTGATAGTATCTTTATCCTTGTTATGAGTTCACTATGTCTGGATTTTGATATCCTGTAAATATTTATCAAGTCTCCATCTATTCTATACCGAATCCTAGTATAATCCTCGTCAGGTTCTATATGAATATCGGAAGCTTGAAAATTTATAGCCTCATTAATTATCAAATCCAAGAAATCAACGACATTAAACTCCTCTATCAATTCAAGCTCTTTATTTAGCATAGCCTACTCCTCTATTTAATCCACAACAAAGAAAATATCTATCCTATTGATATATAACGATTTTATAAAGTCTGATGAAAACGATTGTATCTTTAAGTTATGATTATTATATATAAGTTATTATATTATGTCAATAATGATTATCGATTAATATTTGTTTTATTTTAAAATTTACTTATTAAAATCTATCTAAAACAGATAGTATTCTCTTATAACCCGTATCAGAAAAGGCGCGCATTTGCGCACCTTTTTAATTTAGCTCTTAGCTTATATTATTTTAGCTTGACCACTATTTTACTAAATCCTCTACCCCATGGGCATCAGAGCCGAGATAGAATTTCACACCCTTTCTCAATAAATCTGGCATCTCATTTCTAGGCGGATAGCTGTCTTGAAGATATTTCTTTCTAAATCCACTTTGATTGAAATCGAGTACCATATCTGAATGTAAAATTTGCCTTATCAAATCGTCGGGGAGTTTTGAATCTTTTATACTTCCAAAATCTCTTTTGTAATCATATAAAATAAATTTTTTGTATAGGCTGATATGTCCGATTCTATTTGGCTTGTATCTGCCTAAATCTGCGTATATAAGTTTGGATATCAAATTTAAATAAGCTTTTTCCAATTCTTTAAAAGAACCGTAGTAGTCGAGTAATCCGTCACCAAAATCCTCGGCAGAATAATCGACTGCCCTCAGCCCTCCATTTCCGGGCATAAAATGTATTGATATTAAAGCATCATCTATTAGAGAATGGTACTCTTCTAGAAAATCCCTTAATTCAATTTCATAATCTTCAAAATAATCAAATTCAAATCCCACATTTATCTTAATTCTGTCTTTATACTTGACCTTTAATCTGTTCATTTCCTTAAAATAATAAGGCAGATCCGATGATTTCATATTGAATTCATCTAAATCATAAACTTTACTGATGTCCGAACTATTTAGCAAATTCTTAGGAAGAGGTGCATGTTCTGTGATGCTATATGAATCATATCCATACTCAATCGCCCTAATTATCATCTCTTCAGCATAATCTCCATTTCCATGGGGACAAAATTCCGTATGTGTATGACCATCTACCTTTATATACATCTTATTCTCCTTTAAGCCTATCAGAGATCTCCTTCATTATATCATCTAAATCTACCCCCATCTCAGCCAAAAGAACATTTAAATGATACAATAAATCAGAAGTTTCATATATTAATTCTTCTTTAGAATTATTTTTTGCCGCTATTATGGTTTCTGCCGATTCCTCACCGATCTTTTTACATATTTTATCTACGCCTTTTTCAAATAGATAATTAGTATAAGAACCTTTTTGCGGATGAGTTTTTCTATTTTTTATGAGTTCAAATTCCTCAAATAAGACCTGCCTATTTACGAGATCTTTTGACTCTGTTATTTTATTGAAAAAGCAATTCTTCTCTCCAGTATGACAGGCGGGTCCATTTGGAATCACCTTCAAAAGCAAACAGTCTTTATCGCAATCTGCAGCTATCGATACGACTCTTTGCGTATTTCCAGATGTCGCTCCCTTTTCCCATAATTCTTGACGAGATCGACTATAAAACCAACTGCTTTCCGTTTCCATGGTTTTCTTAAGAGATTCTTTATTCATGTAAGCGAGCATTAAAATTTCATCCGTCTTAGAATCCTGAACTATTGCAGGGATTAGATTTTTATCATCGAATTTCAAGGATTCTATTTCATAATCGAAGATATATTCATTTAATTTTTTTATATCGAGTATGCCAAAATGAAATACCGATGCCCCTAAAGCTGCTGATGCACCGGCATCATAAGCTTCAATAAAATGCTCATATTTACCGGCCCCTCCAGATGCTATGATGGGAATCGAAACTCTTGACGAAATCTCTTTTAATAATTTTAAATCATATCCTTCTTTCATTCCGTCATTGTCTATCGAATTTATACATAGCTCTCCGGCACCGAGCTTTTCAAGCTCGACCGCCCATTCTATTGCATCTAAACTGGTGGCGACTTTACCAGCTCCTCTAAAAACTATATATTTGCCGTCGACTTTTTTTACGTCCATACTTCCCATAATTCTATCACTGCCAAATTTTTTAGATGCTTCTTTGATAAATTCAGGATTTGTAAGGGCTGCAGAATTTATAGAAACTTTATCTGCTCCCAATTTGAATACCCTATCGATATCTTCAATGCTTTTTATTCCACCGCCAACTGTAAATGGAATGGATATTTTTCTTGAAATCTCCTCTATGGGCTTCTCGAATATGGACCTATCTTCTACAGTCGCAGAAATATCGTAGTATACTAATTCGTCAACTCCGTCTTCCACATATTTTAGACCGGCCTCAACCGGATCTTTTATACTTACTATCTCGTCAAATTTGATTCCTTTTACGAGCATTCCTTTAGCGACATCCAAACAAGCTACCACTTTTTTAGTTTTATTCATCTTTTATCCTCTCTTGAAATGCCTTAATATCTTTCATTGAAATCTGATTCTCATACAAAGCCTTTCCTATTATCGCTCCATATAAATTCATCTCTGCCAATTTATTTAAATCTTCAACAGTAGTGACTCCTCCTGCAGCGATAAGATTTAAATCTAATTTTTTATTTAATTTGTCGAGAATCTCAAAATTAGGGCCTCTTAGCATTCCATCTCTTTCTGTATCGGTATATATTATTGTCTTTAAGCCTTTATTGTATAATTCTTCTGAAAAATCATATATATTTAAATCTGTTTCCTTTACCCAGCCCCTTATTAGGACTGTTTCTTCTCTCGTATCTACAGAAACGGCGGTATTGTCCGAGTATTTAGACATAAGTTCATCAAAGAAATCCGGATTTGTAACGACAGCCGTACTGACTATTATCCTTTCAATTCCGATCTCGATAAGCTCTCTCGCTCTTTGAATACTCCTTATTCCCCCTCCGACCTGCATGGGTACATCAACTGCTTTTCTGATTTCTTCAATTATTTTATAATTACAATCAGAACTTTTTATTGCTGCATCGAGATCTATTATATGTAGCCTCTTTGCACCTTCTGAAACTAATTTTTTAGCCATATTTACAGGGTCGTCGTCATACACGGATTTTTCTGTATAGACTCCCTTTGATAATCTAACACATTTTTGGTCTATCAAATCAATTGCTGGATAAACAAACATATTAAGCACCTATCTTTCCTTTTGTAGATGGTATCCTTCCGGATTTATCTGTTATTTCGGAAGCTCTCCCAAGAGCCTTTCCAAATGCTTTAAAAATCGACTCTATGATATGATGTTCATTGCTTCCGTATAAATTATTTATATGAAGTGTAATTCCAGCATTTATAGCAAATGCATACATGAATTCCTTCAACATTTCCGTCTCAAAATCTCCGATTTTATCTCTTCTATGTTCTACATTATAAACGAGATAGCCTCTTCCACTTATATCTAAATCAACTTCTGTAAGAGCTTCATCCATTGGACATCTAAAAGATCCATATCGCTCAATCCCTCTACAATCTCCAATGGATTCTTTGAAGAGATTTCCCATGACAATTCCCAAGTCCTCAACGAGATGATGAGTGTCGACTTCGATATCTCCTACAGCATCAATCATAAGATTAAAACCGGAATACCTACTGAAGAGAACCATCATATGATCAAAAAAACCAATTCCGGTTTGACCTTCAAAGGAGCCCTCCCCGTCCAAATCCATTCTCATAAAAATAGATGTCTCAGCCGTCTTTCTGGTCAATTCACTCTGTCTCATTTAATCACCCCTTAAAAGTCTTATTATCTCGTCATTTTCTTCAGGAAGCCCTACGCTTATTCTATAGTAGTCTTTTAATGAAGATTCGGGAGAATACGTTCTTATCCTTATATTCTCACTTTTTAGTTTTTCACTAAATTCTTTTGAATTCTCTACCTTCAATAAAACGAAATTCGCCGAACTGGGCAAAACTTCGTATCCCATTTCAGTAATTATCTTTGTAAATCTATTTTTTTCTAATTTTATCTTTTCTATATATTTGAATATCTTATCCCTATTTTTTACAGTAAACAAGGCTAATCTCTGACTCAATTCATTTAGATTATAAGGTGGTCTTACTAGATTGATAGCCCTTATTATACTCTCATCGGCAATTGCGTATCCAACCCTGAGAGATGCTAAGCCAAAAGCCTTAGAAAGAGTCCTAAGTCTTATAACTCTTTCATTCAAATTTAAATCAGAATATTGTTCGTCTGAAAATTCTATATATGCAATATCTAAAACTACGATGCATTTTGTATTGTCTATCAGTCTTTGAACTTCATCTGCAGGAATGATATAACCGGTCGGATTGTTTGGAGTGCATAGAAATACTATTTTAGCATCTAGATGATTTGCTTTTTCGATAATGGAATCTATGTCTATCTCATACTCTCTGTCCTCTACTTCGACTATTTCAGCATGAACTATTTTCGAGCTGATTTTATACATCTCAAAGCTAGGGCTATGAGTTATTACAATTTCTCCGGGATTCACAAATGTAGCAAGTATCATATTTATGACTTCATCTGCTCCACAACCCATTATTATATTGTCTGAATCCACATTTACATAATTCGCAATCTCGGCTCTCAATTCAGATGATGCGGGATCAGGATATCTATTTAGATCCAAATCACTAAGAATCTCAGTATATCCCGATTTAAAATACTCATCTTCCATAAGATTAAAGGGACTCTCATTTGAGCCTAGATTTATTCTCTGCATCGGTTTTGAAATCTCATAACTTTTAAAATCATACAGACTTTTATTTAAATAATTTTTTATCTTCATTTAATCACCATTATTTACTCTCACTTCTACCGCCGCTGCATGAGCTGTCAGCCCCTCATTCTTAGCGAAGTCCATAATATTATTCGCATCTTTAACTAAAGCCGATCTATCATAAGATAAAAGACTCGATCTCTTTATATAATCGTAGACCCCTAATGGAGAAGAGAATCTTGCTGTGCCACCTGTAGGTAATGTGTGATTTGGTCCAGCATAATAATCACCGACAGGTTCAGGAGTATACTGCCCTAAAAATATTGCGCCAGCATTGACTATTCTATCAATATAATTTTCAGGTTCTTCCCATAAAATCTCGAGATGTTCAGGAGCAACTATATTCATCATATCTATACATTCTTCTTTAGAATCAGCGACGAATATTATCCCATAGTTTTCAAGAGATTGGTCTACTATCTCATTTCTTTTCAATTTATTTTTAAGGATTTCCACTTCTTCAGATACACTATTAGCAAAATCCATATCCTCAGTGATTAAAATACTAGCCGCTTTCACATCATGTTCAGCTTGTGACAATAAATCCGCTGCAACATATTTAGGATCTGCATTTTTATCGGCCAATATCCCTATCTCACTCGGTCCTGCAATCATATCTATTCCTACAGTTCCAAAAACCTGTCTCTTAGCTGTCGCTACAAATATATTTCCTGGTCCAACTATCTTATCTACTGATGGTATGGACTCGGTTCCATATGCCAATGCCGCAACAGCTTGAGCTCCTCCAACTTTGTAGATATCCTTAACTCCTGAGACATATGCCGCCGACAAGATATAAGGATCTATTTTCCCATCTCTATTAGGAGGGCTGACCATGGTTATAGAACCGACATTTGCAACCACAGCAGGAACCGCCGTCATCAATACGGTAGACGGATATCCGGCAGTACCTCCAGGTACATATATGCCAACCCTCTCGATAGGAGTTATTTTTTGTCCCAATCTAACTCCATCTCTCATCTCTTCAAACCAAGTCGTCTCGACTTGTTTTTTATGAAAATCGTATATATTTTTATATGCGCTTTTAAGAACTTCTATAAATTCATCGCCGACAATAGAAAGCGCTTCTTCTATCTCTTCCTCACTAACTTTAAATTCTCCAATATCGACTCTGTCAAATCCTTTTGTGTAATACCTCAGAGCCTCATCTCCGGATTGTCTTACTTTCTTTAATATATCCGCAACAGAAGATTCTATTTCCGGATTCGGATTATCGGTTCTATCGAGATATTTTTTTACCAATTCTTTTTTGTCATTGCCCTTTATTTCTATAATTCTCATCTAAAGCTCCCCCTATATATCTTTTAATAATTCCAAGAATTTTTCTATATACTCCTGTTTAGTTTTAAAAGAAACTTTATTGCAAATCACTTTTGAGGATATATCCTTAAATGACTCCATCTCTTCTAAACCATTTTCTTTTAAAGTCTTTCCACTTTCAACTATATCGACTATGAGATCTGATAAGCCGACGATTGGCCCCAGCTCAACCGATCCGTTCAATTTAATTAGATTTGCACTGACACCTTGATTTTTAAGATAATCAGCCGCAATCCTCGGATATTTACTCGCCACTGTTATACTTCCTTTGGGAATATTAGACTCCTTAAGTTTAGCAAATGACATCCTACATTTTCCTATGCCCGTGGTCTTTAAAATATATCCGTCAAAATCTCCTTCATCTAATATATCCGAGCCTACTATACCTAAATCAGCCGCACCGGACTCAACATATGTAGGCACATCAGGCGATTTTACAAAAATTAATTTGTACTTGTTTTCGCTGTCCTTAAATAAAAGTTTTCTAGTTTCTTTATGATAATCCGGAAAATCAAGGCCACCTTCAGAAAGCACTCTAACAACCTCATCAGTGAATCTTCCCTTAGCAATTGCAACAGTTACAATATCTTCAGCATTATTCTCGTTGAAATCCAATAAAAGACTCAAATTCATACCGAATCCCACAGCAGGTCTTTCAGCGCCGAATTCCGCTGCCAATTTGTCATATCTGCCGCCTGAAACTACCGGAACATGCATGCCACCGGCATATAATTCAAATATGGTATCTGTATAGTAATTAAATCTCTTCGTAAGGGTAAAATCCAGTTTTATGCAAATCTTAGAATCAATCTCCCTTATCATATCGCTTAAATCTTCCAATCTATTTAATGCTGATTTCATCTTTTCATTTCTTATAAGCTCTATGGCTCTAGGAAGAACTTTTTTGCTTTCTCCAACCATGCTTGTAAGCTCTATAAATGCATCTATATCTTCGGCAGAAAGTCCACGAGATTCTAAAAATGGAATCAAACCACTTAAATCTCTTCCCTCGAGAAATTCCATAATCGTATCTTCATCTTCCCTGTCGAGATTGAGAGTAGATAAAAATCCACTCAAATATTCAGCACTTCCCAGTCCTATCTGAATATTATTTATATTTAAATTCCTTATTATACTGATTGCGAGCTTTATAACTTCAGCCTCACATTCTATCCCGGGTACGCCAAAAAACTCGACACCACCCTGAATGAAATCTCTACCAACTTTTTTTACTCCCTTAAATTCCCTAAAAATAGTTGAAATATAAAAAAGTTTGACGGGCGATTCGGGAATCGGAAAATTCTTGCTCACAAATCTTGTTATCCCAATAGTCGCATCTGGCCTTAAGACTATCACCCTTCCGTCATTGTCAATAGTCTTGACCATTTGCAGCCTATCGATACCCCTATGATTTTTATACAAATCATAATCTTCAAAATTAGGTATCATTATCTCTTCAAATCCAGACTTTTCCGACTCATTTATAAGCACATTCGTAATTTCCCTCATCCTTTTAACTTCATCGCCAAAAATCGTCCTCGAGCCGGTTATCTCATAATTCACAAAATCTCCTCCTCAAAATCAAAAAAACCATCCTCAACGGGATGGTATAATAGCAGTTTCGCAATCTATTAATCACGCAAACAAAGCCATCTGATAGCATCCCTAATGATCACATGGTTAAAATGGATATGATGAGCATGTACTTTTTTACGTGTAAATATTTCCTTCTTCATCTTGCTACTCCTTTAAAGCATTTATTGAATTATACTACAAAGAAATATATAAGTCAAATATTTTAATAAAATAAAAGAGCAAATGATAAAATAATTTTAATAAAAGTTCGAAAATCTTAAAGCCTCATTTAATGCAATTGTAATATAATAATAAATAAGAAATATTGAAAATATACAAAGAAAATTAATCGACGATAACTCTTGATAAATATAATTTATTTAAGATAGATTGAAAATAAATAATAAAAAGACCACTGCTAATCAATACAAAAAAGGAAGTGATTAAAAATCTTCACTTCCTTTTAAATTTATACAATTATTATCATAAACAAATCCTGAATATTATTTTTGATTAACTCATATCGATATTTTAAAGATACTCAGCATTAAATTATTCATTTGTAAATTTAGTCAATCAGATATCATAAAATGAAATTAATTCTCTTTTAGTCTTTTTCTAAGAGATTATAATTTAATTTATATGCTAGTTTTTAAACTTATTTTACTAAATTCTAATCTTATAATTTAAGAGCTGATATAATAAATTATCGCTAACAATAAATCAATGCTTTCTTGTTTTTACAATTTTATCTTAAAAAAATATAGAATATACAGCTATAAAGATAGGCAAAGATAGCATCATTATTCCTGTTGTCGATTTAATTTCTTTAAATTCCTTATTAAGATCAATTTTTTTCTTTATTAAATAAATACTGATTACAATAATCGAGACGATAGTATTAATTACAGTCGGTAGTAGAGCATATGCAATAGCTTCAGCTGAGCTTGGCCTTTTATTCAACATAAAAAATATAAGAACAAGGACAGAAGCGGTAATTCCGCACATAGGTAAATACAAAAAGTATTTTTTAATATTTTCAGAAATAGACATAATATCTCTCCTTTCCAATATTAGTTAATTATCATTATCATATTAATAATATCATAGTTTATTTAATTTGAAATCATTTTCTTATTATATTTATAATAATTATGAATCTGATACTATAAATTTTTTAAGATCTATTTTAATAAATAATTTAAAGGAAAGTCGGAACTAATCCGACCTCTTTTATTTAAAAGCTCATTTTATAATCTTTTTATTTTAAAAATCTATTTATCAAAATATTTATAAATTTATCAGCCACAAAAAATTATCCTTCATCTTGAGATTCAAGTATCTTTATAGCTATATCAAAATTTGGAAGAACTTCCCATAAATCCTTATCCCCTATGATTGCAATTCTATATTTTGCTCTTGATACTGCAACATTTAAAATATTTGGCTCATTCGCAGCCCATTTTGCAGCATTTTTTGCAGTATCATCACAACCGAGTAGAATTATTACAGAATTAGCGGCCTTTCCCTGAAATTTATGAACTGTTCCAATATTTGTATATGCCCATTTAATTTTTGAACCATATTTTTTTAATATAGTTTTTTTCATTTCATTTGCAACCGATTTAAAAGGGGATATTATATATAATTCATCCGCAGATTCAAATATCTTAATACCTTTTTTTATAGCATCTTCTATAATTTCTATAACTTTTTCACCTTGCTCTTTTACATAATGATTTCTATTTCCATTCTCCTTGCCTTTTACATTAATAAAAGAACTAGAATCTAATGCAAATTTTTTATCTTTTGAAAAGGTCTTATTAATCATTCTATCATCATATGAAATTCTATTTGATATCTCAAACATAGGTGATATACATCTTCTATGAATTACAAGAGGGCATCCTACTTCTGTACTTCCTATTTTCCCGTAATAAGGATTCACAGAATCTGCTAAAACCTGCAAAGAAATCTCGGGATAAGACAGATTTATAATCTTTGAACCTATTTTAAACTCTCTCTTTTCTTTATCTTTTAAATATGTGTTAAACGCCTCTCTATTAAGACTCGAAGGAGTTGTTATTATCGGCTCAACTTGGAGTGGATCTCCTACAATTATACAACTTTTAGAACGGAAAAGTAGTCCCATAGCACTTAAAGGAGTAGCTTGTCCAGCCTCATCAACTAAAACAGTTCCGAGTTCAGACTTTCCAAATGTTGAAAAGGCATTTTGAACTGAAGCAAATGTAGTTGATAAAACAGGTATTAAAAAGTTTAAGGTATGAAAACAAGCATTTAATACAGCTCTTCTTTCTTCTTTATTGTAACCCATATCCTCACTACGATCATATAATATCGGCAATAATTTTAAGTTATGCTTTATTCCATCATTTGTCATTATAAAAGCCTGGATAAGCTGAAGACTGAGATAAAACAATTCTTCTCTTTTAATATTTAACTCTTCGTAAACCCATGGACAGCTTTCCTGTGTTTTTTCATTTCTTTCTATATCTTTAAAATAATCATCATCAAAAACTCTAAACCAATCAGAGTCATTCTCTGATAATGATATCCTATCACAGATCTCTTTTTTGATTTTTTCTAATTCAGATTTTTTCTTTTCATATTTGAGTCTTAAAGATATCTTCTCTTCTATTTTAGATATCTTTATTTCTATATTATTTATCTTTCTTAAAAGACTATCTATTTCTCCTTTATATTTCAAACTTTCTTCATCATTAGTTTTTGAAAAGAAATTTTTTATTTTTTTGGCAATAGTTCTATTTTTATTACTCTCATCTATTAAATTATTATATGCTTTTATCTTTGATATACAATTGTCCCTCTCCTTATTGAGCTCATGCTTTTCAATTTCCATATTATTGTCAGATTTTAACAAAGATATATTTGAGCTTTCAATTTCTTTTATATCATCTTTTATTTTATAAATTTCTTTAGCAAAATCATTTAAAATATTAATTTCTTTTTCAATCTCATCATACTTTTCTTTAAACTTCTTTTTTGCTTCATCAAAAGATAAAAAGTCGTCATCAAGTTCAAATTTTATATCTTTAACCGGTGTGAACTTTTCGGGCAAAATATTTATTATTTTCTTTATATTATTTATCTTTCCATAAGTAGCAGAGATCAATCCCCACGATTTATTATCATCTTCTGAAAATAATTTATTTGCTAAAGATGTAAAATATATATTCTCATTTTTGTCTACATCAAAATAACCTGTCAATGTGTCTTTGGCTTTAACATCTTCACTTAAAGGTAGCTCTAAAGATATATTTTCAACAGCTGAATTATTATTACTAGCTATAAGAATTCCTAGTTCTTTTAATTCCTCAGGTAAATCATAATAATTTTTATAATATTTTGGAGATCCTGTTGAGATTTTTTTGATTGTAGAGTTGATATTTTCGTGATCTGCTATGAATTTAGCTTTTTTTATTATGTTTTCTGCAATTATCTCCTTTAATAAAGTCGTCTTTCCCGTTCCCGGAGGTCCATTAACCGAAAATACCTTGGTCTTATACTTTTCATTTGTAGAAATATATATTGCCACAGCTTGCATCATACTAGGATTAAACTTCGATGGCCATTTTCCCCTTGGCATATTTTCAGGCATCAATACCTCTTTCAAAAAATCGACATCATCATCTATCTTTCTTCTACCCTTATTTTCCCCCACTATTATGCTATTGATAAAATGAGATTCGTCCATATTATCTTTAACAAATTTTAAATCTTCCCCATAAAAATTTTTTTGAAGTATAGCATTATCAAAAGAACCTTCTTTTTCCAGTCTTAAATAAAAACCCATCTCGCTATCTATATTTGTCAATCCAAGTTGATCTAATACAATAGTATATAGTCTATTAAGATCATCAACAGTTCTATAAATCTGATTTTCAATTATCTCATCAATTTTTTCGTTAAATTCAAATAAACTTTTTTCGATATAATCTATCTCTTCATGATAAAGTTTGTTTAATACTATATAAAAGAAATGAGATATTTCAAAGCTTTTCTGGATATATTCTCCACTTAATTCAATTGAAATTTTCCATATAAATGATTTTTCGCTGTCACCATCGACTATATGATCTTCCTCAATATTCGCAATCGAGTATAACTCCTCATTTTTAATATTTCCGCAAACAATTTCTATAAAAATCTTCTGTTTAGAATTCATTTTTTCATTGTAGGGAATTGGTAAATTGCCCTCATAATCTCTTTTAATCCATCTCCTATTATCATCGAGAATATTAAAATCAGATTTCTGTGAAATCTTTTTTCCTCTTACTTCAACAGGAGATAAATTATTTATAACTCTCCAGTAATCAATAACTTCTCTATATCCCATTTATATTCCTCTTTTCATTTGTATTTTCAAACAATAGTTTTTTAATAATCTAATTTCTTATCATAAAGTAATTTTAGCATATTATTCATAATGTATCTATTTCTAAAATTATCAGATAAAAATCCATATCATTTTCTAAAATAAAAAAGCTTTTGGGATAATAAATAGACAAGTCCCAAGTTTTATTGAAATTTGTCTAAGATTTTAGATTTATCTATAATTATATACACTAGCTATTATCAATATAATAAAATAAATATAAATTAAAATTAATATGATAAAAGCAAGATAAATCTTTGTAATTATCTTTATTAAGCCGATTAAATTCTTATTTATTATATTATTTTATTTTTCTTAATTTAACAAATGCATTTATTGCATGATAAGCCGCTATTCTTAGATTATATTTTGTATTTTCAAATGCTTCTTCTAAGCTCATAGCTTCACTTATAATATCTATTACAAGATCAATCCCATAATCATAAACTTTTTCAGCCCCTTCTCCCATACTTCCTACAATAGCAATAACAGGGATATTATATTTCTTTGCTAATTTAGCAATTCCAATAGTTGCCTTTCCATATATAGACTGACCATCCATCCTGCCTTCTCCTGTGATGACCAAATCAACATTTTTAACTTGGTTTTCAAAATTAATAATCTTTAAAATTTCATCTATACCGCTTATTACTTCGGCTTTTAAAACGGATATGAATGCCGCTCCCAATCCACCTGCAGCACCGGCGCTAGCTCTATTTATAATATCAATTCCTAATTTTTCTCCAATAATTTTACCAAAATTATTTAATGCCTCGTCAAAATCTTTTAATTGATTTTCTTTTACTCCTTTCTGAGGTCCATATGTATAAGCCGCTCCCATCTTTCCGCATAGCGGATTTTTTACATCAGATAAAATAGTAAATTTAGATTTTTTTAATCTATCATCTATATTCTTAAAATTTATTTCTTTTAAGTCTTTTAAGGAAAGAACGGAATTTTCAAGATTATTTCCTATTGAATCATAATACTCTACCCCCAATGCCCTTAACATTCCATATCCGGCATCAATGGTGGAAGTACCACCTAAACCGATATAAAAATCTCTCAATCCCCTATCCAATAAGTAAATAATCAATTTTCCCAGACCAATACTGCTGGCTTTATTAGGATTTAAATTATCTTTATCAAGCTTATCCTGCCCAAAGGAGAATCAGATTCTAGTATTTCGGCATTTTGATTATCAAGTAGCCGTATTTATTTCGATCTATTCACCAATAGGAGATAGCATAAATAATAGCTTAACAGTTCCCTCTCTACCATCTGCCATAGGACCTTAATATTTTCACAGATATCAACATATCTCTTATTCATTTTTCAATTTCATTATGAACTTCAGCAGAACTTAAACATCCTTTGAAAGAATCCGAATCAATAACTATTTTTAGCTTTTCTATAAAACCTCCTGGAGATTAATTATTTTATTCAATATACTAGTAAACTAATTTTCTTAATAAATTCCAGAATACCAAAATCAATTAATATTTATCTAATATAATATTACTATACTATATTTGAACAATAATTTTTAAGATTTCGTTCATAAATAAGGTGTATTATTACCTCAAGTAATTATTAGTTTTAGTAGCTATTCTATTACAAAAATGCTAATACAAATATATATATCTACCTCCTAACTTAATTATTCTATTTCTTATATTTACTAAAATATTCCTTAACTTTATGAAATTTTTTGTCATGGAAATATATTTTCAATTGTGTTATCTTTTAAATAGGAGGATTTTATTATGTATTTGGATAAAGTTACAGTAATATTAAGAGGTTATACTTATGAACAAATTAGAGTAGTAGCTAAGACTCTTATTAATAGCTCAATTAGAAGTATAGAAATATCTTTAAATACTATCGATGCTTTTAATATAATCGAGAAATTAAGCTATGAATTTAGTTCTGAATTATTTATCGGTGCAGGAACTATTTTAAATTTAGATAACTTAAAGAAAGCAGAAAAAGCCGGAGCAAAATTTGTTTTATCACCATGTATGATGTCCCGTGAAGTAATTAAATATTGCAATGATAAAGGTATTATAGCAATTCCTGGAGCCTTTACCCCAACGGAAATAAAAGAGTGCTTTCACAGAGGTGCTGATATAGTTAAGGTTTTTCCCGCCAATGAATTTAATATAGGGTACGGTGCTAAAGTAAAAGAACCTTTAGGAAAATATAAGTTGATGGCTGTTGGTGGTATAAACGCTAGTAATTATAAATTGTATCTTCAATCAGGATATGACTTTGTCGCATCAGCAGGTGGTATATTCCGAAGCGAGGATATTGTAAATTGTAATGAGGATCAGCTATTGCTGTCAATTAAAAATTTTGAATAATATTTTATTTATTAAAGGAGATAGAAATGAGAATTAACAGCAGGCAAGCTAGGTTAATTGATTTATTAAAATATCAGCAGGGTATAAAGACAATCTCTGAATATGCAGATATCTTTGCAGTTTCTAATAGAACAATATCCAATGATCTTAATGTTGTTGAATCTATTCTATGTCATCAAGGATACTATATTGATAGAAAACAAGGTATCGGTATTAATGTTGTCAAAAATAAAACAATTACCTCTAATCAAATTCTACCTTCAATAGATAATTCTTCTACGGAATATAGGAAGTTTATAATAGCAAAGATGCTTTTTATTGACGAAAAAATTTTAACTTATGAAGAACTGGCACAAAAATTTAGGGTTTCTATAAGTTCATTACAGCGTGATATAAAATTTATAAAATCAACATTTTTAAATAAAAATGGTGCAAAAATTATAAGTGATTATAAAGGTACAAGAATGGAAGGTAACGAAATTGAAATTCGAAATACACTGATTGCTTTCAATGAATTGATTATTCAAAAATTATGCACTTGTTTTATTAATGAACGACTACAAAAGGATATGAGTTATTATTATGGGAATAAATTAGTTGAATCCTGCAAAAATATCATAAATAGTTTAATCAAGTCAGGAGTCAAAATAGAAGATCCGAATTATTTAAAAAATATATTTAATGTTTTAATCGTAACTTCATATAGGGCAAATATTAAGCGTCATATTGAGGATAATGTTCTAATAATAGATCATAAAGATCCTCATCATATACAATACTTCATATTATCAAAAGATCTATTACTTAGACTTTCAAAAGAAACATCAATTGTATTTGAGGAAAGCGATTGTAGTTACTTAGCTAGTCACTTAATTGCAAATAAAGTAGTTTTACTACAAGTTACTTCCACCTATGAAAAAGAAATTAATGAAATGACCAAGAAAATATTAAATAGCATTAACTCAATGCTAGGAATAGATCTTTCAGATGACAATAATTTAAAAAATCAATTGATAGAGCATCTAAGACCAATGATCTATAGACTTAAAAATAATATCCACATTAAAAATGTGTTATTAAAAGATATAAAAAAAGAGTTCAGGCTATTATTTGATGTATTATGGATTGCATTACAAGATGAGTTCTACAAGAATAAAATTGATATTACAGAAGATGAGGTTAGTTTTTTAGTAATATATGTGCAAATTGCATTAGAAATGAAGAAAAGAATTAAGAGGGTTTTGGTAGTATCTCCTACGGGTATAGCTACTTCTAACCTAATTGTTAATAGAATTAAATGTATTTTACCGCCATTAGATATTGTTGAGACTCGTTCGATATCCGAAATATCAATGCAACAACTTCAAAGTATAGATTTTATTATTTCTACAGTTGATATAGAAGAAATTAATAAGCCTATTGTTTTAGTATCATCTCTTATAAATGATAGAGATAAAGAAAATATATTAAAGTTTTATAAAAAGAAATATATTAATAATAAAGATAAAAAATATAAAACAACTGATAACGATATTTTATTAAAAATAATCGATAAAAATTTGATAGAAATAAATAATAATTTTACAAAAAGAGAGGAAGTCATACGTCATA
>JAUNVF010000049.1 GCA_030537815.1 Tissierellia bacterium | reverse complement strand
TATACTTATGACTTCTTGATTTTAAATTTATTGAAAGGATTTGTGAACCTATTTACACTATTCTTTCCAATTTTTGTTTATGGTAGATATTTGATTTTAAGCACTAGCATATCCGAATTTTCGCTAGCACTTGAAAAGCTAAAAACTCCTTTGGGAATACAGATAGTCCTATTGGTCATGTTTAGATTTTTCCCAACAATAGGTGTGGAATTTAAAAGCATTTTAAATGCTATGAAATTGAGAGGTGTGAGTTTCAGCCCTCTTAGTTTTCTAAGGCATCCAATTAAAACTGTGGAATATCTTTATGTACCTTTGGTGTATTCGCTAATAAAAAGTGGAGATGAACTTACAGTTGCTTCTCTAACAAGAGGTTTGGGATTATATGATAATCGAACATATTTGACGGAAATAGGTTTTACCTATAGAGATATATTGATTATTATAATAGCTCTTGGACTCATGTTGCTCGGCATATTAATAAAAGGGGGAGTAATATGATTAGCTTTCAGAATATTACACTCAAGTATATTGGAAAGAATGAATATACTTTAAAAAATATCAATTTAGATATTAAAAAGGGCGAAACCATTTTATTTCTAGGCAAATCTGGGACAGGAAAATCCACTCTATTAAATATGGTCAATGGCATAATACCAAATTATTTGGAAGGTGAAGTATCGGGAGAATTGCTAATAAACGGAGAAGATTTATCTTCTAGAAGTATTCAAGAGCTTTCAAAACAAGTAGGCTCTGTATTTCAAAATCCAAAATCGCAGTTTTTCAATCTAGATACGACCGATGAACTTTTATTTGGATTGTCAAATCATAGGGCGAGTAAGGAAACGATGGAGCAGAGATTAAAAGCTACGATAAATAATCTAAAAATAGAAAATTTAGTAGATAGAAATATTTTTAAACTATCGGGCGGAGAAAAACAAAAGATTGCCTGCTCCAGTGTATATATGACAGATCCGAATATAGTTATATTCGATGAGCCAAGTAGTAATTTAGATTCCGATGGGATAAAAGATTTAAGGGCGACTATTGAGCAATTAAAAAAGGAGGGAAAGACGATTTTAATTGCAGAACATAGAATCTTTTATCTAATGGACTTAGTCGATAGAATTGTCTATATTGAAAATGGAGAGATTGAAGAGATTCTAACTACAAGAGAACTTATAAATATGCTCCCCGAAAAGAGAGAGTCTATGGGAATTAGAAGTCCTTTTGAGCCAGTATTACTTGAGAAATTTAAAAATAATAATTCTAATATTGAATATCAGCAAAATTGGGATTTATCTATCGAAGATTTTTCTTATTCCTATAGTCGAGGAAAACAGCTTTGGCATATACCTAAATTCCGATGTGCAAAGGGAGAAATAATCGGCATTATGGGTAAAAACGGAGTTGGTAAAACTACTCTAGCATTAACTATATGTGGAATTATGAAAGCTAAAGGCGAGGTAAAAATAGCTTGGTCTAATAAACCTATAAATGCCAAGCGAAGAAGAAAGATATGTTCTATGATTATGCAAGATGTCAATCATCAATTATTTTTAGATACAGTAGAAAAAGAACTGCTTTTTATTTCGAAGAGTGATGATAAAGTAGAAAGAGCGACAGAAATAGCTGAGAAATTAGATTTATTAGAATACTTAGAAGCTCATCCTTTATCGCTATCAGGTGGGCAAAAGCAAAGAGTAGTTATAGCATCAGCGATTATGGATGGTAAAGAGATAATCATATTTGACGAACCTACATCGGGTCTTGATTTTGATAGTATGAACAAGGTAGCTGGAGTAATTAAAAATATAGCAAAGGATAGGATTATATTTATCATTTCTCATGATATTGAATTTATAAATAAAATATGCACGAGGATATTTTTCCTGCAATAAGTACAAAATTCTTAAAAGACTTTTAATTTTAATCATGGGCTAGTAAAATGACTTATTGATAATAGTAGGATAAGTATGATGAATTGCTTTGTATGAATAAATACCATGTATAAATGAAAGGGCCGAATATGGAAAAAAATAGTAAACAATCAGAGATGATATTAAATGATAATCTATGGAAGATTATGATAAGATTAACTTTGCCGGCGATGATAGCTATGGGACTTCATGGACTGAATGCTATATTTGATGCAATTTTTGTCGGTAGATTCGTTGGTGAATTGGGGCTTGGTGGGATTTCCGTAGCATTTCCCCTTACGCAGATTTCATTGGGTTTTGGCTCTATGATTGGTGGCGGTGCAGGAGCTTATTTAAGTATTGCAATTGGAAAAAAAGATAAGGAAGTACAAAATAAAATACTGGGAAATGTAAATTTTTTAGGGCTTATCATAACTGTATTTTTGATGATTATCTTGTTTTTAACGGCAAGACCTCTTTTATCTTTTATGGGTGGCAAGGGTGAGGTTTTAGAAATAGCATTATCCTATTATAGAATTACAGTGATAGGGACTCTTTTTTGGGTTTTTTCTCTTGGATATAATATGATTATTCGAGCAGAAGGCAAAATGGGAAAAGCTGCCATAATTATGGCGATTGGGCTTATTGTAAATATTATCGCAAATTATATTTTGATGGTGGTTTTTCATTTTGGCGTTATTGGAGCTGCTTGGGGTACAAATCTAGGTATGTTCGTCTATAATATTTTACAAATCATGTATTTTAAAAGTGGAAAAACTACATTTCAATCAAAGGTATTTGCCATAAGAAGGGATAAAGAGATCATAAATAAGATCATATCCTTGGGTATGCCTCAACTAATCATGAGTATTACCGCTCTTATCTTGGGAATTGCCATATTAAATACAATAGGAGCTGTTGGAACTGATTATGATTTAGCTTTTTATGGAGTGTCCTTTAGAATTATGACTTTTCTGACGATGATTTTAAATGCCTTTATGAGATCTTTACAACCGGTGGTCGGTATGAATTTTGGGGCTAAGAATTATAATAGGGTTATCAGTGCTGTTAAAATTTATATATTAGGGTCACTGATTATTATTGCTCCCCTTTATTTAATGGTCGTATTAAGTCCTCAAACAATACTTGGATTAATGTTTGAAGGTCCTATTTCATCGGAAAATATCTTTAATTTTGTAATATTTATGTCGATTATTCCACTTTTTACAGTGACGATGAACGGCATGAGTTATTTTCCCGCCATAGGAGAAGCTAAAATTGCAAGTATTATGCCTTTGTTGAGACAAGTCATTTTGTCTATTCCGGCAATGATATTTTTACCTCGATTATTTGGTGTGGATTTTGTTTATATAAGCTATTTTGTTATCGATGTCATAATCGTATTAATTATAGGAGTGCTCTTACTTAGGTCCTTTGCAAAGCTTAGAAAGATGATTTGAACTTAGGAAGAATTTTAAGATTTGATTTGCGGAAGTTTTTAATTTATGAGAATTATTAGAAATAGAAAAGGATATTAAAAAGGCTCTATGATTAAGAAATCTCAGGGCCTTTTTAAATGCTATACGATTTGGGAGATGAATATTAAAATTATTTCTTGTGTGAGAAAATGGATATATTTTGTCAGAATATTTGATATTTATGTATTTATTTTTAATTTTGTCATTTTTTATTTTTTCTATGAGATTTTAAATCAATCAAAATTTTTCGGTAAAAGATTTTTTGTTGGGAAATTTAATAATAAAATTAATAATTGAGAGGGGATAACTTTCTTCTTTATTATAAAGGACCAGTCTTTAAGAAAATTTTTATATTTGAATATAGGTAAATTTTATATAGGATATAAATCGATGCCGGGTTTCTGTACTGAAATCCGGCATCGATTTGTTTAAAATTATTTATTAAATTTTGAATACTACTGACAAGATTCGGAATGAAATCTATCCAACTTTTTCAAGCTTTGACAAAAGATCTCTATATATATCATATAGTTCATCTTCGGTTATGTCGCCTCTATTTCTGTCGAGGACGATTTCTCCTCTGTCGAGCATTATGATTCTATCGGCGTATTCAACGGCATCTCTCATATTATGTGTTACCATGACAGTGGTTATGCCGCTTTTTTTGATTAGATTTTTAGTTTTGTCCATTACGACTTTTGAGGTCTTAGGGTCGAGTGCTGCTGTATGTTCATCTAAAAGCAGAAGTCTCGGATGTTTCATCGTAGCCATCAGTAGTGATAGCGACTGTCTCTGACCTCCCGATAGGAATTTTATCTTTGTCGATAATTGATCTTCGAGTCCGAGGTCGAGGGTTTTTAAAAGATCTTTGTAATAGTCGATTCTGTTTTTGCGAATCAATTTTCTTAGTGTAAAAGATTCGTTCTTTTTATCTGCTATCGCCATATTCTCGAGTATTGTAAGCGATGGGGCAACTCCTTTTGAAGGGTCTTGATGTACTCTGCCCAGTAATTCGCTTCTCTTTTCCTCGCTCAATCCTGAAACTTTCTTCCCGTCGATTTCAATTATACCGGAATCAGATTTTAGATTTCCTGCGATAAGATTTAATAATGTCGACTTTCCGCATCCATTCGATCCGATTAGGGCTGTCGTAGTTCCCTCTGATATATTGAGATTGAAGTCTTTAAAAATGGTCTTTTCAAAGGCTGTGCCGAGATTGAATTTCTTATTTAAATCTATTATATTAAGCATTGGTATTCCTCCTGAATCTGCCAGCAAATTTAGCTGAATAAAAATTATTATATGCTATGAATACTACCACTATGAGACCATTTATTAGCCTTAGATCCTGCGGTGACAAGCCGATCTTCAATGCTATGGTCCCTATGATTCTATATATTATCGCACCGATTATGGCTCTGGTAGTTCCTCTTAGTTTTCTATGTCTGAAGATTGTATCTCCTATTATAATGGAAGCTAGAGCGGCAACTATTATGGAAACTCCCATGGTTATATCGGCGAATTTATTTGTTTGAGCCAGCAAAGCGCCTGATAAGGCTACAAGACCATTGGATATCATAAGTCCCATTATCTTATATTTATTGGAGCTTTCTCCTAGCGATCTTACAAGCGATTCATTATCTCCTGTAGCAACCAGAAGATAGCCGGCTTCTGTCTTCAAAAATTTGTCTATCAAGAATTTAGATATAGCGACTATGATGATTAATATTATCAATTTATCGATATATTTATTCCCAGTATTTAAATAGTCAAAAATAAGTTTCTGATCTGTCAAACTAATATTTGGCTTGCCGTTTAATCTTAAATTAATAGAATACAGCATTGTCATCGTCAAAATCCCCGCTAAAAGAGCTTTTATTCTAAGGGATATAAATAGAGCCGATGTTAGCAAGCCGGTGAGTGTGCCTATAATAAATGTCAAGATGGTACCTATTATCGGATCAACTCCTGATGAAACCAATTTTGCAAATAAAAGTGCTCCAAAGGGGAATGAACCCTCTACAGACAAATCGGCTATATCCAGTATTTTATATGTGAAATAAACTCCCATGGCAAGGACTGAATAAATCAGTCCCTGCTCAATCGTTGTAAGTGCTAAGTTCAACTTTTTACCTCCAACTAATCTACTATTGTCGCATCCTTAAAGATTTCCAAATTTTTGTCTAGTCCAAGTGCTTTTAATGTGCCTTCATTGAGTTTTGTAATCTTCTCGTCGAGATATCTAACCGGTAATTCTGATGGTTTTTTGCCATCGACTAAAATTTCTTTTGCCATTTTCGCTGTTAGTTTACCAAGTTCGTAGTATGAAAGACCATTTGTCATCAAAGCTCCGCCTGAAACCATCGATTCTTCTGATGCGATTGATATCATTTTCTTTTCTTTCATCGCCTCTGCTATTACTTCGATTGAATCGGCTACCATATTGTCGGATATCAGATACACTGCATCGACTTTTGATATAAGTGTCTGAATTGCTTGTGGGATGTCATTTATATTATTTACTCCTACTTTTTCGGTTTCTAATCCTATTTGTGGAGCAATTTCTTCGACTTCTGCTATCTGAGTTTCGCTATTTGCTTCACTTGTATTATAGATAAGGCCGATGGTCTTGATATCGGGATCTATTTCGTGAAACATCTCAAGCTGGCTCTTGACATCTGCTTTATCAGATGTACCTGTTACATTGGCCTCCGGTGCTTCGTTTGATTCGACGATTCCTGCTTCTGCCGGATCTGTGACGGCAGTGAAAAGGACGGGAGTTTCGGTAGCGACTCTTTGAGTTGCCTGTGCAGCCGGCGTTGCGATTGCTAGTATCAAATCTACTTTATCTCCGACTAGCTTTTCGGCAATTGTGCCTGCAGCTGCGGTTTCGCCTTGAGCATTTTCAGCTATTATCTCAGCTTCAACTCCTTCAGATTTAAGTCCTTCTATGAAGCCCTCTCTCGAATCATCTAATGCTTTATGCTCGACTAGCTGATTGATGCCTATCTTAAATTTAGCATCACCACTGCTCTCATCATTTTTACCCTCATCAGCTTGATTGCAAGCTGCCATCATAATTAGTACTGCGATTACAATACCCAATAATTTAATCTTTTTCATCATTTTCCTCCTCATAATATTATTTCTTAAAATAAAAAAATCCTCCATCCACAAGGGACGAAAGATAATTCCGCGGTACCACCCAATTTGCGACAAAGTCGCCACTTCAGACCAAACAGTCCTATCTCTTATAACGGTGAGAATACCGTAGCCACCTACTAAAATTTAGCGGCTAAGCTCGGGAGCGAATAGTATAAGCGATTTTGTCGAGCTTCCACCGTCCTCGACTCTCTATAAAAACCGGAATTATATTTTTCTCCTTCACAGCGATTAATTACTAAAAATTGTATCGCGTTAAACCGATTTTGTCAAGCGAAAATTCAAAATATATTTTTATTTTTAAATTTGGAATAATATACCCAAATATATTGACAATGTGGAGCGCATATGATAATTTATATAGATGTAATTGAAAGAGTTATCTTTTAATTAAATAATCTATGGGAGGTGTGCTATGAGGGATAGAGTTACACTGGCTTGCACAGAATGCAAGAACAGGAATTACACTTCTACAAAGAACAAAAAGACAACTACCGGACGTATAGAGCTCAAAAAGTACTGTAAGTTCTGTAAGACTCATACGACTCATAAAGAGACGAGGTAATTCAAGGAGGGATATTGTTGGCAAATCTTACTAACCAAAAATCAAAGGCGCCGGCACCAAAGGGGAAAGGATTTCTAAAGGGTGTTAGAGCTGAATTAAAAAAGGTTATCTGGCCAAGCAAGAAGCAAACCGTTACTTATACGGGAGTAGTAATCTTGATTTCTATAATAGTTGCTCTTATAGTTTATATTTTAGATTTTGTATTCGCCGGACTACTTAATTTGATCGTTTCTTAAAGTGACGAAGGGAAAGGGAAGACCTAAAGATATGAACGAAGACAATGAAAAAAGGAATGAAAGGCATAAGGAAAGAGAAAAAGATGCGAAGTGGTATGTAGTTCATACATACTCGGGTCATGAAAACAAAGTTAAAGACAATATTGAAAAGATGGTCGAGAACAGAGGATATATAGATGATATATTCGAGGTTGCGGTTCCGACGGAAGAATATGTAGAAACAAAAAATGGCGTTAAGAAAATTAAAGAGAGAAAGATGTTTCCCAGCTATGTATTGATCAAGATGATTATAACGGATGTATCCTGGTTTTTAGTCAGAAATACTAGAGGGGTAACGGGATTTGTAGGGCCGGGATCTAAACCGGTACCGCTAACAGAAAAAGAAGTGAAAGCATTCGGGGTACAAACTGTTTCGATTCCCGAGATGGATATTGAAATTGGAGATTCCATCAAAGTTATCAGCGGACCTTTTGAAGGATTCGTCGGGAAAGTTGAAAGTGTAAGTCCTGAAAAACTAAAACTCAAAGCTGCGGTAAGTATTTTTGGTAGAGAGACTTTGGTTGAGCTCGACTTTGACAATATCGAAAGAGTATAAATTAGAAAACAACTTAAGAATATTAAGACAGTTTATAGATCGAAGTGGGAGGGTTCACCCCGCCAAACCACAAATTCAGGAGGAATATAATGGCAAAAAAAGTACAAGCAATAGTTAAATTACAGATACCGGCAGGAAAAGCTACTCCTGCACCACCGGTAGGAACTGCACTTGGACCTCATGGTGTTAATATCATGCAGTTTACAAAAGAGTTTAATGCCAAAACTCAAGATCAGCAAGGATTTATCATCCCTGTAGTCTTGACGGTATATCAGGACAGATCTTTTAGTTTTATTACTAAAACTCCACCGGTGCCGATTTTAATTAAAAAGACATTGGGTATTGAAAAGGGATCAGGTGTCCCGAATAAAGATAAAGTTGCAACTATAAGCCAGGCGCAATTGAGAGAAATTGCTGAGAAGAAAATGGTGGATTTAAATGCGGCCGATGTCGAAGCTGCTATGAGAATGGTTGCAGGTACTGCAAGAAGTATGGGAGTAAAAGTCGACAATAAATAAGTGGGAGGATATCCGATAATACCACAAGGAGGATCAATATGAAGAAAAGAGGAAAGAATTATTTAGA
>JAUNVF010000006.1:28783-58577 GCA_030537815.1 Tissierellia bacterium | reverse complement strand
ACCGCTATGGGTCTTTTAGAAATAGAAATGCCCAATATTAAATCTTCATCTAGTTTCTTTGGATTTTCGAGACTTACCTTTTCCTTGAAACCTTCACCAAACCGATAAAAATCCCTTATATAACCAGTTATACGCTATTTTAGAGCGAAGTTTATGTTGGAAAATTCTTCCTAACATCTGTTCAAGGAACCAACTAGATTTCAGTTTTTTCAATAGATTTTTTTACTTCATAGCTTAGTTTCATTTTTCTTCATTTATTTTTTGAACGAGTAAAATATTGTTATTGTGCTGTGAAGGCTTTGTAATCGCTAGTATATCTTTTTAACTCACTGCTAATAGAAGAATGAAAATATCTTAAAATGGTTGATATATTTTTTGCTGAATAGCATTCTTTTGTAGTATAATTCATAGCAATCTCCTTCATGTGTATGTTTTGTGGTGATTACATTTTACATGAATTGAGTTTGCTATGAGTTTTTATTTTTTACTAGTGCCGTATTTAATTTTACAATCTATCTAATATAAATTGAAATTTTACTTTATCTCTTAATGTACTTAGATTAAAATCTGAAAACTCCGTAATTACAATTGTATTATTTTAAAGCTAATTGACAATAGTATTATTCTAGGATTTTGTGAGTCCGAGTTCATTTAACTTTTATTCTATAACATTATTTACTATGATTATATTTTAATTATAGTAACTTACAATTTGATCTTTTAGTATAATGTAAATTTACTAAACTATTCAAATTATTATAGTATTTCTTTAGCCTCATATCCATAGATGAGTAGTAAAATGATATAAATTCACAGTTTTTTTGTATAGTATCTTTATATATAAGGAACTTCTATTTTATTTCTTTCATCTATTTTAATATATTTATGACTTATAATAATCTGATTCATTTACCTATTTAGTTACAATTACATTCTAAATAAACGGAGTTTTTATTATTTCTATACTAAATATATATCCAATATTTAATAAGGATAGTTTTAATATATTAGATGAATAAAAAAACTTCATCATATTTTAGGGAACTATACTCCATATACATGATAAAATATGAAAGTTGATTCTATGAGTTGTTATTTAATAAATCATGTGATATCCTTAAAATATAAAATATTTTATATTTTAATTAGACAACAACACTTTCTATTAATAGCTAAGAAATAATATTATTATGGAGGTTTTTATGATAGTAGAGCATGTATATGATATTTTGGAAAAAAGAAAAAATCATGATAATTCATATTTAAGTTTATTTATCGACTTAATAGGATTAGTTATTATTCTTGTACTACCGTATATATGTATAAGGTTTTGGAAAATTCCTTTAACTTATAATAAAAAAGTAATACAGGTATTCGTTAGAATTATGGTATTTCTACTTGTTTTATTATCCCCTTTTATAATTCTCTTTATTCTAATGTTAATGGATTGGATTAAAGGATTGGTCAAAAAGAAACAAGCAAAGTTACTAAAAAGAATGGTAGATCAATATGATAATAATTTAAAGGATTATGAAGGGTTCAAATATTATATTAAAGCATTTAGGAAAAGACCTATAAAGCAACCAATGGAGAATTTGTATTCTGATATAAAAGTTAATGAAGACCTTATGACCACAGACCAATTATTGTCACTTTACAAAATATCTAGAGATACTGATAGAGATTTAGATAACCAAAGAATCAATCTGTTATTGCAGTATTTAGGTTTTTCAATTATAACTTTTGGAACATCTATTACAATTTATGGTCATAAAACTAATTATGGAAAGGGAAGATTTATTATAATATCTATCTGTGGTGCTTTTGTTTCATTATTGGCGATTATATTCTATAGAATGATGAGAAGAACATATGCTACTCAGATGCTTTTCATTGCTCAGTCAGCAAAGATAGAAGATCTACTAGGATTTAACAGTAATATTTATCGAAAGACGTCTTACTGGAAAAATGATGGGCTTATGATACCTAATCATATTTTGGGTAGAAGAAAAACAGAATGCATGAGTGATTTTGTTTTTAAAAATGAAAATACAGGATGTCAGATACGAGCTATAAGTTTTTTGCAAAATATAATGTTTTATCTTGGCTTATTTATTTATTATTTTGGATTGTATATGGTACAATTTGATTTAAGTTAATTTGTCATATCTATTGAATTGATATAATTGTGTAAAGTAAATAGGTCATTGGACTCATTTAGAGGTATGATGACTCTACTAGAAAACATACTTGAAAAGATCTATGATTCAATAAATTTTACTCTATAGAATCAAGTAATCTAAAATTTAATTTAGTAATCTATAGAAAATTATCTCTCCAAGAAAATCTAGATATTGAAATCAAGAAACTCATAAAATAACAGAGGTATAAAATATTTGTATCAACTTTGTAAATAAAGTAAAGCTAGTATCTTCAAGAAATGGATATTCCGAACGTGATTTTACGATAAGATTTTAAGTCTTAAATAGATTATGCTTGATATAGATGTTAAATACATGTTCACAAGAAAGATAAGTGAGGTTGTGGAATAATTGTGGGAAAATGAAATCTCTAAATCTTTTGTTTTAATTCTAACAAAAGATTTAGATTATATAGTCTATTATTTTCTAAATGCGCAATTTGGTAAATATTATCCCTACCTTATGTCTATATATTGTATATTAACATTCTTGAAAACGTAAATGTAGCTCCAATAGTTGTGACATCATTATGAGATTAGATTATGCGAGATAAAAGAGGCTTTGTTTTTAGATAAGAAGGTAAAGCAAGCCCCTTGAACAGAATTACTTTGTATATTCGAAAAGCAGACATCTTAGGAGTTTATAGATCTTTATCTTTGATGTCTGTAAAGGTCTAGTAAAAAATCTTGTAAGAGATTTGTCGGAGTTTCTTGGCAGTATTACAAAGCAGATTTTTTATAAATATTTTTCTGACATAACCATTAAGGACTCTTTTATTATACCTGAATAAGTACAGCTACTTTTAACTTTAAAAATATAGAATGATTAAAATTTTTTAAGATTGCAGTTATTTGACAATTCTATTAGTAGAAACAGTAACAATTATCTTCTTTGTACTAAGATGAAGCTTTAGAAATTTCATTTCAAAAATTTATGTAATGATGAAATAGTTAATGTTTAATACCTAGTAAAATTTATCAGAACACCTAATCTAGAGTACTAAAGAATGAAAATACCTTCAGATTTTTATAGATACATCCGAAGTTGTCTGGCTAACCCAATCTTAATCTTGATATAGCAAGATTAAGATTGGGTTAGCCAGCTTATGTTAAAATTTATAGATGAATATATATTGTCCTTAGAAACTCTAAAATAAGAATTCTAAATTTATCTGTATAATAATATCAAATTAATTATAGTAAGCTTTTATTCAAAATATATAATATTAATATTAATAAGGTGTGCTAATAAGTGAATCCAAACTAAAATCTTTTATAACCCTAGATAAATAAAACTATACAGAGTTTTATATTAGTTAGAGCTGTCATATAGTGATTATATTTTTAAAAGACCCTTAAAAGTTGACCCAAAAAATTGAACCTTAATAGGTCAGTTTTTTATGCGATGGAATTTAAAACTAAATGAGAATTATTATAGAATAAAAAATTATAACAAACTTAATTCGTGTAGAATTATATTACTAGAAGTATATGCTAAAAGAATATCATGAGCTACCGTAGATTTCAGAAATAAAATGGAAGTTCTTAATAAAAGATGATATTCTACAGTTTATTAAAAATTATTGCACTAGGTAAAATCCACTAATAATTTTGAGTTTACTAAATCATTGATAGATTTTAAAATCAAACTTGACACTAGATTCAACCATTACTCTTAATCAAGATATAGGCTGATACACAAAATTATTTACAAATCACCGATTTTTTAATATCCAATTAGTTATTTTACTTATTATAACTTCAAATAGTCCGAATCTATAAATTTCTTTGATGTTATTTGGAATATTTCTTGTTGATGTTCCTTTTGCATACTTTGCTATTATTTGAGCTTTATTCTCCAAGATATCTTTTTATTTTTTAAGATTTTATTTTAAATCAATTTCTCTATTTCTAAATATCTATATGATAATTTAATATTAATATATTTCTAGTATTAAGTTATAGAGTAAAATCTTTTAATTCATCATCTACATACTCATCTAATCCTATTTTTTTAGTGTAGCATTGCATCAACTAAAGTAGCTTATATATTCTTGAAGAACTATTACATTATTAGGTTGGTACTCTACTGTTAATATTCTAGTTATTCTATTCAATTTAGTTGGTAGTGTCTTTCTTTTCATAAATAAAACTCATAGTTAGTTTTCACCATAGATAGCAGGTTTATAAGAAAAAATATTAAACAGTCTCTGGATCGCTTAATTTATATAAACTATTATCTTATAATATTTCTAAATCTTTTATCACAGATATAGATCATTTGAATTAAAATCAAATTGGTCGTATAAATCATCTTTACTACAATAACTTTTTACTTTCTTATTGTATTTTGTGCCATTAAGATTAATCCAATCAATTGAATTAGACTCTCAGTAATTTATAATATTCTTTCTATAAAGTTTGGAATATTTGTAATAGTACCTCTCGGCATGTTAAATTTGATTATTATTGAGACCTAATTGATTATTTATTATAAGCTTAACTCCTATTATCTTATATCGTTAACTTATCTACAGTATAGACTAAAACTTAGTGATAAATATACATCTAAATTCATTGATTTTAATTTCATTATGGCTATCAAAGTATTATTTTTGAGATTTTATTTACTATGGTATATTTTATTGCAAAGGGGTATTCTATACATACATCTGACATTATATTTAAATCAGGATTTTTGTTATTTATATAACTTCAAATATAAATACTTACTGGATGAGTATTTCAATCATTGATAATACTAATTCTCGTTTGTTTCTTTGATATCCTTAAAAAACAGAGTAGAAAATATTTATTCACTAGTTTTTGCATATGTAGAGTTAGAGTTCCTACTTTAGTCTTTGGTTATCTTTCGAGATATACATTTGATTTTTAAAATATCTTCTCCAATTGTAATAGTAATCTTAGATATAGAATTCTCATTTTATTTATTCTCAAAATTATTATACTAAATATGAATGCTGTCTCTTTTTTGATTCTCGATGTATACCAATTGTATGGTCTCAATAGTTTTAAAATTAATTGATTAGAATTTACAAACCTTCTTTCTTAAAGTTAAGAATTAAATATTATTAACTAATAATTTAAACTTGACTTTAATATTATTAATGAATATACTTAATATAATTAAAGGAGGGCGAGATGGCTATTAATATTGTGCCGGAATGGATGGAGGATTTGGAGCCGGAGGATGCAGAGTTTATAAGAAAATTTATCCTCGTTTCTGGATCTTTAAAAGAAATGGCGAAAGAGTATGAAGTCACTTATCCAACGGTTAGACTTAGGCTGGACAGGCTTATTCAAAAGATAGAGATAAAAAAAAGAGATAATCAGGATTCTTATATTTCTCTGATTAAAAGGCTGGCTGTCGACGATAAAATTGACTTTGATACCGCAAAGATATTGATTGAAGAGTATAAAAGTAAATTAGAAGACTAATTATTAAGGTAAAATTTAAATAATATTATTTTAAAGAAATATTTATATTATCTTTAGTTTTATTTGTAAATAATATTCTATGAAAGATATAAATTTTGATATTTAATTGGAAAAGTTGAACACTGAACCTAGGTATTAAATAAATTGGTGATATCATTATTTACATTATTATTTTTTCTTGGAGATATTAATTATTTCAACAATTGTATAAAATGGATCTGACTTATATTTAAGTTTATGAATTTGTTTATACAGGAGGGAGATTAAAATGAAGATTCTTAATGTGAGATTTATTATTTTTATTTTTATATTAGTTGGATTGGTATTGCTTCAGATAAATTTGTCTAAAAATAAGAACAAGTACCTCGGATGGATCCTACCGATATTGTGTTTTTTGCAATCAATAATCGTAATTTTGAGTTTGGCAACTGATGATAATGTAAATTTAATATCTACTATATTTTTATTATTAACAACTTTTTTATATTCAAATATACCGACTTTAGTATTTATTTTAATTTATATTTTACAAAGAAATAAGTTCAAGAAGGAAAAAGAGATAGAGGAGATGAAATTAAGAGATTTATAATTTTAATTTATAGAATAATTACTCAATTAAAAGTGAATTCTATGAGGTAAGATAGATTTGATTTAGGAATTTTTTATTTTACTTTAATCTAGTATTTATTGTATTTTAATTGATGAATTTTTATCAGAGATTAATTTTAATATTTATAACTTAATAATTGTGATTATATTATTAGGAGCTAAGGAGTATAATATAAATAATTTTTATAAGATTAAATATAAAAATCCCATCAGATTCGATGGGATTTTTGACTTTATTTACATTTTTCCTTTTTTTCAGCTGCTAGGCCGAGTTCGTTTATTATATTCCAAGGTCTGTTGAATTGGGGTTGGAAGAAGAAATCGCCATATGCCAAATCCTCTATACTCAATCTGCCCCTAATTGCCATTGATACAGCTTGTATATGAGCGGTCAAGTCTTTTTTCGACATTATCTGTGCTCCTAAAACTCTATGATTGTCTTTATCATAATATAGCTTAGCATAAACTCTCGCATTCATATCATCGGGAAGATATTCATCTAATGCTAATGTTTCTAGATAGACAGAATCATAATTATAGTCTGTGTGCTCGGCTGTCTTTTCATTTAAACCTGTAGATGCAAAATAGTAATCAAATACTTTAAGTCCGGATGTTCCTTGAGTTCCTTTGTATTCAAAATCTTCGCCCATTATATTCTTTGCTGCGATTCTACCTTGCTTTCTTGCATTTGTCGCAAGATCAATATTTGCGTGATTTTCAGACGGATTGTATCTTAATAATGTTGCACCGCCAACAGCATAAATATCTTCTTCGCTGGTCTTCATATGGTCATCTATTTCTATAAAACCTCTTTTGTTTAATTCGATTACATTTTCAAGCCATTTTGTAGCCGGCCTTGAGCCTAATGCAGAGATTACATAATCTGCGGGGTACTCTTCCTTATCTGTGATCACTGAAACGACTTTTCCGCCTTCACCTTTGTATTCTTTTAGATCTTCATTTCCTTTAAATACTATATTATGCTTTTTAAATTCTTCCAGCAATATATCGGTGAATTCTTTATCGAGATTTACTTGAAGTGGTCTGTCTGAACGGTTGATCATGGTGACATTTTTACCGCCTATTGCAAAGCTCATAGCCGCTTCTACTCCTATATATCCACCACCGACGACAACGACATTTTTAATATCGGGATCTTCAATTTTTTTGCGCAATTTAACAGAACAGTCTCTGCCGCCGTATAATGAAATATTTTCTAAATCATTTCCGGGTATATCTGGTAAAAATGGCGTTGATCCAATTCCGAGTATTAATTTATCGTATTTTTCATCTCTTTCTTCTCCGCTCTTCAAATCCTTTACTCTTATTGTATGATTTTTAGGGTCTACTTTTATGACTTCAGTTTCCGGGAAAACTTCGACGCCACGTCTTCTCATAGATTCGGCTGAGGAGTATCGAATACTGTCTACATCATCTACAATACCTTCCAGGTATAGATGCATGCCTCATGACATAAATGAAAGATAGTCCCCTTTTTCGTACCATTGTAATTCATAATCTTTTTCTGATGATAAAAATTCTTCTAAAGCTTCATATCCGCTATGAGAAGAACCCACTACTATAATTTTCATATTTCCTCCTTAAAATTAGATTAGACCTATTAAAGCCATAATCCTATTGACATAAAAATCCCATGATGGGATAATTAATTCCAATTATCAATTATCTTAATTTTTATACCCCATTTAATTTATAATAAACTGATAAAATAGGAAAATAGCAATTCGGAAAAATTTATAGATTCATTTTATTTTAAATTCAAGTAGATTTAGAATTTGATTTTAGGAATTATTTGAAGATCTTTGTATATTCTAATTGACAAATATATAAATGAGTATTATACTATTTTCAGGGAATGAAGTTCTCCCTTAGTTTATACTAAAACCGCTTAATAAGCTGATGACTTCTGCTCTTTGCAGAAGCTGTCAGCTTTTTTATATTTTAGGAGGGATAATATGCTATTGAGTATTGCTTTTGTACTTATATTTGGAATGTTTTCCGGTTGGGTATGTAAAAAATTGAATCTGCCGAGTCTTTTAGGCATGATAATTACCGGAATTTTAATCGGGCCTCATATTTTTAATTTACTAGATGATAGTATTTTAAATATATCTTCTGAACTCAGGAGAATCGCTTTGATAATTATATTGATGAGGGCTGGGCTTTCGCTGGACTTAAACGATTTAAAAAAGGTTGGAAGGCCTGCAATCCTAATGTGTTTTTTACCAGCAACGGTAGAGATAATAGGCATGGTGGTCTTGGCACCAAAGCTTTTGGGAATTTCAGTGATAGATGCGGCAATAATGGGTTCAGTTGTAGCTGCTGTATCACCGGCGGTAATCGTGCCAAAGATGCTTAAATTGATGGAAGAGGGTTATGGTAAGGAAAATAGTATTCCTCAATTGATTCTCGCAGGTGCATCTGTAGACGATGTCTTTGTCATCGTATTGTTTTCGGTGTTCACATCACTTGCGCAAGGTGCGTCGGTCTCTATAAAGAGCTTCATAGATATACCTGTATCTATAGGATTGGGCATCGGTGTCGGGATAATTATTGGAATTATATTAAATCAATTTTTTATGAAGATGAGGATGAGGGATACTTCAAAAACAGTTATTTTACTTTCGATAGCTTTTATTTTAGTGACGATTGAGGACAAATTCAATATCCCGTTCTCGGCTCTTATATCGGTCATGACAATTGGTATTACTATCCAAAAACAAAGGGAGATGTTGGCTACGAGACTCGCTTCCAAATTCAATAAATTATGGGTTCCGGCTGAGGTAATACTATTTGTATTGGTAGGGGCATCTGTCGATATAAAATACGCCCTTTCAGCTGGTGTTGCAGCGATCGTATTGATACTTGGAGTCATGGTATTCAGAATGGCAGGGGTTTATTTATCTCTATTGAAAACACATTTGAGCACTAAAGAAAGGATTTTCTGTATGATAGCATATACTCCTAAAGCTACTGTTCAAGCAGCTATTGGTGGGGTTCCATTACAGATGGGCCTTGCATGTGGAAATATAGTTTTGACAGTTGCGGTACTGGCGATTTTGATAACGGCACCGCTTGGAGCATTCTTTGTAGATCTAAGTTATAAGAAATTATTAAAATAAGAGGCGGTCATCCGCCTCTTTCCTTTTTTATATTAGGGACTTAATCTGAATCAGGATTTTATTCCCATATAGATATGGGGTATTAGATTCATAGTGATTTTTCATAAGTTCCGTATTTCAAAATTTTATTTTCTTTCATAAGCCATTTTCCCTTGGCAATTACTGAATTTAAGCTCAAATCGCTGTTTAATATTAGAAGATCGGCATCGTAGTCTTTTTTTATATATCCCTTTCTATCGGATATCTTTAAAGAGTCTGCTACATTTGATGTAAATAATGGAATTATTTTTTCTAATTCTATATCTTTTGAGAGTTTTGAGATAGTATTTAATAGGCTGTCGATAGGAGTAACTCCTATTTCGATTAGATTACCAAATTCATCGTATTCAGACCATGATCCGTATCCGTCTGAACTAAATGTAATTCTTGATAGAGGGGCCTGCTTTTGTATTGCTAGATTTATTATTTCTGTGTCGGAGATATCTGAAGGTATTGAGCAAGTGATATCCATATATCCGCCCTTTTTTACAAATTCAATCGCTTTTAAGCAGAGGCTCTTCTTTCTATTTATATGAGTTGGTCTAAAGACGCCTATGGGTAGATTTGAGATTTCTAGAGCTTCATAGATCTGGTTTAAATCGAATTTCCCGCCTCCCATATGTACTGTTACATGGCCGGATTTACCTGAGAACATCCCCGCTACTCTTGCTTCAGTTGCGAGTTTTGCCAATTCGACAGGGCTAATAGCAGAATCCCTATGATCATTAACTGCGATTTTCACGCCGATTATTTCTTCAATAAAGCTTATATCCCTCTTTACGGATCCGGTGATCGTAGGGGATGGAATTTCATAAGCTCCTGTAAGCGCATATGAAGTGATTCCTTCAGCATTTAATGCTTTTGCCTTTGAGAGCAGGTTTTCAACAGATCTACTTGTGGAATCTGTACCTAGGAGTCCGACTACTGTAGTTATACCGGCTTTAATAAATGAGCTGAGTTGAGCTTCGGGAACCTTTGTATTGAAACCGCCTTCGCCTCCTCCGCCAGTTATATGGACATGTTGGTCTATAAGACCGGGAATTATAATTTTGTCATGAGCATCGAATATCTCAGCATATTTTAAATTTATATCATCATCTATGTATAGTATTTTATCGGCGCCTATAAAGATATCTTTCTTTCCTATATATTTTGGAGAATATATATCGGCGGATTTAATAATTATCATGATTATTTCCTTTCTAGATTTCCAATTGAATATTTTAATTGTTTTTACTGCAAAACTAAGGGTATAAAATTTATATTAGCCTTAATATATATTTTACCATAAAAGAATATAATATTTATAAGCTTTAATTTAAAATAAAGATGAGCGATGGAGGTATTAAATTGGATATTAAACCGGTTGAAGTTTTTAAGTGGTTTGAAGAAATTTCTAAAATCCCTAGATGTTCAGGTGATGAAAAGAGGATTAGCGATTTTTTAGTAGATTTTGCTAGAGAGAGGGAATTAGAATGGATTCAGGATGAAGAGTTGAATATAGTAATAAAAAAATCAGGTAGCAGTGGATATGAAAATTCAGATGCAGTAATAATTCAGGGGCATATGGATATGGTATGTGAAAAATCTGCAGATTCAAAACATGATTTTTCAAAAGACCCCATAAAATTAATCTTTGAAGGAGATGATTTAAGAGCTGATAAAACCACGCTTGGCGCAGACAATGGAATAGCTGTAGCATATGGATTGGCAGTGTTGGACTCAGATAATCTAAAGCATCCTCCGATAGAATTGCTCGTGACTACAAATGAAGAGACGGGGATGGATGGAGCGGCAGGAGTAAATGGTGATAATCTATCAGGTAAAACACTATTAAATATCGACTCTGAAGAAGAGGGGGTATTTCTCGTAAGCTGTGCCGGTGGTGCGAATAATCTAATAAGCTTTAAAGTCGATTCTGTAAAGAATTCAGATCAAGGGTATAGAATTAAAATCAGGGGCTTAAAGGGCGGACATTCTGGCATGGAGATAATAAATCAAAGGGCAAATGCGATAAAAATTTTGGCGAGGATTCTATATGAATTAAAGTCAAATATTGATTTTAGATTATCTTATATAGATGGCGGATCAAAACATAATGCCATACCCAATTATGCAGAGGCCATAGTTGCTACAAAAGACGCAGAGAAATTAAATGAGATTATAGACTATATGATTCTGTCTTTAAAGAAAGAATACGAGGTCCAAGATCCGGATATGGAAATAGTCGTCGAAAAAGCTGATATGGAAAATGTATTTGAAGACGAGGTTGCAGGGAATATAATCGACTTTTTAATGATGGCTCCCGACGGGGTACAATCTATGAGCGAGGAAATAGATAATCTTGTCCAGACGAGTTTAAATGTCGGAGTTTTGACTTTAGATGACGGTGTAGTCAATATCACTGTGTCGATCAGGTCGGCAAGTGAATCCTCTTTATTAGAAATACAAAATAAATTAAAGATAATGGCAGATAGGAGCAATGCCGATTATAAAATTACAAATTCCTATCCCGCCTGGGAATACGAAAAAGATTCTAAGGTACGTGATCTTTCGATAAAAATTTACGAGGAATTGACAGGGAAAAAAGCAGAAATCGGATCGATTCATGCCGGACTCGAATGCGGGATTTTGAAAAGGGCATTACCTGAAGCCGATATGATAAGCTTTGGGCCAAATATATACGATGTTCATACAGCAAATGAAAATCTAAGTATATCTTCAGTTGAAAATGTCTGGAAATTTTTAGTTAAGCTTTTAGAAGAATTAAAATAAAAAGAGAATCTCATCTGAGATTCTCTTTTTTAGTTTTGAAATTAAGATAAAATTAGATTTATAAATTCATCTAAATTTAGATTATTAAAATAGTAATTTATATCTACAGAATCCAATTTTTCTCTCAATGATTTTTCTTCGAGATTTACATCTCTTAGGATTTCCGTCAATTCCTTTGAATCGCCATTGCCAAAATAATCACCGTAGAAGGAGATGTCTTTTATTTTTCCGCCTTTGATATCCATATATATCTCAAGCTTTCCAAAACCTTCTATTCTCCTTTCCTTTAAAACAGTATATTTTGGTGAAGCTCCATAATTCCACTCCCATTTACTGTAAATATCTTCATATAATTTGTCTACATTTGCGATATCTTCATCAGTGAGATTATATTCGACCATATCATTTTCTCTGAACATATAGTCTCTAAGGGAATCGATAAATTTATCAATTCCTATATCTTCTTTCATATAGGGCTTTACATTCGTGACCCTGCTCTTGATCGACTTAATCCCCTTGGATTCGATTTTGTCCTTGGATACTTTTAAAGCCTTTGTCAGTATATCGAGATTAGAATCGTACATGAGCGTTCCGTGATGCATCACTCTACCTTTTTTCTTATACATTGCATTTCCTGAGAATTTTTTTCCATCAATAGTCATATCATTTCTGCCTGAAATCGCGACCTTTACTCCGAGGCTTGCAAGCGCTTTTACGACCGGATTGCAAAATCTCGAAAAGTCGAAAATATCGTCTGGATTGTCATCTATAAATGTAAAATTGAGATTTCCCAGATCATGGTATACTGCACCACCTCCTGAAAGTCTCCTAACTACATTAATTCCATTCTCTTTGACGAAGTCCGCATTTATCTCAGCTGCCGTGTTTTGATGCTTTCCGACCACTATGGTATTGTCATTTTGCCATAACATGAAATAAGCATAATCTTTATCGAGATTATCAAATACATATTGTTCGAGCGCTAAATTCCAATAGCAATTATTGCTGGGACTAAAAATATATCTCATCATTTTAAATACCTCCGAATTATTACTGAATGCAAATATATTTTATAGCATATACGCCAAAAGTCAACGAAATGATTTATTTATCAATGAATAACCATAAAATAAATCAGATTAAAAAAGTTAAAAATTCTTTGTAAAAACATATTAAATAGTGTATTATAGTGATGAAAGATTATCAATAAATTACATAATAGGAGGTCGAGATGGAACAAAAAAAGATGAGGAAATCGGTTTCTCTTGAGACTTTCATCGTTATAGCTGTAGTGACAATTCTATTTGTGTATATGGGCAGGGTTATGGGTGTCGGAAATATGTTTAATACATTGATGAAAACTGCACATGACCTGCTCATAAATACAGTATTTTTTATTATGGCAATAGCCGTTTTAACGGGAGCCTTATCTGCTTTGATGTCGGAATTCGGCGTGATAGCACTTATAAATTATCTCATTTCTCCGATAATGGCGCCTATATATAAATTGCCGGGGGCAGCTGCTTTGGGAGTCGTAACAACATTTTTAAGCGATAATCCTGCAATTATTGGGCTAGCCAATGACAAGGGCTTCTCGAGATATTTTAAAGATTATCAACTTCCTACATTGTGCAATCTCGGGACTTCTTTTGGAATGGGCTTGATAGTATGGACTTTTATGGGTTCACTTGGAAATGGTGTAGAATTTATGAAGGCCGCTTCAATAGGGGTACTTGGTGCAGTTATAGGATCTGTCTTTTCTGTCAGGATTATGATGAGATTTACAAAAAAATATTATGGATATCCCAAAAATATGAAAGACCATACTATCGGAGTATATGATGGAATGAGGGAGATTCCTGAAGAATCTGTAATTGAGAGGGTATTGAATGCAATTCTTGAAGGTGGGAAAAATGGAGTTCAAACGGGTATGGATATAATACCCGGGGTAGTTGTCATATGTACATTGGTTATGATACTCACTTCAAAGGGGCAAGTCGATGCAACGGGCAATATTTACTATACGGGAGCTGCATATGAAGGTGTCGGATTAATACCAAAGCTGGGCGATATACTATCGCCGATTATAACGCCGGTGTTTGGATTTACATCTTCAGAAGCGATAGCATTTCCCATAACAGCACTTGGAGCTGTGGGTGCTGCATTGGGAATGGTCCCAAAACTATTGTCTGAAGGCCTTATAAGGGGAAATGATATAGCGGTATTCACTGCACTTGGAATGTGTTGGTCGGGATATCTTTCTACTCATGTCGGGATGATGGATGCACTTGGAGTTAGAAAACTGGCGACAAAAGCTATAATAAGTCATACTATAGGGGGACTCGTAGCAGGAGCATCGGCACATTTCCTATATCTTTTGTTTATTGGCTCATAATTACTTAATTATAAAAGCTACTGAAATTTTAGATTTTCAGTAGCTTTTTCTAATTCGGCTATATAAATTTAATTGCAAATGGAAATAGGATTACAGTTATGAATCCTGTCAATACTATGCACAAACCTCCTATCGCTCCTGCAGTTTCAGATATTCCAAGAGCTTTTGACGTTCCTATGGCATGAGCTGAAGTGCCGAGCGATGCTCCTTTTGGGATATCTCCATGCATCTTCAATATCTTAAAAAGATCTTCGCATATTATTACTCCGGTCAATCCGGTTATGGTAATTGCAAAAGAAGAGATAGATCCAATGCCTCCATATTCTTCGGCAAGAGGTAAGGCGATGGCGGTCGTGATCGATTTTGGAAGTATTGATATCAATACAGTCTCTTTTAAATTAAATAATTTACCAAATGCAATTATGGAAATGAGAGCTGTCAAACTCCCCACAAAGCTTCCTGCAATTATTGCGAATTTGTACTCGAGAAAAATATCAAAATTCTTGTAAAATGGAATTGCTAGAGCGACTGTCGCCGGCATTATCATAAATTGAATCATAGACGCCCCAATCATATAATCCGAGTAGTCGATTTTAAATGCTTTTAATACAGATATAGATATTATTATCGCTATCAAAAGCGGATTTAAAAGTCCGGATCCGACTTTTTCGCTGATTTTCAGACCGAGATAATATGCTAAGAAAGTTAAAAATAGACCAAAAATCGGATTATTCATCTCTCCTCCTAATTATAAATTTTACAGTGAGCCCTGTCGTTATAAAGGTTAAAATCGTAGAGATAATCACTATAAAAATTATCGGTATCATCTTATCTGAAATCAAATGATATGATTCTATAAGACCGGTTGCCGGCGGTATGAAATACATAGCCATAAATGTCAAAATAAATTCACAGCTCTCGGCGACCGTTTCAAAATTTATTATTTTAAATAATAATAATGCGAAAAATATAAGCAATGCATATATGGTCTCAGGGATAGGCAGCCCTAGGATATCTTTCAAAAGACTGCCTATAAAGAGAGTCGTCAATATTATTAAAGAAGATTTAATATAATCCATCTCAATTCAAGATTTTGTCTACGACCTTATTTACAGTTTTTCCGTCTGTTCGACCTTGGAATTTGGCCATGACGGATTTCATTATAATTCCCTTCGACTTTGGAGATAAATCTATACCCTCATCGCTTATTATCTTCCTAATCTCATCTTCTAATTCTCCTTCTGAGAGCTGCTCGGGAAGATATGATTCTATTATAGAAATTCTCTCCTTTATTTCCTCAATCGCATCTGTTCGAGATTCTGGGAGCATTTCCAGAGTGTCTTTTGCTTGCTTTAATTCTTTTTGCACGAATTTTAAAGCTTCGTCATCTGTAAGAGTCTTTTTTCCTTCCTTTTCAGCAAGTGCAATAGTAGACATCATATTGGTAATCACTGCAGTTCTAATCTTGTCCTTTTCCTTCATCGACTTCATCTTATCTTTTCGTAAATTGTCTAAAAAACTCATCTTTGACCTCCAAATTATAATCTTATACTAATTATATCACTTATTTAAATGCTGTTTTAAATTTATGTAAATTTAGTTGACATCAATAAGCAAATGGCTTAAACTATTAGTGAATTCGGGGATATAGCTCAGTTGGGAGAGCGCTTGACTGGCAGTCAAGAGGTCAGGGGTTCAAGTCCCCTTATCTCCACCAATTATCAAAAGGAATTTCTATTTGTAGCGATTTTAAAATATAAAGCAGGCATAAACAAATACCATTTTCGGGATTTGTTTATTGTTTTATTTGATTCTATTTATTCGATTAGATAATATCGATTTTCTAATCTCATATTAGATCGGATAGTCAATACCATTTTAAAAGCGAATCAGTAGATTTTGTAAGGCTCCTTGAAATAATTCAGGGGGCAATCTTTAAATTTAATCTTTTATTATTATACTAATTATTTAAATATTTTAAGGAGAAAGCATGGATACTAAAAAATTTGATGATATCAGAAGAGAACAATTTCCATTAACCGAGAAATGCGCATATCTCGATACAGCGACTACAGGAGTTGTATCGATTAATAGCAGAAATGCCATGATCGAGTTTATCGAGAAAATACATGATGAAGGCATGGATATGAATGACTTTAATGAGAATTGGAATCATGCAGATAATCTAAGAAATTTGGTTGCAGAATTGATAAATGCCGACGCAGATGAGATTTTCTTTTCTGGATCAGGTTCAGATATGCTGAATATCTTTTCAAATGGAATTGAGATTAAGGAAAATTCTAATATAGTTTTGTCGGGATTGTCTTTTCCGTCTACACCATATACATGGATGAATAGGATTGGAGTAGAAAATGTTAGGATAGCAGAACCTGAAAATGGCCAAATACCGGCAGAAAAGCTTTTTGAACTGGTCGATGAAGATACTCTTGCTATTTCTTTATGTCTTGTGGAGAATACGACGGGATTTTATCACGATATTGAATTGATAAGTAAATTCTGTCAAGAGCATGGAATTTATTTGGTATTGGACATAACACAATCTGTCGGAGCGATGGAATTAGATGTCAAAAAAACTCCGGTTGATTTTTTGGTAGCGACGACATATAAATGGCTTGGAGGAGTTTTTGGATTTTCATTTGGATATATATCAAAGAGAATAATCGATCAAGTCAAACCTACATATGTAGGCTGGACGGGAAATAAAAATAGAACAGATCATAGCAGATATAAATTGGATCTGTCGGATGGGGCCAATAGATTTGAGACCGGGAGTTTAAATTGGATTGGACTCAAAGGGATAGAAGAGTCAATCAATATATACTTGAAATTGGGAAAGAGAGATGTGGAGGAATATATTTTAAGCCTCACCGATTATCTATATGAACAGATAGATGGATTGAAGGAAGTTAAAATTATTGGTCCATTTCCCAAGAAGAATCGATCCTGTATAAGTTATATTGAATTCCCTGAAAAATGGGCGATAGATGATATTATTTTAAGAAATAATAAAATAAGATCGCATATAGCGAATAAGAATACTATGAGAATTTCATTGCATTATTACAATAATTTTGAAGATATAGATAAATTGATTGGATTTTTAAAGTCCTATGAAGAGTGATGGGATTTTATACACTAATATATTCATGACCTATCTTATATCTTATAATTAGAGATTTTTAAATCATCAATTTGATTTTATAGATATATTTGACTTATGAGATCTGTTTTAGAATATTGAAAATGTATCTTAAAAGGATTCAAATATTTTAATTTCTGATTGGGTTTTTAGGCTGATAGGTAAAACTTTATTTTAGTCTATTTAAGCATAAAAGGAAGGAGCTGTGGCAATTAATGATTTTAATTGGCGACAGCTCCAAGAGGAGAATGTGGATCTTGTAAGCTTATTTATTTTTTCATCGATTCAGGTACTATTACTACAATTGACTTGGCGTATTTTACGACATGTGTCGTAACCGAACCAATTGTGCTAACCCATCCCGACTTAGTCGATTTCGTCATTACTATCGTGTCAATATCATAATCTTCCGCATAGCTTAGGATTTCTTCTCCGGCGCGTCCAAAGCGAACTTCTTTCTTTACATCAAATCCCTCTAAAATCTCACTGCTTTCATGTAGTATGGGAAGAACTTCTTTTTTAGCTTCTTCAAATTGTTCTTTTGACCTCAAATAATCCAAGTCTTCTCTTACGATTAATAGGGTTACCTGTACATCGGAAGGATTGTATCTCTTTTCTATCCAGTCAATCGACTGTTTACTTCTCTCGCTTCCGTCAATCGGAAGCAGTAATTTTAACATTTTGAATTCTCCTTTCTAAATCATCAATAATATCAAATTGATTTTTTTAGATTCTTTAAAACAATATGATTAAACTCCTTGCTTTGCAAAAGAATCTGCTACAGAAACTGCTATGGCTACAGTTGCTCCGACCATTGGATTATTTCCCATTCCTAAAAAGCCCATCATCTCAACATGAGCGGGAACTGAACTAGATCCTGCAAATTGAGCATCCGAATGCATTCTTCCCATAGTATCTGTCATTCCATAAGAAGCCGGTCCTGCTCCCATATTGTCTGGATGAAGGGTTCGTCCTGTTCCTCCACCTGATGCAACTGAAAAGTATTTTTTTCCCTGTTCAAGACATTCCTTTTTATATGTTCCTGCTACAGGATGTTGAAATCTTGTCGGATTTGTTGAATTTCCGGTAATAGATACATCGACTCCTTCTAAATGCATGATTGCAACCCCTTCACGCACATCATTTGCTCCATAAGTTCTAACTGCAGCTCTTTCCTTATCGGAATATGCTATTTCTTCAATTACTGAAATTTCTCCAGTCGAGTAATCAAATTCGGTTTTAAGATAAGTAAAACCATTGATTCTAGAAATGATTTGTGCGGCATCTTTTCCAAGACCATTTAAAATGACGCGTAGAGGTTTAATTCTAGCTTTATTTGCATTATTTACTATGCCGATAGCCCCTTCTGCTGCGGCAAAAGATTCATGCCCTGCTAAAAATGCAAAACATTCAGTTTCATCTCTTAGAAGCATTGCTGCAAGATTTCCATGTCCAATACCGACTTTTCTGTCATCGGCGACGGATCCGGGAATGCAGAATGACTGTAAGCCAATCCCTATAGCTTCAGCTGCCTCGTGAGCTTTACGGCAATTCCTTTTAATCGCAATTGAGGCTCCAGCAATATATGCCCAGGAAGCATTATCGAAGGCGATGGGTTGAATATCGTGAATAGTTTTAAAAATATCAAGACCCCGTCTATCGCAGATTTCTTTAGCTTCCTCGAGGTTTTGAATTCCATTTTCTGACAATACTGAATTTATTTGATCAATCCTTCTCTCATAACTTTCAAATACTATCAAATCATGACCTCCTTAATCTAGTCTTGGATCTATAAATTTAGTTCCATTTTCGAATTGTCCGTATACTCCCATAGAAGATTCTAATGCTGCTTTAGGATCTTCTCCTTTTTTTATTGAATTGGTAAATTTTCCTAAATTTAAAAATTCATATCCGATTATCTCATTATTATCATTAAGGGCGAGTTTAGTTATATATCCCTCCGTCATTTCAAGATATCTAGCTCCTTTTAGTCTGGAACCAAAGATAGTACCGATTTGACTTCGCATATTTTTACCGAGATCCTCAAGGCTTGCACCTATCGGAAGTCCTCCTTCTGAAAATGCTGTTTGACTTCTACCATATGCGATTTGCAGAAATAATTCTCTCATCGCTACATTTATTGCATCGCAGACCAAATCTGAATTCAAAGCTTCTAAAATAGTCTTACCCGGTAAAATTTCAGACGCCATGGCTGCTGAATGAGTCATCCCGGAGCAGCCTATTGTCTCTATAAGAGCCTCCTCTATAATTCCCTTTTTTATATTGAGAGTTAATTTACAAGCTCCTTGCTGTGGAGCACACCAACCGACTCCGTGGGTAAGTCCGGATATATCGTAAATATCTTTAGATTTAACCCAATTTCCCTCTTGGGGAATTGGCGCCGGCCCATGGTTAGCGCCTTTAGCTATCGTACACATATGTTCTATTTCTTTGGAATAGATCATTTTAAGAACCTCCTCATCTTCGCTCTATCTTTTGAATTTGAACTCCCGGAAATACCTAATAAAAAAGCTGATGTTTCTACAAACTTTTAGTTTGTAGAAGTCATCAGCTTAATAAGCGGTTTAGGTTTTCCTAGGGAGAACTTCATTCCCATAAACATTATACCACAGACGATTCAGTCTATCAATGAATTATTTTACTATTTATATAAATATAATTAGTGGTTTATGAGAAATTTTATATCTCGGGTATCATATGAGCTTATCGTAAAATTATTTGCAAGGCCAAATTTCAAATAGAATTTTATAAAGATATAAAGGTCATTTTCATCCTTTTAGTTTTTGAGCAAATCTTTATTGGATTTAAATTCAATTTAGGATAAAATTATAATAGATATTATCATTAAATATGAGATTTTGATTAAGTAGGTGTTATAATATGGTGGAATCGGATTTGATTTTTTACAAAAGAAATAGATTTGGAATATTTGTTAAATACAATTCACCTGAAGAACATAGTCATTTTGCAAAGCATATAATAATTGCCGAGAACCCTATACTATTTAAAATTGAGGGTGAAAATCTTTTGAGTTCTGGCTTAATCATTCAATCGAATGTGAGCCATAAATTAGAATATGAAGAGTGCGAAATCGTATTTACTATGCTTATTGATGAGGGATCAAAATTTTCTGATTATTTGGATGATAATTTTTTAATGGATAGAAGATGTATTGAACTCCCCGAGGAAATTTTAGAAAAGAGCAAATTATTTTTAAAAGAATTGAAGATAAGAGAACTCGATAAATATTTGATGGAAAATTTATATATAGATGACGATGAAAATAGAGAAGTCGATGATAGGATTAAAAAGGCGATAGATTATATTGAAGAAATCGAGACCATAGACTCGACTTTATTTAAAAAAATTTCAGCTATCACATATTTAAGTGAAAGCCGATTTTCTCATTTGTTTAGAGAGGAAATGGGAACTTCATTTAAAAACTATATTCTACATAAGAGAATACAAAGAGTATGTGAACTAGTCATGATATATGGATATTCGATTACAGATGCGGCTATCGAAGCTGGGTTTTCAAGCTCTTCACATTTTTCTACAGCCTGTAAAAATAAATTTGGCATATCACTTACTGATTTTATGAATTCACTAAACTGGAAATAGCATCTAGATAGAAGTATTTTCTAAAATAGCATCCTATAATAATCATAGGGGTGGTCAAAATGATAAAATTTAAAGAAGGATTATATGATTTAAACCCAAATGAAAATTTTAATTTCCAATTAAATAGATTGATTAATTGGGATGGTGGAGACCTTGAAGAGGTAAGGAGTATATCAAGAGAGATAAAGACGATACCCGACTGGTCAGACAAATTAATACAAATAGGAGATATAGCTTTAAAAGATGGAAGGACAGATAATGCAATAGCCTATTATAGGATGAGCGAATTCTTTATGAATGCCGATGATCCCCGAAAGTTGGAGTATTATAAGATTGCCAGAAAGCTATTCTACGATTATTATAAAGTTTATTTCGATTCTGGAAAAGTGAAGAGATATGATGTAAAATACGAAGATGCAAGTATGCCTGTAATGCATGTTTCTGCAGAAGGAATTAAAAAAGATACCATAGTCCTACATGGTGGAAATGACAGTTATATGGAAGAACTCTTTTTTTCAATGCTCTATATGGCTGAAAATGGTTATGAAGTATATCTATTTGAAGGACCGGGTCAGGGAAAGGTCTTGAGAGAATACGATATTAAATTTACCAATGAATGGGAGAAGCCGGTAAAAGCGATAATCGACTATTTCGATTTAGATGATATAACATTGATAGGTGTATCCCTCGGAGGAATGCTAGCCCCGAGAGCGGCAGCTTTTGAAAATAGAATTAAAAGAGTTGTTTGCTGGGCATTATTCCCTTCGTTTGAATCCTTGGGAATGAATGATATTCCGAAAGTCGGTCAGTTTCTCTTTAAAGGAATTATGAATTTAAATATGAAGTCTATCATAAATTGGATGGGCAAGAAATTGATGAAAAAAGAACCGAAAATGGAATGGGTCATAAATCAGGGAATGTATGCATATGGTGGTGATTCAACATTTGAATATATTAAGAATATACAAAAGTTTACAATGCTTGATATAGCAGATAAAATCAATCAGGATATTTTGATTATTCATGGCAAGGATGACCATCTCATCGATTGGAAACTCTATAGATTACAGATAGAGGCTCTTGAAAATGCAAAGTCGGTGACTTTTAGATTATTTACAAAAGAAGAAAATGCATCTGACCATTGCCAATGTGGAAATACGAAATTGGCTTTGGATACGGTGCTAAATTGGATAGATACGATAAAAAAACGATGAGCCGCTAGGCTCATCATTTTTATTGGGGACTATTATAATATCAATCGTGAATTGACGCCAATTCAGGTACGATTACGACGATATGATTCGTGTATTTTACGACATGAGTCGTAACTGAACCTATTATCCTAACCCAACCCGGTCTAGTTGATTTTGTCATCACTATTGTATCGATATCGTTCTCGTCGGCATATTTTAGAATCTCCTCTCCGGCACGGCCAAATAAAACTTCTTTCCTTATTTTAAAGCCATCGAGATTTGCGGCAATTTCGTCAAGCATCGGCATAACTTCTTTTTTTGCCCTATCCTTCTGTTGATCTGTTCTTAGAAAATCCATATCTTCTCTTACGATCAGTATTATTACTTCTACATTTGAGGGGTCTTTGTATTCTGACTTTATCCAATCTAGAGACTGCTTACTTCTACTACTACCATCGATGGGAACCAATAATTTCAACATGATAAGCCTCCTTTCAGAACGAATACTCAATAGACTTCATGCAAATCTGCCTAAATAAGAATCTTTGGCAATCGTTTGCACGAAATAGATGATGTTTAGAAAAGCTGATGTCCTCTATTCATTTATTATAAGAATTCATCAGCTTAAATAAATCCCATTTCCTCATTAGGGGAAACTTTTTTGTTAATTAAATTATATCATAGTAGGATTAGCTCTGCAATTGCTATTTAAAATACTAAATAAATAGGTCAATAGAAATGCTTAAATACTATGCTATGCCGATTTAGAATCTAGGAGATTTGTCATCGGAATAGGTTTAAAAAGATATTTAACAGCTCTGTTCAGCTTTTTAAATACTAGTGTCGATAATATAAATACTGTCAATTCGGTCATGGGAAGGCTTAGCCAGACGCCGATGATTCCAAATCTTCGTGATAATATCATCAGAAATCCGATTATCAAAACTAGACCCCTAGTTAAAGATATAATCATAGATGTCTTTGCCTGTTCTTTTGATTGAACATAGGAAGTCATAACAGTATTTACTCCCATTAAAAGAAATGAGGAAAAATATATTTTAATACCCGTCCGAGTTATATCGATTATTTCACTACTGTCTTTAATAAATAGGGAAATCAATTTTTCAGGGAATAAGAGCCCGGAAAGAAAGAATAGCATACCTAAACTAAAAGCAGTAAAGATTCCAAGTTTAACAGTTTTCAATATTCTCTTTTTATTTTTCGCTCCGTAATTAATAGATACTATGGGCTGGATAGCCTGTCCGACGCCTGTAAATATGGCATAAGCTATAAGCGAGAGATTAGCTATTATACTATAGGCCGATACAGCTAAATTTCCTGAAATTTTTAAAAGCCTTTGATTAAATGCGAATATGACTATTCCGGCCGAGAATTCAACTATGAAACTCGGTATTCCATTTGAGATTATCCTCTTTAGTTTTGTCGAACTTCCCTTTGGGAATTGAAATTTTATTTTATTCTTTTTCTTTAGAAAATGACTGCTTAGTATTAATATACCAAGGACCGGAGCTAAACCGGTAGCCAACGCACCGCCGGACATTCCCCAACCTAATTTAATAATAAAAAGATAATCCAATAATACATTAAAGACGGACCCGATGAGCATAGCTGCCATTGCAGTCTTTGGTGCACCGTCATTTCTAACAAAAACCATCAATGTTGTATTCAGTAAGAAAGGTATCGAGAAAGACATGAGTATAGCAAGATAATCTCTCGACATTAAGAATATATCACCTTCAGCTCCGAGAAAGCTGACAAATTCATCCAAGAAGAAAATTCTAAACAAAGTCAAAAAAAGGCCGATCATAAAGGTCAGCACCATGGATTTAGTAAAAATTCTATTAATATTTTCTGTTTTTCCCTTACCTCGATCGACTGAAACTGCAGTTGCTCCTCCAATTCCAAAGAGAAGTCCGAGTCCTGTGAAGAGATTTATAATCGGTATAGATAAATTTAAAGCAGCGAGTCCTGCGCTTCCCAAACCTCTGCCGACAATCATGGTATCGCCCAGCACATATAGCGAGGTTCCAAGCATTCCTCCGACACTGGGTATCAAGTATTTGATATAAATTTTGTTTAAATTGCCATCAACTATTTCTTTAAGTTTTGCCAATAAATAACCACCTCATTATAATAATTATTTAACTAACTATTATTAGCATATCATATTTATAAATATTGTCAAAAAATGGCTTGTTTTCAAGAATTAGTCTATAAATAAATGAATTCTTTTTTCCAAGAATCAGAAAATACGATTCAAAATAATTTATTTTACCATTATATCGATAATCGGTATTGACAAATCTAAAATAAAAAGATAATATATGTATACCTGGCATACAAAGGATGTGGTCAAAATACGAGATAAAAAATACGATTATCAAAAATTACTGGGAGAATACTTGAGGGCGCAATTATTTTATTCGGCTCTTGAATTGGATTTATTCTCATATCTTGACGAGGAGATATCGGAAATAAATTTATCTAAAAAGACAGGCTATAATGCTCGTAATCTAAAATGGATTTTGATGGCATTATCTTCAGAGGGATTTATTGAAAAGATAGGAGATAATTATATAAATAATGAATCGGGAAGGAGATTTCTGTCTTTAAAAAGTGGAGATTATATTGGAGAATCTCTCATTAGGAGAAAGGAGATGATGGACTTATCAGGGCTGACTGAGGCTGTTAAATATGGGAAAATAGATAGAAAAGAAGAGATTTATGATTTTAGTAGAATCGCAGCTTCCTCTGACAATGAGTTTAAATTATTTAGAGAGCAGAATTTCATAAATACAATTGAGAAGATTTACGATAAAGAAAGCTCTATTGAATTTTTAGATTTAGGAGGGGGTCTTGGATCCCTATCAGCTTCGATATTAAGGAATTTTCCAAATGCAAAAGGAGTAGTATTTGAAGAAAAATCTGTTGCCGAGTTGGCGAAAGATTTTATAGAAAGCGAGAATCTTAGCTCTGAGATAAAAGTTATTTCAGGAGATTTTTTATCAGATGAAATCGGAGGAGATTATGATTTAATAATAGCTTCAGGGATATTTCATTTTGCAAAGGCTGTATTAAGCGACTTTTTATTAAAGATAAAGTCCTCTCTTAGGGATGAGGGATATCTCTTATCTGCTACTAAAACAGTATCTTCTGATTATCAGAATCCAAAGGGATTGGTTACAAGATGGCTATCAGGATATATAAATGGATTGGATGCGCTTCTTACAACTGAAGAATTAGACGATGCCCTGAAATTAAGCGGTTTTGTGAAATGCGACGCATATTCGGTCAAGGGAATTGAAATTTATAGAAAAGGATGAGAATATGAACTCGAAAAATAATATACAAAATTTATTTATATCCATGCTCGAAAAAGTTTCCAATGGAAAGATGAATATATTGGATTTTGGAGGAGATATGGTATTTTATCGAGGCGAGATTCACATGATAAAGAGGATAGGGGATCAAGAGGGCATATACTCATCTGAATTAGCTGAATTGATGGGGGTGACTAGAGCGGTTGTCCATAAAACTATAAATAAACTTGAAAAAAGAGGACTGATTTACAGAATAGTCGACAAAGAAGATAAAAAGAGAAAAAAGATGTATTTAACTGATAAAGGAAAGAAAGCTTATCAATTCCATGAAGAATACCATAGGGAGAATGATGCAGAATTTATCAAATTTATTTCTTCATTAAATAGCGATGAAGAAAAGCTGATTGAAGAATTTTTAAAACAGGCAAAAAATATTGTAGATAAACATTTTTAATAGGAGATTATTATGAAAAAAACAAATTTTATTATTTTTATGCTTTTAATCCTAATTTTAATTGCAGGATGTGGAGGAAAAGAAGAGGCAGATAAATTAGCTAAAGATACTCAAGAAAAAATAGAAATTAAAGATGAGGATGAGAATAAAGAAGTTGAATCAGTCTAAGAAATATAAAATGAGGAAAAAGAAAAAGAGAAAAAAGAAGCTGAATTAAACAAAGATGATGACAATGACAAAGATCAGATTGAAGAGCCGAGCAAAGAGAAAGTAGAAAACAGAATCATATCTTTATCTCCTCCGATATATTCGATATTATGCACTATGGATCTTGAAGACGAGGTGGTCGGAGTTAATCCTAGAACATTCAATTCAGCTAATCCCAAAATATTGAAATGCATAAATCCCGACTATGAGGAAATCGATACTAAATTTGTCAATACCGATTTTAAAGTAAATAAGGAGAGTTTACTTAATCTAAATCCTACGATCGTATTATTATATGGGAAATTTCGAGACGAGGGACTTAGCAATCTTCAAATACCTGTCGAGAATCTTAAAATAGCTACAATGGATCCTGAAGAGATAACCATTTATTGGGAAGAGGCATTATCGGATATATTTAAAATCGACAACCAAAACAAGTTGAAAAATGCATGGGATAAAACAAATAGTATTTTATCTGAAAATTCTAAGGATAGGGAAGTCAAAGGTATGTATATATTCTCTAATATGAAGGGAATAATGGTGAGTGGTAAAAATAGCTATGGCGATAGATTTATGAAGCTGGTAGGAATAGAAAATGTGGCCGGAGAACTCGAGGGATTTAATGAAGGTGCAGGACAGGCGGAAGTCTCTATGGAGCAGATTCACGAGTGGAATCCAGATATTATATTTGTAGGTACAGGAGCTGGAGCCAAAGATATGATTGAGGGAAATATACCAAATCAAAACTGGGAAAATTTAGATGCTGTAAAAAATGGAAAGGTTTACGATATACCCAATGGAGTTTATAATTGGGGAATGCCATGCTCGGATTCTCCCTTATTGCCGATATGGATGCTTAATAAAGTCGATGAAGAAGCTATCACTAAGGAAGAAGTCGATCAATATATTAAAGATTTTTACAAGACGGCTTATGATTTGGACTTAGACGATGAATTATTAGATAATATATACAATCATAGATAGATATGAATGATAAAAATAGATATGGAATTTTGATAATAGGTCTGGGCATATTGATACTCATAATATTGGTAGCTTCGACATTCATCGGTAGATATAGTCTGACATTTAAAGAAGTAATCGAATCTTTTAGTTCTGGAGATTCAGAGAATATTAAAAAGGCCGTTTTATTTGATATCAGGATACCTAGAATTATAATGTCATTTGTCGTTGGGATTGGACTAAGTGTGGCCGGCACTACTTATCAGGCGGTATTGATGAATCCACTTGCCAGTCCCGATGTATTGGGTACATCTTCAGCAGCCGCTTTTGGTGCTGCGGCAGGTATTCTACTATTTCCCAGCTCTTTTATAATGACATGTTTACTATCATTTTTATTTGGATTATTGAGTATCTTTATGGTATTTGCCATATCGAAGCTAAAAAAGAATCAAGAAATCATAACGATAGTTTTGTCCGGAATGATAGTTGGATCTGTGTTTATGTCGATGATAGCGGTGGTAAAATACCTTGCTGATACAGAGGATACTTTGCCGGCGATAACTTTTTGGTTGATGGGTAGTTTTTCTTCGATAAATAGAGAGCAACTCATATTTACATTACCGATATTTGCCATTTGCTTTTTAATAATATATTTTCTTAGATGGAAACTTAATATAATATCTCTTGGAGATGAGGAAGCGATAGTATCTAAAATAGATCCCGGCAAGTTGAGATTTTTAGTTTTAACGACGGCCTCAGTCATTGTATCTTTATCTGTAACTGTGGCAGGAGTTGTCGGATGGGTAGGATTAGTAATACCGCATCTAGCGAGGACCATAGTAGGCTATAATCATGGGAAATTAGTTCCGATAAGCGGTTTAATTGGAGGAGTTTTCCTTCTATTAATAGACGATATCGCTAGAAGTATCGGTTTTTCAGAGATACCCATAGGAATGTTGACGGCTCTTATAGGAGCTCCTATATTTATGATTTTATTTATCAAGGGAGAAAATCAATGATAATAAAAGACGCTTCATTTTACTATGATAAAGAAAATATGATCTTTTCAGAAATTAATTTAGAACTCAAGGAGGGGGAAATTCTATCCATTATGGGTTCAAATGGTACCGGAAAGACCACATTGATAAAATGTATAAGTGGGATTTTAAATTTAAATAAAGGAAGTATACAGATAGATCCCAAAAAGAGATTATCATATGTACCTCAGGCAAAATATTTGAATTTATCATATAATATACTTGATTTCATATCATTTGGAAGATATTCGCTAAATTCATTTTTCTCAAAGCCAACAGAAGAAGATTATCAAATCTCATATGATATGATGAAGAGATTGAGTATTGAAAAACTTTCGGATAGATCTGTGAATGAAATAAGCGGCGGGGAACTCCAAATGTGCTATATAGCTAAGGCTCTTGTTTCAGATCCACATTTAGTAATACTAGACGAACCTGAAACAAATCTGGATTTTAAAAATCAGAGAAAGATAGTTGAATTATTAAAAGAATTATCTAATGACGGTAGGTCTATAATATTAAATACACATTTTTTAAATTATGCGTCAAAAATTTCAGATAAATGTCTACTGATGGGCGAAAATGAGCATATATTTGGATTTAAAGATGAAATTTTAAATGAAGAAAATCTCAACTATTATTTTCATGTCCCGATAAAAAAGAGATCGGCTTATATAGATGGAAAAAATTATGATAATTTTATATTTGTATAGATTATTTTATTAAAAATAAAATAGTCGTTCTGAAAAAACTTAAATCTCCAGAGAATCATTATTTTGGCAATACCTTCAAATTTCTTAGGCATGAAGATTAAATGATACAGAAATAATCATTAATAATAAAACTAAAATAGTAAAAGGATAGGTAAAATTTAAAATAAAGGCATTTAGATATATTAAAAGAAAATAGTATTTAAAAATATTCTTGTATAGATTTGTATATTTTGATTTTTTTGATGTAAATTAAAATAAAAACCAGAGAGAATTAGAATACTCTCTGGTTTTAAATTCGTCGTATCCAAGGGGTATAATTTGCATTAATTTCATATCGAATTTAAGGATTGATACATTTTCATCTATAATTTATTGATGATTCTTATAGAAATGGAGTTAAATTTTTGCATAGATTCAATAAAATTTAAATTTAAAGATATTTAAATTCAGATTTTCTTATATCG
>JAUNVF010000006.1:0-28683 GCA_030537815.1 Tissierellia bacterium | reverse complement strand
CCCCTGTGCTACCAATTTTCCATCTTTCATGGCAAATATATATTCCGCATATCTCGCCGATAGATTGATATCATGTAATACCATGACAATTGTAGTCTTTCTTTTTCTATTCAAATCTGAAAGCAAATCTAAAATGTCGATTTGATGACTTATATCTAAATATGTCGTCGGCTCGTCGAGCAATAATATATCTGTCTGTTGAGCCAATGCCATTGCAATCCATACTCTCTGCCTTTGACCTCCTGAGAGTTCATCGATATTACGATTGCTGATATCTTTAATCCCCATTAATTCGAGAGATTCATCAATTATTTCATAATCTCTATCCTGTAATGGTTGGAGTAAATTTTGATATGGATATCTGCCTCTAGCAACGAGTTCAGAGACCTTGATACTTCCCGGAGCGATACCGCTTTGTGGAAGTAGTCCAAGATTTTGCGCCAATAGTTTTGTATTGATTGTATTTATTTCTTTGCCGTCTAGAAATACCCCGCCATCAATAGGCTTAATAAGCCGAGCCATAGTCTTTAGTAGTGTAGATTTACCACAAGCATTTGCGCCAATTATAACGCTTATCTTATTTTGAGGTAAAGATAAATTTATATCCTCTATAATTTTGACGCCTCCATAGCCGGAATCTAATTTTTCAGTCTTTAATAATTTATTCATATAGATACTCCACTATTGTTCATTTTTATTATTTGATATATCAGATAAGGCGTTCCAATTGCGCCTGTAATTACTCCTACCGGATATCTTGTCGCAAAAAGATATTGACCAATTAAGTCGGATGACAAAACTATAATCGCTCCGACCATTGCGGCTGCAATCGTGCTTGAATTACTTTTGCCAACTATTTGCCTCGCAATTGGGCCGGCTAAAAATGCGACGAATAATATCGGTCCGGTTATTGAAATAGCAAATGATATCATTAAAACAGAACTGATCATCAATATAAATTTGCTCTTTTTTATATCTAGACCTAGACTCAATGACTTCTCGTCGCCCAGCTCTAGGATTTGCAACTTTTTCTCATTCAATAAAATTATAGCCGAAAAGATTATATGGACGACAAATAGATATGGTAAATATTCGCCCTTCACATTGTCTAGATTGCCATTTAGCCATCTCAAAGCTTTTGGAATATCATATTCATTAGACTTTGAAAGTATAAACATGATAATCGAAGTATAAACAGTCTGAAATCCAATTCCAATCAATATTATTTTTCCACCGATATATTTGCCCTCACGAGATAATAGAAAAATCAAGAGGGAAGTTATTAATCCGCAGATAATCGATATAATTGAAACATTAATTCCCGACATTCCGAGTATTAGGATGCAAAAGACTGCCGCAGCGCTAGAACCGGAGGCAATTCCTAATACATCGGGGCTAGCCAATGGATTGCGGAGCATCATCTGAAAAGTGTTGCCTGCAATCCCTAATGCCATGCCCGACAATATTCCCGCTATCATTCTTGGAAGTCTAAGTTTTCTGATTACAAATCCGGCATTTTCTATATCCTGACCGGTTAAGACTTTAATTACAGTCGATATCGAATAGAGCTTATTTCCATACATAAGCATTGTTATGGCTAAAATCAACATAAGAATTGTAAGCACAAAAGTTATTATAATTGTATTTTTTCGTCTTTTTATAAATTCATTTTTTATATTATTCATATCGCCTTATACCTATTTTTCATAACTATAAAAATTAATACCGGTGCGCCTATAAAAGAAGTAATTATACCAACTTCTAATTCTCCAGGTGCGCCTAATAATCTTCCGCAAATATCTGAGACTGTAAGAAACAAAGAACCGAATAGTGCAGAATAGACAATAGATCTTTTAATATCACTTCCTATTACTGCACGCACAATATTTGGAACCATAAGCCCTAAAAAAGCGATTGGACCAGCAATGGCGGTTATAACTGCACAAAAGACGACCGAAGTTATAGTTGCAATTAATCTCGTTTGTTTTACATTTACTCCCAAGCCTGTAGCTATTTCATCGCCTAAGACTAATATATCGAGTTTTGGCGAGATGATTACAGTTACTATAATCGCCAATAATACAAAGGGAATTATAGCCAATAAACTTTCGTATTCCGCCGCAGATATACTTCCAATTTGCCAGAGCTTAAAAGTAGACATAATATTTTGCCTTGGCAATAGTATTATTTTAATAATTGAGGAGAATCCCGCTGATATCGCCGCTCCGGATATTACCAATTTAATCGGATTTAGACCACTTTTTCCTCCCGAGGCTATCATAAATACCAGTATAGCCGCAAGAGTAGAACCTAGGAGTGCAAATAGAATAAATTGATAATAAGATGTTATTTTTAAATAAGCCATAGCAAAGACAACGCCGAAACTCGCACCGGTATTAATTCCCAATATTGAAGGATCTGCGATTGGATTTTTAGTCAAACTCTGCATCAATACTCCTGATATCGACAAAGACATCCCGGCAATGAGAGCAAAAAGAGTTCTCGGAATTCTTTTTGCTAATATTTTAGAATCGATAGATTCTTCTCCAGTTTTTAAAATTCTTATCATTTCAGTAAAATTGATTCTTTTTGCCCCAATGCCAATGACATAAATGAGACTAAAATTATCAGAAGCAAAAATATAATTATCAGCTTTATGTCTTTTTTAGAAATCATTTTGATTTTATAGCAGCTTCATTTAATAGCGAGATATAATCTTCAAGAGAATAGGGGATGGAAAGTGCTGAAGGCACTACTGAAGCGGCGACTTCTGAATCTGGAGTCAATACTGCGACAGCGCCTTTTTTGACTGCAGGCAATGTTCCAAATAAAGGATCATTCTGTAAAATATCCAGTGTATCTGATGTCCCCGTTGCTATTAATAAATCGAGATCTTTTAAAATATCTATATTCTCTGAACTTATTTCAGTCGCAAAAAGCCCGCTCGAATCTGCTAATTCTTTTATATCATCAGGAATTATCATACCTAAGTCCTTTAAAAAATCGACCCTTGGATCTTGAGTAGAAACTATAAAGAATTTTCCCAAATCAGTGGGGTTTATCCCAATAACGGCAACTTTTTTTGATTTAATTTCAGGATATTTCTCGACTTTTTCTTGAATTATATTTTCCATTTTAGCTATTAAGGCTTGACCTTCATCTTCCATGCCTATCGCTTTAGAATTGAGTCCTATCTCTTCTCTCCATTTAGTCAACCATGGTGCTTCCGGATAGGCAATAGTCGGTGCTATTTCAGATAAAAGTTCGTAATCTTCTTGAGTTATGCCGGAGCAAGCTGCCAAGATTATATCCGGATTTGTATTGCTTATTGCTTCATAGTCGATACTCAAAATACTGTCGTATAATGCTGGTTTATTTTCTAATTTATCATATGCTTTTCTAGTCCAAGGGACCATGCCCAATTCATCTTCGATTCCAGAAATGGTCTTTGAAATGCCCACTGGCTCAATTCCTAAAGCTAAGACAGTATCGTGATTTAACATTGCTATTGTCGCAACTCTCTTTGGCTTTTCTTCTATAACAGTTTCGCCTAAAGCGTGTTTTACAGTCATGGGATAATTAATTTTCGATTTTACGATTTCATTTTTTTCGGCCTTTGAATTAATTTCTGTTTTTGATTCTTCATTTTGATTATTTACATCATCATTTTTAGCTGTATTACAGCCAGTCAATAGAGCTAATGCTAAAATTAGAATTAATAATTTTGATTTCATTTTGTCCTCCTAAATTTTCCAATATTTTGCATTTTTAATCGAGTCAATCATATGCTTGTATTTTCCTTCTTGACTCATCAATTTTTCATGTGAGCCTTTTTGCAAAACTTTGCCATCTTGCAAGACTATGATTTGATCTGAATCTATAATCGTATTTAGTCTATGGGCTATTATGATAACCGTTTTATTTTTAGTAACTTCATTTAGTGCTGAATTAATTAAAAATTCATTATCAGCATCTAATGATGCAGTTGCCTCATCGAGAAGAATTATTGGCGCATCCTTAATAATCGCTCTTGCTATGGAAATCCTCTGTTTCTCTCCTGCAGAGAGATTTGAACCGTCTTCTGTAATCATAGTTTCATAGCCATTTTCCATTTTAATTATGAATTCGTGACAATGAGCTATTTTTGAAGCTCTTATTATTTCATCTTTACTCTTATTAGCTCCCATTTTAATATTTTCATATATAGTATCGTTTAAAAGACTTACTTCCTGAAAAACGATGCTTATATTGTCGAGTATTGTATCTGGATATATATTTTTTAAATCTTCACCTCCTATTGATATTTTTCCATTATCTGGATCCCAATATCTAGCTATCAAATTTAATACAGTCGATTTGCCGGAACCGGAATCTCCAATCAATGCCGTCTTTTGACCTTCTTTAGCTATAAAGCTCATGCCCTTTAAGACTTCTTTGTCCTCCAGATATCCAAAATGCACATCATCAAATTGAATATCATAATTTTTGAATTCATAATCTTTATACTTATAATCCATTTTTTCAGTCTTTAAAATATTATAAATTTTGTCAACAGAAATGCTCATATTATTAAATTCCAATACCTGCCCAAATAATAATTTCGTAATATAGATTAAGGATATAGCTATTATGCTAAATGTAATTATATTTGTGCTCGTCATAGAATTCAGTCTATAGAGTTTATAAGCGGAAAATAATGCAGCATATAGCGAAGCAAAGACTATAAAAGATGCGATAATTAAATAGGGCAGCACTTTAGTCTCGATAGCTATAGATTTTTCTTTAACATTTTCCAAATCATGCTTTAATCTATCAAATTTTTCTCCCGTCAAATTATAAGATTTAAATACTTCAATCCCTTTTATATATTCAATTATTCTTGAAGTCATTGAAGATTTGTTTAGTTTTAAATCAATACCAGTGCCTTTGATTATCTTTATACATCTCATAGCCACAGGTATTTCCAAACACAGTATCAATAATTGAATTATTGCTGGAAGTGGATATAGAATTATAATAATTAGCGCCAAATATATTAATGATATAATATTTCGAATCATGTCGACGCAGACAATAGTTATAAAGGTTTCTAAATCGTTCAGATCATTAGTTACGATATTTGTGATATTTCCCAAACTGTTTTTATTGAAAAAGCCCATATTTATGTCTCTGATATGATCGCCGATTTTTATTCTCAAGTCTGCCATTAAATCTGCCATCACTGTTTGCATTGAAATCGCAGATTTATTTAATAGCAAAAATCTAATGTAATTAATCAAAATCATCAGAGCGATAATTATCAAGACCTTTTTTAAACGCAGAGAATCCTCTACTAAATCTAATAGTATTAAAAACATAAAGGCTAAATTGAATCCATTAAATATTGAGTCGATAAGATATAATATAGCTGGCTTTTTAAGCCTATTGTAATTATTGACTCCCAGTATAAATTTAATCTTTGATACCATAGCTTACCTCATTAATCTTCCATAATTTTTTATACATACCGTCTTTTAAAATCAAATCTTCATGACTTCCGCTTTCAATAATAGAACCCTCGTCTAATACGATAATTTTATCTACATTCTGAATTGTATAGAGCCTATGCGCTATTATGATTACAGTTTTACCTTGCAATAGAGTATGAAGTGCAGTCTGTAATTTCTCTTCATTTTGAATATCCGAATATGATGTAATTTCATCAAGTACGATTATGTCAGAGCCTTTTGCAATTGCTCTTGCGATAGCTAGTCTCTGTTTTTCGCCCTCTGATAGTTTAATTCCACGATTGTCGCCCAATACAGTGTCGTATCCATTCTCAAAAGAAATAATCAAATCATGTATCTGCGCTTTTTTAGCAGCTTCAATAATTTTTTCGTCACTAATATTTCTAGACATGGCTATATTTTCTCTAAAAGTATCTTGCAAGATAAATGTGCTTTGAAATACAAAGGAAATATGCTCATATAGATTGCTGATTTCAATGTCCTTAATATTAATATTGTCAATTTCTATTGAGCCCTTTTCTAAATCCCAAAATCGCCCCAATAAGATTCCAATAGTAGTTTTACCTGAGCCACTAGGTCCGACTAATGCAACTTTTTCTCCCGATTTTATTTTAAAACTAATATCTTTTAAAACATTCTTTTGATTATATTTAAAGCTGATATTATTAAAATTAATATCTCCTTTAAAATTAGGATTTTCATATTGCTCAAGCTCTTTATACGGCTTGTATTCTAAAATATTTCTTATATTGTCCACTCCAATCATCAGCCTTGAAAGACTTGGTCCGACCGTCAAGATTTTCTTGAAATTTACCATAAATGTTGAACAGACGAGCAAAAGCACGATAAAGGATATTGAATCGATTTTATTTGAGAAATAGAACCATGCGCCCATAGGTATTGCAAATAATAAACCAGAATCCATAAGCAATTGATATATGGAACCTAATTTTGCAAATTTTATATTAATTTCTTTCCATAAATCTCTATATCTCGTCGTGATATTCATATATTTTTCAAATGAACGAGCGTTTAAATTAAATGCTTTAAATAGATTTATGCAATTAATATATTCGATAATGGTTGAATGCAATTTGATTAAAATCTCATTAAATTCCGAAGATAGATTGTCATATCCTTTATAAATCTTATACATAGTAATAAAACTAAGTATCACAGGAATTAGCAATACAATTGCCAATATCGGATTTATCACGACCACGAATGATAGTATAAAGATGGGAGTAATAAATGAGCTTATAATATCAGGCAATTGATGAGCAATAAATATCTCAATCCTTTCTATATCTTCATCCATAGCTCTAGTAATCTCTCCCGTAGATTTAGTCCTAAAAAATCCCAAATTCAAATTACCCATATGATCTAAAGTTTGTACTCTCAATTCGTGAAGAAGCGAGAAAGCGGCATTATGCGAAAATATAAGAGATATCGAATAGAAAATAATATAAGCCAATACGATTAATAGACCATATAATATATATTTATATATTTCTTGTGCAGGATATCCGAATTTTATATCGACGATTAATTTGTAAAATAAGATATAGGGGAATAGTTCAAGAATAGTTGCAATCAATCCGCTAAAAAATGCGATGATCAGTTTATTCTTTTTATCTCCTACAATATCCAATATAAAAAATAAATTTGATTTCCTCTTCATTTACTCACCTTCCAATTTATTATAATAATTATAAAAATAAATATGATTGCGACTATTTAAATTTAGATATAGATTATTATATGGAAAATTTAAAGTCAATATGCTATACTGATACTAAGAGATACTATTTTAGAACAAAAGTCGGTTATAAGCGGAATATATAGCATTTTGATATTTTGATGATGATTTTCATTTAGTCCCTAATCAATACTAATGGAGAATGATATGTTATCTTATAAAAGCCTTCCTCAATTTTTTACATATTATAAAGATTGGAATTTAGAAATTAGAGAAAATAGAAAAATTTATAATTGCCCAAAAGATTTAGGGATAGGTCAATTTGAAGTCATAGGAGATATTGAAAATTCCTTTTTGACATATTCTGACTTTATTAATTATAAACATTCCCTTGTAAGAAGTCGTATATCTGAAAAATTTATTTCAGTTTATTTAGCGGAGGAGGCGGAGGGGAAATATTATAGTCGAAAAAAAGATATAAAGAATATAGAGAGAGGTTTGAACTGCTCAATAAATTTTTTGCCGAGGGTAGTTTATTCTAGATTTGATAATAATTCAGTATTCAAATCTACCAGTCTCGTAATTCGAGAAAAATTACTCGCTGAGAATTTTGACTTAAATAAATACTCCTTAGAATTCATGGCGTCTACATTAAATAATAAAACTATATATTCAGAGGAATTATTATTTTTGTTTAAGCAATTAAAATCAATTAGATTTAAAGAAGAATTAATCCCAGAATATATAAATTTAAAGGCAAAGGAGACCTTCCTTATATTATTTGATTACTGCTTGAAGGCTAAGACACAAGAGATATCTGAGTACAATTATGGTCAAATAAAAAAAGTAAAAGAATATTTAGATGAAAATTATATATCTCCACCTTCTATAGAATATTTAACTGAAAAATTCTTCATAAATAAGAAATTGCTTCAAAAGGGATTCAAAGCATTGACAGGGAAAACAGTTTACGAGTATATTAGTTATCAGCGAATAAATCATTCTGTAGATTTAATGGAAAATAGCGAATATAATATAGGGGAAATTGCTGCTATGGTAGGCTATAAGAGCAAGATGAATTTTTATAATTCATTCAAGAAGATACTTTTGATGACTCCAAAAGCTTTTAAAGATTTGTATCTAAAATAAAAAATGATATTCGCAGGCAATGTATTTAGCTAGATATAGACTGGCTATTAATTGCTACTAAATTCGCATATACGATAGAATTAATAGAAGATAAATACTATTATAGAAAATTATATTACCTATATTAAAGATATAGATTATTATGGCAATATTTAAATCATTAAAAAACTATTGGGAAATTTATTTATGATAGAGAAAAAGAGAATGGGATTAATTTCTTTAATATGACAATTAGATGATTTCGATTTTTATATTGTGAATTTAAATTTAAAAAGACGCAGCTATTTCTAATTTTTCTTGGATAAAATTCGAATTTTGGTCAGCTTTGGATAAGCTGGCTTTTTTTATCGATCAGATAGGAAACCTATATATGGAATTTAAAATCATATTTTATGCATCTGAGTATTCTATAAATGATTAAATAGATTTATATTCTGTGAATCCAATAATTTGGATTTTAAATTGTCTTATCTTCTAATCATCTGAAACTTATAGAATTATTATTTAATTTTAATATGGATTTTTAGATAGAGTATAAAAGTTATAGTTAATAATTATAATAATAATATTATTACAAAAAATATAAATAAAAAAACCTAAAGAGATTTTTAATATCTTTAGGTTTGCTAAACATCATGCTGATTATAAAGATACAGCCGAATTTTTATTTATTTTTTGGCATTAGCAAATTTTAAATGAATAAGTCCAACTATAATTAATATTGTTGCTGCTACTGCATAGAAAAAAGACTTTGAGTTCGCATTTAAAGTGCTTATATTGCTTATAACAGCAGATCCTAGTACTGTTAACAGTATCAATACAAATGATAATTTGTTTTTCATAATAACTCCTCCAATTTCTTTAAGATAATCATTTTATAGGATAATTCCTTAAATAGAGTATATTATAAATATAGATAATTGTCAATATAAATAGAATAATCACAGAGACTTACAAATATTAAAAGACAAACCTTTTCATAGATATATTAGATGACGATAATTTACACACAAAACCTATTATATGTTAAATTAAAGAATAAACAATCTTATATTACAGTAAAATTTACAATTATGCTTAAATTTTTAATTTTTGAATTGCAAAATTTATACAGAATAATTTTAAAATCTGTTATAATAGTAATGAATCTAGTTATAGAGCTTAAATTGACAAAAAGCATAAAAAGACAGCCCGATTTAGCAGATAAAAGCATAAAAAGGTTAAATTAATTAAGGTATTATTTGACATTCTCTTTCTTGGTTGTTATAATTCTTTTTAAGCTGAAAATTTAGTGCGGATTTTTTCCGCACTTTTTGACTAATAAATTGGAGGATAATTATGATATGGGCAAAAGAAGAGAAGTTAAGTAGAGATGAGATAGAACAGATTCAACTGGAAAGATTAAAAAAGCAGGTGGAATACGCTTATAATAGAGTGAAACCCTATAGGGAAAAGATGGATAAATTATCAGTAAAGCCATCGGATATAAATAGCTTGGAAGATTTGAAATATCTTCCTTTTGTAGTAAAGAGCGACTTTAGAGAGAATTATCCATTTGGAATGTTTGCTGTAGATAGGAAAGAGTTAAAGAGGCTGCATGCATCTTCCGGAACGACGGGAAAGCCAACTGTAGTCGGATATACTCAAAATGATATGGATATGTGGACTGAAACGGTTAGCAGGATAGCAGCCATGGGAGGTGCCACTAAGGACGATACAGCACAAATATGTTTTGGGTATGGAATGTTTACAGGGGCTCTAGGTCTGCATTATGGACTTGAAAATATAGGTGCGGATATAATCCCTTCATCTGCCGGTAATACCGAGAAGCAGGTTATGTTTATGAGGGATTTCGGGACTACCGTTCTCGTCGCAACACCTTCTTATGCTCTGCATATTGCTGAGGTGATTCAAGAACAGGGCATGAATCCCGCGAGGGATTTTTCACTTAAATACGGAATTTTAGGTGGAGAGTCTCTATCTGACAAGATGAGATATGAATTAAATGAAATCTGGGAAGGAAAAGTTTTGTTTACGCAAAATTATGGTATGAGCGAATTAAATGGTCCGGGAGTTTCAGGTGAATGTGATAAACTTCAGGGAATGCATATATGTGAGGATCATTTTTTAGCTGAGGTCATCAATCCTGAAACTGAAGAAGTTTTAAAGCCGGGAGAAGAAGGAGAACTTGTGATAACTTGTCTTACAAAAGAAACTCTTCCTCTTATAAGATATAGGACCGGAGATTTAACTTCGCTCCATTATGAACCTTGTTCATGTGGAAGAACGACAGTCCGCATGGAGGCTCTTAAAGGCAGGAGTGACGATATGCTCCTTATAAGGGGAGTAAATGTATTTCCAAGCCAGATTGAAGAGGTGCTTTTGAGCATTGATGAGGTTGGATCGAATTATGAGATAATAGTTGAAAGAATTAGGCATATGGATAAGATGACTGTCGTCGTAGAGCTTACGGAATACGACCTTCTTAGCTCCTACTCTTATATTGAAGAGTTGGAAAAGCAAATTAGGTCGAGAATAAAAGGAATCACCGGAGTTGATTCCAAAGTAAAAATAGCTGCACCTAGGACTTTAAAAAGATTTGAGGGAAAGGCAAAGAGGGTCATCGATTTAAGAAAGAGTTAGATATGATTGAAATAAAGAGGTTATTATGATGAAAAGAGAAATAATGCTTGGCAATGCAGCCATTGCTAGAGGTGCATATGAGGCCGGGGTTAAGGTATCAAGTGCCTATCCCGGCACTCCCAGCACTGAAATCAGCGAAAATTTGGTAAAGTATAAAGACGAACTTTACTGTGAATGGGCACCGAATGAAAAAGTAGCTTTAGAAGTCGCAATAGGGGCGTCAATGGCGGGGGTCAGGAGTATGGCATCGATGAAACATGTCGGTCTGAATGTAGCTTCTGATCCGCTATTTACAGCTTCTTATATAGGAGTGTCAGGAGGTATTGTAATTGCAGTTGCAGATGATCCAGGTCTTTACAGTTCTCAAAATGAGCAGGATACAAGGAGTATTGCAATAGCGGCAAAAGTACCGGTAATAGAACCGTCTGATAGCAATGAAGCGAAAGAATTTACAAAGATAGCTTTTGATATTAGTGAAGAATACGACACGCCGGTGATTTTAAGGGTCACGACGAGATTATCTCATTCCCAAGGTTTAGTAGAATTAAATGATAGAGTTGAACCTGAGGTATTGGAATATTCTAGAAATCCGGCTAAAAATGTAATGGTTCCAGCCAATGCAAGGAAGAGACATCCTCATGTAGAGGCTAGACTCAAAAGGCTTTCAGAGGATGCCTCTGATATGGATAATTTAAATAGAGTCGAAATAAATGATACATCTTTAGGATTTATAACATCGGGTATAGCTTATCAATATGTAAAAGAGGCTTTGCCTGAAGCTTCTGTTTTAAAATTAGGGCTAGTTCATCCGCTTCCAAAACAGCTGATTGAGAATTTTGCAAAAGCTGTAGATAGATTGATTATTTTTGAAGAATTAGATCCAGTGATTGAACAGCAGGTCAAGTCTTGGGGAATCGAATGTGAGGGTAAAAATTTATTTTCACTGATAGGCGAGTATTCAGCCAATATGCTCAGAGAAGTTTTTTCAGGTAAGATGGAGCATGATTCTGCCCAGAAGGCACCAATAAGGCCTCCGATACTATGTCCCGGCTGTCCTCATAGAGCTGTGTATTCAGTATTGAATAAGCTCAAGATCCATGGAGCAGGTGATATCGGATGCTATACTCTTGGGGCGGCAGAACCCTTGAATGTAATAGACACGACTATATGCATGGGGGCGAGCATTAGCTCTTTGCATGGAATGGAAAAGGCGAGAGGTAAGGATTATATAAAGAACTGGGTTGCGCTTATTGGAGATTCGACTTTTTTACATACAGGTATTAACTCATTGATGAATATGGTATATAATGGCGGAACCGGCACTGTTATGATTCTTGATAATTCGATAACTGCTATGACGGGACATCAAGATAATCCTGCAACCGGAAAGAATCTGATGCAGGAAGAGGCTGAAATGATAGATTTAAAGGAATTATGTCATTCAGTCGGAGTAAAGCATGTCGTCGAGATAAGTTCTTTTGAGATTAAAGAGCTAACTAAGATAATCAGGACGGAACTAAAGAGAGATGAGGTTTCTGTAATAATCGCCAAATCTCCCTGTGCATTATTAAAAGGTGTTCCTATTGTAAATCAATATGTCGTCAAGAGAGAAAAATGCAAAAAATGCAAGATCTGTATGAAACCAGGGTGTCCTGCACTTACGATTGATTCAGATGGAACGACTTTAATCAATGATACCATGTGTAATGGATGTGGACTTTGCTATAGATCATGTCCATTTGGAGCAATCGAGATGGTCGACTCCATAATAGACGAGATATAGTTTCAGATGATGAGGTGTTGTGATGGAAACTAAAAATATAATGATAGTTGGAGTTGGAGGTCAGGGGACTCTGTTGACGAGTAGGGTTCTTGGGGGAGTCATACTCGATTCTGGCTATGATGTGAAATTATCTGAGGTGCATGGCATGGCTCAAAGAGGCGGGAGCGTTACGACCTTTGTAAGATATGGCAAAAAGGTATACGAACCCATTGTCGAAGCAGGCTTTGCTGATATTTTGATAGCTTTTGAGAGACTTGAAGCGCTTAGATATTCCCATTATTTAAAGAGTGATGGGATAATGATAGTCAATGATGCGAGAATAGATCCTATGCCTGTCGTAATAGGCAAGGAAGAATATCCTGATGGGATTTACGACAAACTCAGTGAAAAATACAAATTAATCGTGGTCGATGCATTGAATGAAGCTAAAAAGTTAGGCAATGTCAGAGTATTTAATATAATAGTACTCGGGGCTTTATCAGGATTTATGGATCTCGATATTGATATTTGGAAAGAAGTAATAAGAAAAACTGTGCCGCAAAAGACCATAGATATAAATCTTGAAGCTTTTGAAGTCGGTAGAAGTCTTTCTAAGGAGAGTATATATGATTAAACAAATTTCAGTACTGATAGAAAATGAAATAGGAACATTATCGGAAGTAACAGATGTGCTGGCCGCAGACGACATAAATATAAAAGCTTTCTCTGTCTTTGATACTCCTTATGTAGGTATATTGAGACTCGTAGTTGACAGGGCAGATGATGCTGAAAAGATCCTTTCTGAAAAGGGATTTGGATTTAAAATCGGATATGTAGTCGGCATAGAAATAGAGGATGAGCCGGGAGCTTTAAACAGGGTTTTAAAGCTACTCGCTGAGGAAAAATTCTTTGTCAACTATATGTACTCGATGGTTTTAAGAGGAGATAAAGCTCCGCTCATGGTAATCGATGTTGTCGATGGCGAAAAAGCGGAGAAATATTTAAAAACGAAGGGGATAAAAGTAGTATGATATGGAATGAAACAAAAGAATGTATGGACCGAGACCAAATAAAGCATATGCAGGGAATTCGACTTAGAAAATTGGTCGAGAGAATTTACCATAATGTGCCTTATTATAGAAAAAAGATGCAAAAGCTTGGAATCGAGCCTTGGGATATAAATGGAGTAGAAGATATTGAAAAACTGCCTTTTACTACAAAAGAGGATTTAAGGGATAATTACCCATTTGATTTATTTGCGATACCGATGTCAGAAGTCATAAGACTCCATGCATCGTCCGGAACTACCGGCAAGGCTACAGTTGTCGGATATTCCAGAAGAGATATAGATATATGGAAAGAATGTGTGACCAGAGTTTTGGCGATGGCGGGAATAGGCAAAGATGACAAGATTCAAGTCTCTTATGGATATGGTTTATTTACCGGAGGTCTCGGACTACATTATGGTGCAGAGAATCTAGGTGCAACAGTGGTTCCGATGTCTACATCAAATACAAAAAAACAGATTACGATGATGGAGGATTTTGAATGTACCAGTGTAGCCTGCACTCCTTCATATTTACTGCATTTAATTGAAGAAATAAAGGGAAAGGGAGATCTTGATAAGGTTAAATTAAAATCAGCAATCTGTGGTGGAGAGCCATGGACTGCGAATATGAGGGATAATATAGAGGAAAGTCTAGGAATAAAGGCTTATGATATATATGGGCTTAGCGAGATAATGGGACCAGGAGTCGCTGCAGATTGCTATTATCATAAGGGACTTCATATTTACGAGGACCATTTCTTGCCGGAGATCGTAGATACAGAAACTTTAAAGCAGGTTCCGGAAGGCGAACAAGGAGAGCTGGTAATCACGACTTTGACAAAAGAAGCTTTTCCGCTGATAAGATATAGAACAAAAGATTTGACTTCCATAAGTTATGATAGATGTGATTGCGGAAGAACTTTTGCTAGAATATCTAGATTTACAGGCAGATCTGATGATATGCTCGTAATTAGAGGGGTTAATGTATTTCCTTCTCAAGTTGAGTCAGCGCTTCTGGAACTCGGTGAAACTAAGCCTTATTATTTGATAATCGTAGATAGAATTGACAATATGGATACATTTGAAGTTTGGGTTGAAGTCGATGAAAAATTCTTTAGCGATGAGATAAGGGAACTTGAAAAATTAAGACAAAAAATAGCACATGGATTAAAGCAAGCGCTTGGGTTGACGGTCAAGGTTAAATTAGTCGAGCCAAAGACGATAGAGAGAACATCTGGAAAATCCACGAGAGTTATTGACAAGAGAGTACTCGTTTAAGGGGGATCTAATGATAAAACAATTGACAGTATTTATAGAAAATAGAAAAGGATCTTTAACTAAGGTAACGGGACTTATAAAAGAAGCGGGAATCAATATTATAAGCTTTTCGCTTGCTGATACGGAGAATTATGGACTTTTAAGGATGATGGTTTCAGATCCGAATAAAGCTCACGAGATTTTAAAGGATAATAATATATCGGCGAGTCTGACCGAGGTGACGGCAGTTGATATTAAAAATACGCCGGGCACACTTCACGATCTTTTAGCTTTGATAGAAAGTTTTGATATTCAGTATATGTATGTCTTTTCAAATAGGGACGATTTGGCGGGTGTAATATTGAAAATCACAGAAAAAGAAGAAGCTGAAAAATTAATTATTGAAAGCGGCTTTAAACTAATAGAAAAAGAATTTTTTAGAGATAATTAAAAAATCGGGCATATCTTTTGAAATATTTCATTGGATATGCCCGAATCTTATTTTTGGTCCTTATGACCTCATCTCATATTTGGTATTCACTTTTATTCTGATTCAAATCGCAGATATTAGAATTTTTATATCTATTAAATCATGATATTTTATAAGATTTATAGAAGCTCACCCATTTTCATCGATGATAATCCGAATAGATAGAAAACTAGGCAAAATGAGAATGGATCCTCATTCAGCAAGTCTTAATATATTATTTTCTACACAATCTAGAATCACTAGAAATTTTTCGGTTTATCATAATATCAAAAGTGAAGCCTTTCTAAACTTTTTTATCTTATAATTTTACAAAGATCTTTAATATCTTTGGTTAAGAAGCCTCAGTATTATTTACCCGTTAGTTTTAATATAAATTATGAAATTATAATATGAGATAAGGAGAGTCCATTCTTTAAATTATTTTACAATTCTCTCTATAAATAACATATTGTCTACAGTGAGTATTCCCCTTGCGATTTTTAATACATCTCTAGGTATAAACATCTTGTCTGAAGATTTCTTTACGCTCCAAAAACCTATAGGATTGACGCTGTCTTCAATGTATTTAGCGAAATAAGAACATATTTTTTCATTGCCCGGGTATAAAAAGTCGTCTTTTCCCTCTATAAATAGAGATGGGGGTATAAAAGACCTGTCATGATGGTATTTACTACTGTCTTTGTCGATAGTATCATCTATCTTTTCTTTTAATTTCGATTCAAAATCTTTCGGCAGCATATTTTCCTTACCACATGACTTTAGATCCCTATACATATGAACTAAACTTGAAATTTCATAAATTGGGAGTTCATATTTATTGTCATCTATATATTTCAGAATTTTATCTAAAGATTTTTTGTAATATTCGTAATTATCGGAGCTTTCATCGCAAAATCTCAATAGAAAACCCGTAAATTCTATATTTGGAGAATAGTCTCCGAGTTTGCAATCTTCTTCAAGCGTGAACCATGTCGAATGTAGATATTTATTATTTGCGATTATATCTACTTTCCAGTTTAATTCTTCGGTATTAAATGTCCTTTCAAGGTATCTGATAATTTTATTTCTAAAATTCGTTCCAATTTCAGGATAATCAATTTCCCTTAAAACCTGTACGGCAAATAAAGTATCAAGTGAATTTGATATGAGATTTTTCAATCCCGGTTTCAAGCCATTCGAAAATCCTCCATCGGGATTTTGATAAGCAACCAATGCCTTTAAGACATCTTCGTCAGATCCGTCTTCAAAATGGTAATTCCATCTTGCGATATCAAGACATCTGGCATTTCTTATCAAATAATTTCTAATATTTCTAAGTTTCTCGCTTGCCATGGTAAACTCCTTTCAGATTCTGAATTGAATAATTTAAAATTTGGTCAATGAATAGATAAATAGATAAGTTATTATTCTTAATTATATTATATAATAGACTCGCAAAATCTCAAACTCTAATACCTATATCATCAATATTATATGGAGTTTCTTGGTATACGCAATAATTTAACCAATTGGAGAAAAAAAGATTTCCATGAGATCTCCATTTCACTATTATTTCATTTTGTGAATCATCATTTCTATAGTAATTTATAGGAGGATCTATCGGCAAGCCCTTGTTTAAATCCCTTAGGTATTCTAAGTGAAGAGTGTCAAAGTCGTATTCCCAATGTCCTGATACAAATATGAATCTACAATCTTTTGTAGCGGCTATATTTAAACCCGTTTCAGGATTATCAGCAAGTACTTCGAGTTCTTCTATACCATTTAAATCAGATGCGAGATTATAAGTATGTCTCGATTGAGGGACGAAGAAGACATCGTCAAAGCCTCTTGTCAAGGGTGAGTCTGCAAGAGGAGAATAATCAAATACGCCAAATATCTTCTTGTCGGAATTGTACTTTTTAACTCCATAATAATGATATAGGGCTGCTTGAGAAGCCCAGCAGATAAACATCGCCGAAAATACATTTCTTTCAGTATAGTCTAATATCTCTTTTAATTCATCCCAATATAAAATATCATCATAGTCCAGATTTTCAACAGGAGCTCCGGTTATTATAAAAGCATCGTATTTTTTGTTTTTAATTTGCGAAAAAGTCTTATAAAATCTCTTTAGATGAGATTTATCTGTATTTTTAGACTCATAGCTCTCGGTTCTGACGAGGTCTATATTGATTTGAAGTGGAGTATTTGAGAGTCTTCTGAGAAGTTGAATCTCCGTTATCTCCTTTGTCGGCATTAGATTTAATATTCCTACTTCAAGAGGTCTTATATCCTGCGTAGTAGCTCTTTGGTCATTCATAGTAAATATATTTTCTTGACTTAGAACTTTTTCAGCAGGTAAGCCCTTTGGTATGATTACAGGCATTAGATCGCCTCCAGTGCTTGCTCGAGATCCTTTATAATATCATCTATATTTTCAATTCCTACAGATAGTCTTATGAGATTTGAACTTATACCGGCTGCGATTTGGTCTTCTTCAGATAGTTGACGATGTGTCATGCTCGCAGGGTGAAGGGCGGAAGTTCTTATATCTCCGACATGAACAACAAGAGCAGCCAATCTTAGATTGTCAATAAAACTTTTACCCTCATCACTGCCACCCTTAATACCAAAAGTTACAACTCCACTTCCGGCTTTTAGATATTTTTTAGCCAATTCATAAGAGTTTGAAGATTTTAAAAATGGATATTTAACCCATTCAATTTTTGGGTGATTTTCTAGAAATTCAGCGACTGCAAGAGCATTTTCTGAATGCCTTTCCATTCTAAGATGGAGGGTTTCAACACCTAGATTCATTAAGAATGCGTTGAATGGAGATAGACAGACGCCCAAATCCCTCATGAATACTACTCTAGCCTTAACGATAAAGGCCAATTCTCCAAAATCCTCTGTATAACTAAGGCCGTGATAATTAGGATCTTTATCTGTTAGATGCGGGAATTTTCCTGTGTTCCAGTTAAATTTACCACTATCTACTACCACACCGCCTACTGAAGTCGCATGGCCATCAATATACTTAGTTGCTGAATGTATCACTATGTCGGCTCCGTATTTAATTGGATTTACTAGATATGGAGTCGCAAGTGTATTATCCACAAATAGCGGGATATTATTTTTATGTGCTAAATTTGCAAATCTTTCAAAGTCTAGAACGTCAACTCCCGGATTTGAAATAGACTCTGTAAAAATCAATTTTGTATTTTCCTTGATCAGCGATTCTATTTCTTCATCTGTAGCATCCTTGGCAAAAAAGGATACCGAGATTCCCATCTTAGCCAAAGTTGCAGAGAGTAGAGTGAATGTTCCTCCGTAAATATTATTTGTCGCAATCAAATGATCACCTGAATTACATATCGTAAGGATGGCGACAAGAGTTGCTGATTGACCGGAAGAAGTTGCCAATGCGCCGACTCCACCTTCGAGATCGTTGATCTTGCTTTCAAAAGCCTCAAGACCTGGATTTGAAATCCTCGTATACATATGACCCGATTCTTTTAAATCAAAGAGAGCTGCGACATGATCGGAGCTGTCGAATTTAAAAGTAGTGGATTGATAGATTGGCAATATCCTAGGATTGCCATTTTCAGGCTTAAAGCCTGACTGTAAACATTTAGTTTCTATTGAATATTCTTTCATATTTTACCTCCATAAAATAAAAAGCCCACACCCATAAAGGGCGTGAGCTAAGCTAACGCGTTACCACCTTTTTTGTTTAATGCCTCACGACAAAAAACCTCGTCGAGTACTATCATACTCCAGTGCTATAACATGCACAAATGTCCCAATCTAAATATCGACAGGGAAGCTCGGGAACCATATTCAGCAGATCTCAATCAATTCCTCTCACCAAACGGAACTCTCTGTATGATTTTAAAATGCCTACTCTTTCCTTCACAGCCTAAATATTTATTTAATTATATAGTGTAATAAAGCTCATGTCAAGCAAAGGATATTAAGAGTTTTTCCTTTTTAATGCGAGTAGAGCTAAAAATTCGAAGATTACATTTGCAGCGAGCAATGATGTTATATCGGCGATATCATATGGTGGGGCTACTTCTACTACATCGCAGCCTACAAAATTAATATCTTTTAGAGCCCTTATGAATTGCAGCCCTTCAAGAGAAGTATAGCCTCCGACTTCCGGTGTTCCCGTAGCAGGAGCATATGCGGGATCGAAGAAATCAATATCAAATGTCAAAAAAGCTTTATTATCTCCAACGACCTCATATATTTTCTCAATCGTCTGTTCTATGCCCATCTCTCTGACTTTATGAGTGGGAATGAGAGTCAGACCAAGGCTCTTGGCCAATTTAAATTCTCCTGCATCGTAAAGAGATCCTCTCATTCCAATCTGAACAGATTTGTAAGGATCGATAAGCCCTTCTTCTATTGCTCTCCTAAAAGGGGTTCCATGATTATATTTTTCTCCAAAAACCTCATCATTTATATCGGCATGAGAATCGAAATGAATCAGACTTACTTTTCCGTGTTTTTTGTGAACGGCTCTAAGCTCTGCCAATGTTATGGAATGGTCTCCGCCGATAGCTATAGGAACTGCCCCTGCTTCTAGTATTTCAGTAGCAAATTCCTCGATTCTGGCATATGTCGGATGAATATAACCGGGAACTATATTTACATCACCCATATCGGCTCCTGTCAGATAATCTAAAAGATTTACCTCATGTACGGGATGATTTGTCTTCATCATAACCGAGATATTCCTTATGGCTTGAGGACCAAATCTCGCCCCTGTCCTATAAGAGCAAGCGGTGTCAAATGGGATTCCATAAATTGCAAAATCCAATCCTTCAGCGCTGTCAACTCTATCCATTCTCATAAAATTTCCGGTATTGCAAAATCTAGGCGATGCAAAAGCCGTAGATGGTTTTTTTATTTTCTTTTCTGTCATAATTACCTCCATATTATTTCTATTTTAATTTAAATTTTCAAGCGCCTCAACCGCCTTTTCCAGCCTTGATATATCATATTGTTCAATGCAACCAGAATCGGCAAGACTTGAAATTTTTGGATCGATGGGAAGTTTTGCCAGTACCGGTATTCCCATTTTTTCTGCTAATCTATCGATATGACTCTCGCCGAAAACATTGTATTTCTTTCCATTGTCAGGGCAGACGAAATAAGACATATTTTCAATCAGACCTATTATTGGAATATTCATCATCTTTGCCATATTATAAGCCTTTTCAACTATCATTGAAACCAATTCCTGTGGCGAAGTTACGATGATGATTCCGCTTAGAGGGATGGATTGAAAAACTGTCAATGGAACATCACCCGTTCCCGGTGGCATATCTATAAACATATAGTCGACATGATTCCAAACCACATCGGTAAAAAATTGGCCGACTATATTTCCAACTATCGGACCTCGCCATATTACCGGATCAGTTGACTTTTCAAGTATTAAATTAATGCTCATAATCTCAATACCGAGATTAGATATTGCAGGATATATTTCTTTTCCATTGCCCATGACCATTTCATCAATGCCAAAAGCCTTGGGAATGGATGGACCTGTGATATCTGCGTCCAAGACGGCGCTATAATATCCTTTTTTAACCATGGCAGTTGCGAGTATAGATGTCACAAATGATTTTCCGACCCCACCTTTGCCACTAACTATTCCTATGATATTTTCTATCCGACTACTTGAGTTCGGTTCAAGTTTTTGAATACCGGCAACTTTGCTATGTCCGCATCCACTTTTACATCCTTCACAAGCAGATTTATTTTCGCTCATTATACTCTCCTCTTCTTCAGATAAAAACTGATTATAAATTAAATTTTGCAAATTAAAGATTTAATTAAATATCATATAAAATTTTTTTCCACTAATATAAATATCAAATTTGTTATTTTTCAAAGTTTCAAACTTATGAATAAAATCTGCCCGGTTGATAAAACTCTTTGTTCTAAACGGAACGACATGATTTTGTCTGCATATATAAAGAATCTGTAATAGTACCTGAACTGTAGCTACTCTTATCTATATATAAATATAAATTGATTCAAATCATCATAAATTTCTATATCAAGAATGAGAACATATAATATATCATCAAGATATACAACCGGATAAGATATATCGTCAATTTCAATTTCAGAAATTTTCTATAATATAATTATACCCGCTAGACTATCCTTCAAATCTACATTGGCTACAATAGCATTATTCATACCGCAAACCTAGATGTTGAAATTATTATTATTTAAATGTATATTTTATGCAAGATATATAGAACAAAATCTTGATACATTTGTACAAAACTCTCCGTCCACCATTTCAATACGATCTAAAGAATCATTTTTAGGCTTAGAAATAAAACCAACCTGCTCGATTTTCTATATTATAAGAAGAATTATTTTTTGGGTATTTTTATATATTCATTTTTATGTAAAAATCCCTTATGATGGAAGATATATTTCCTGTAGGATTCGCAATAATATTATATTCAGGTTATAGTTTCTTTTCCATGTTTACATGCATTATTCCTTTATAATTAAATTCATCAGAAATTCTCTTGTACCCTAAAAAATCATAGAAAACATTCATCATTAACTCTTGCTTTAAGAACAATCCTTTTTTGCATCAATTTATCTAACCTGTTGATGAATCCTGTTTATCATAATGTTAACAAAACCCATTTTTTGAAAATCAGGGATTATTATCATAGATTTAACAATACCCAGTTAATCACATTTTATATTTAAAAAAGTAATGGAAATCATTTCACCATCAATAAATTCGTCATACATCTCAAAATTATAATCATCATTAAAAGCATCATAAATACTAAGTCCCTGAGATTTCCTAAATATCTCATCTCTCATCGTAAGAAACTTCCTATAATCTCAACTCTCAATCTTAAATCTCTTTATTTTTAGATTCATTTTGATCACCTTTTTGTTTAATTATATACTAAATTAGTATGAATACAAGTAAGACTTGAAAAGTTCAATATCGTTTTTGATAGCTTCACATTATTTTAAGAATAAAAATATATTGTTTGAATTTCTAGACTTTGGGAATATAATCTGAAAAGATATAATAAATTTACTATAAAGTGTTATTATCTTCTATTGGTTTAAATAGAGTATTAGTAATTCGCACTATGTATATATGTAATAAAATCTCGAAATATGAAATCTTTAATGAACTAAATAGGGAATTAAAAAAGAATTTATACAAACCTGCACATCAAAGGGGGACAATAGAAGTATACGATATTGAATATAATTAAGACTACAGATTTAAAATTAACTTTCATTATTTCCTCAAATATTGAAAGAATAAGTATATTTCAAAATATAGCTAGATCTTATAATAAACTTAAAGAGGTAATAATATATAATAAGATAACTAGAGGGCATTAAAACTAAAGCTTAGATATTAAATTACAGAATAATTTCTTAGCTTTAGATTGTTTTTATATTATAATTTGAAAAGGAATTATATAATATTAAGAAAATAATTAGAGACAGAAATTTCTAAATATTTCCGATGTAAGGTTAAGGTATTTGAGTGGGTCGCAAATAGTTTTGTGTATTAATAGATGACCATTTCTATAGAAATAGAGCATAACTTAATTTTACCGAGCTTTAATAAACTGTAAAATTTTCATTATAATTTATAGCTAATTTCAATATTTTTATTCAAATTTAAAGCCTCCCCTCAAAAAATATTGATAATTTAGATAGTATTCAATCCCAACCTCGGATTCCATAGGTCTATTTAATAGAAATATCTAACACTCCTAAGTATATTTTTTGTAAAGCGTAGTAATTTGATAATACATCTTTATTCCTAGTTATTTTTATTAATTATCTATTGAAGTTTTCCATAGCATTTGTTGTAGATTAGCATTCTTATACCTTGTGGATATTTAAAATATATTGATAGCTCTACTCAGTTCTTTCTCCAAGAGCCTAAGCGCATCAGATATTTTTTAGACTATTTATATTCGAATATGTCGAAAAGTGTTAAGGCTAAATCTTATGATAACAACTTATATACCGCTTTTAAATCTCTCATTAGTTCTTTTTTATCTTTATAGGATACATATTTAGTCGAGTTTCTTATTTGTTGTATTATATATTCTTGTATTTCTGCTTTTGGATATACTTTTTCTATTGCTTCAGTAAATCGTGGTAGGTATCTGTTGATACAATCGATATCTTCTAGGACTCGTTCCTTTAAATGATTTAAAACTAAAAGCCAATATTTACTTGTTTTATTTTCTCCTACTCACATTCCTAGCATTTCTTCGTAGCCTTCAAAATTGTAGCCTAGGGCTATATACTGCTTTTTTAAATACTATTGTATTTTCTCTTAAATGATAGTATTACATCTAAAAAGACCATTTGACAAATTTTTCCTAAAGGCCTATTCTGACACTCTTCTATTACTAGAATAATCTTATTTGTCACCTTAGTTACCATTGTTTCTGAAATAACAAACTATAAATATCTTTCATGTGAGATGAGATATCTCTTGCAGTCATTCCTTTAGCATACATTGAGATTATTTGATTTTCTATGTTTGATATGTCGTTTTATATTTATTTGAGCTTGTGCTTAAAATGATACTTTGCTATCTCTTGAAATGTTTAAGCCTATATTTTTATATGATGAATTAACTGTCTTTTTAGTTCTATCATTTCTTGTATCCAGCAACAGGGGAGCTTGTCCATATTCATAGTCTAAATGCTCGTCTAGTTCTGTTTTTAACATTTTCTCCACAGTATCGCCTAAAAGATATTTTGAAGATTCATGAAGGGCTTGAGCATCTTTAGGTTGATATTGTTCAACTAACATTTTGGTACTTTGTTTCCGGTCTCTTTCTTCCCATAAAACATCCTCCTAATTAGTATTTCTTAACTCTAATAACGAGGGTGCTACAGAAAAATATTACACAGTCTGATTTGAGATAATCTTAGTATTTTTTATAATTAGATTTACAGATTTATTTTTTTTATATCTTTTTGTTCATTTAATTCTTTAAAAATATATTTTATCTTATTATTGACTTTTTTATTTGTATAAGATTGCGCAATAGTATCTAATAACTGCTTAGTATCTAAATTTTCTTCACAACGACCATAATATAAAGCACATGCAATAACAAGTAAAATTGGGTTTATATTTTTACCTTGATTTAACATTATATTTAAAGGCATTAATAACCTTTCTTTTGGTCCTAATTTTCTTTTAACGTTAATACAATTTCGTTCAATAGTATCATAAATATCTTTGTTCTGAAATTTAGACAAAGCATTTTGTGTAAATCTTAATTGCTGTTCAAATGAAATATTATATTCTTTAGAGATAGCATCTGCTAATTCCAAATGTAACTTATCTAAAATATATTTAATAAAATTATCATTTGCTGCTTCTCCAAAGATACTATGACCAATATAGTATCCTATATATGCAATTAATGCACTTAAAAAATTATATGTATAAATTTTTCGTTTAACAAGTAATTCAAAATCTGATACTGGTTTTAAATTCTTAAATTTCAAACTCATATTTTCAAAAGAATTATCATAATATAAATATTTAAAATCTTCACTTATCAAGTCTAAATCATTATATTGCATTGTAGTACAGAAGACCAATGCCTCAGTTATATTACATTTATCATCTAATATCTTTAAATTATGTTTGACATCCACGCCATTTTCACAACAAATTATTTTAATTTTTTCTTTTTTATTTCTTAAATTACAAGCTGTATCAATTATAGATACTAAACTTTTAAGATTAGTGGAGTACACGGATGTAAGAATTAAATCGGATTCATAAATCTTATTTAAAGCAAGAGTATCCTTAATATTATAAATTTCAAAGTCAGAAATACAAACAGATTTATTTGGATAGTTATAATAATAAACGTTATACGAATTCTTCCTTAACTTGTCAATTAGTTCTTGATTTCTATCTATAAATGTAAGGCTTTTTACTTCTTTATAAACTAAAGGGGCAAGAAAGCCCCTCCCTGTTTTTCCTGCTCCAATAATAACGATATTCATATATATACCTCATTCAATAATCTTATTTAAAAAGTTATAGTACTTTTCTTCATTTCGCCAACTATCTTCTCTGTTTTTGGTTCTTACTTCTACTGCAACAAATAAAAATCTATCTTTTATTTTTATTTTTTTTAAATAATGAACTATATTTTTAGCGGTATATAAATTTATTATACCTTTGTCATCAAATTCTCTATGATAATCTCCATATTGATTACTGTTCTTATTTAAGATTGCATCAGAAAAATGGATATGTGATAAATATGGGAGCATAACTTTTAATGTTTCGATAAAATCATCTTCGTTTAATGCTACATGAGCACTATCCCAACAAAAAGATAGTCTGCCATTTTTTAACCAACTTATATTACAGATATTAAGCATTAATTTTTTCCAAGAATCCAATGAACCTAGCACATTTTTTTTGTGAGCAAATTGATCTAAGGGTTCAATTACTAAATTAAAAGAATATTGTTTGTTTTCTATATATTCAACAATTTCGTATATTGATTTTGAAAATCTATTTATTTGTTTGTTTAGATTATTTTCTTTTTCAATTATACCTGAGGCAATACCAACATATGAACATATATGATGATTTGCTTGGTCCATAAGTGTGTAGACTCTTTCTACTGATTTTTTACGAAATGTTTCATCACAGGATGACAAATTAAATCCTTCTCTTGACATAACTCCAGTAATCCAAAATAATGTTTTCCATTTTCTTTTTTTAGCTATTTTATTGAATGATTGTCTTAATTCATCATCTTCAATAAGTCGTGTTTCGATACTTTCGTATCTATTTAAATCATATAGTTTTTTGTATACTTGCTCAAGATCAGTTTTTTCATGAGTTAATGGGTCTAGAATATTAGATACTAAAATAGATTTCTTGAACATAAGATTAATACTCCGAATTAATAATAGGTTTTTTCAAAAAACCTATTATTAATGCGCCAACAAATGAACCGACAATCATTGCTATAATATACACCAATGGATTTTTAACGACAGGTGCAGTTATAAATCCACCATGGGGAACAGGGGATTCTACTTGACCTAAAGCTGCTATAACAGCTCCAACAGAACAACCAATCATTGTTCTTGGTAAAATACTTTTTGCGTCTTTAACAACAAATGGAATTGCTCCTTCTGTAATACCTACTAAACCCATAACTCCAGCAGAATGAGCAGCTGTCATATCTTCTTTTGTCCATTTATTTTTAAATAAATAATTTGAAATTAATATAGCTAGAGGTGGTATAGAAGGGCATACCCTATATATTCCATTAGCTACAAAATTGCCATTTGCCATTAATGCAATAGTAAATAAAGTAACGGTTTTAGTTATAGGTCCACCCATATCAATTTCACAAATTAAGCCTAATACTATTGCAAATAGTATTAAGTTTGAACCACTAAGATCTGTAAGCAATTTCATTATTAAATTAGAAAAGGATATAATAGGTCCAGAAACTATATAAATATATATTATGCCAGCAAAAAATGTAGTTATAACAGGAATAACCAAAATTGGCATAATGGATCTTATTATCATTGGAACTTTTAATTTGAGAATAAATCTTACAATATATCCAACTATTATTCCCATCAATAGTGCCCCCACAAAGCCTGCACTAATTTTTGTATCTCCTATTGGATTATTTGCTATAAATCCAATTATGAAACCAGGAGCTAAAGCAGGTCGCCCTCCTATTGAGTACGATACATAAGCTGCCAGAGCTGGAATCATCATTGTAAAGCCTGCTTTGCTTATAGAATTTAAATTCTTCATAAATTCATTATTAATTTGGAAACCTGTTTCAGTTGGATTACCGCCTAAAAATGATATTGCCATTAGTACACCCCCTGCAACTACAAAAGGTATCATATAAGAAACGCCAGTCATCAAAGCTTTGTATAATATTTGTAACTGCTCTCTAACTTTATTCATTTTTACACTCCTTATAATATACTAGTGCTTCTTCTAACACTTTTGAAGGATTTGTTACGCATTCACTAACACTGGTTTCGTAGACGATTTTTTTTATGAATCTTTCTTCTCCTTCAATTGCAATTCCTATTCCTAGAATTACTAAATCAGCATTCTCTATATCCTTCATATCAAGTTCATTTTCAATACCCAAACTACCTTGAGTCTCGATTTTACAATCGAATCCTCTTTTTTTACACTCTTTCTCTAAATTTTCTTGTGCCATATAAGTATGTGCTATTCCTGTTGGACAAGCAGTGATACCTACTACTTTCATAAAATCTCCTCCATTTTTATTTTTTGAGTATTTCATATGTGCTATTTATATCTTTTGCTCTATAGAGAGAGCTTCTAAACTCTTTATGCATTAGCTTTTTACTTAAGTCAGCTAGTAATTTCAAATGTTCGATGTTATCTTTATCATCCGGCACGCCTATAAAAAATATAGAATTTACTTGTTCATTATTTCTTTTGTCCCATATAAAAGATTTTTTGGTTCTTAGATATACTACAAAGCTATTTTTTATAGATTTGCTTTTACAATGGGGTATAGCAATATTATATCCGACTGAAGTTGGAGCTAACCGATCTCTTTTTAAGAGATCGGACAGATATTCTTTTTCGTTGTTAATTATACCTAAATGACGTACTTTTTTTGAAATATATTCCATTGCCTCGTTCTTTGAATTTATATTCTCATCCAAAAATATTAACTCTTTTCTAATCATTTAAAACTCCTTCAATATATCTAATAATTGAAAGTGTATCCTTACAATTTTTGAGGTCCATTATATTTTTACTATTTTCAACTAATTCTAAAATGCTTCTTAATATATTTTTAATATATTTTTTATCTTCTCTGTTAATTGAAATTAAAATAATAATATATACTCTGTCATTATCCCAAATTATTGGGGTCTTACTTATATAAAAATATACACAAGTTTTTTTAACGAATTCAATATTACCGTGGGGTATTGCAGCCCCTGATTTTAATGCTGTGCTACCAAAGTTTTCTCTATCTAAAACACTTTGTTTATAATTTTTATCAATAGTTCCATGTAATTCTAATCTTCTACAAAT
>JAUNVF010000048.1 GCA_030537815.1 Tissierellia bacterium | reverse complement strand
GGTTAAATTCATATTTCTCAATTAAAATCTGCTATTTTTTAAGTCTAATTCTTCTTTGCCAAATTTTTAATTCCTAAAATCATCATGATCATCGAGATCAATAATATTATAATGATCGGCATGAGCAAAATTTCTCCTTCAACAAATGATTTTTGAAGATAGTATTGAGGAGATATATGAGCTATCGTCTTCATCCATTTCGGCATATATTTTATGGGAAAAAGTACTCCCGAGCAAAGCGCCAATGGGAAGAATACTGCTGTTGATACTGTCCACAAGAATCCTTCATTATCTACAATTGATGCAATAAAAATATAGACACCCATCGATATTATGATTGTGATCGTAAATAAAGACATCAAAAGCAATGGACTTGATCTTCCAAATTCGAATCCCGCTAATTTATAAAATAATAGTATTATTATATTAGCAATCTCATAAACTATAAATACTGTGATCGCCTTTCCAATTATATATCCCGCTATTCCGGTTTTTGAATTTCTTATCCTAACAAATATTCCTCTATCTTTATCCTGAATTAAAAATGTCGCCACTAAACTTGCTGATGTCAGGAGTTTAAATAATATTACCCCGATAGAATATTCTATTTTGGGTTTTTCAATCTGATTATTATTTTTATTTTCAATTCCCATTTCTATCTTATTAATCAGCGGATTATCTTTTAAGCTGCTCTTATAACTTTGTATTTCGCCTTCGTCATTTAATTTTACAACTAAATTCCCCTGAGATGTTCCGAGAAAATATTCAATATCTTCCTCTTTCAATTCTTTGACTCTTATACCAGGTACTCTATTAATAATTTCTCCATTGCCTGTATATCCGACGACGGGAGTACCGGAATAAGCCAAAGTTATGCTGACTAGCAAAATCATTATTATCGGCATTATAGTCATCGAAGCGAGAAATCCTTTTGTGTTTTTTAGTATTTTAAATGTGTATTTAAATGACTGCGCCATCTTTAATCCTCCTATTTAAGAAAAATAAAGATATGATTGCAAAAACTGCTAAGGATATAAACCACAAAGCAAAGCTCTTTTCCAATCCTATAATAGAACTGAATATCAATTTATTTACAATCGTAAGTGGTGAAATATACATAAGTACATTCATGAATCTAGTATTAGCTAGTACAGATGTCAAACTCAATGCTCCTCCGAAATATCCCAAAAGCATAACTATCATGAGTATTGAATTTGATAGTACTGCCCTTGAATTCACTGTCAATCCGATTATCATTCCCAAAAATAAACTTATAATGGGAATACTGGAAAACAAAAGATATGCTTTCGCTGGAAATTCTATTCCAAATGCGACTTTATATAGGAATAAATTAATCATTATCAGGATTATATCGTATATATAATGCAATGCGAATTTTAAACATAATAGCCTTTCTTTACCGACCAATCTATCCCATATATGAAGCCTTCTCTCTTCAAAAACGCTAAGGCCTATTAATATAGATGACATCATGACCATGAAGCTAAGTTCGCTTGTTGCAAATTGGGCTCTTGCATCTAATACTTTTCCAGTATAGATAATAACTTCTTTTGAACTGATTATTTCATCTGCTTGGACTGCATATTGAAGTAAATAATTTTTTGTCCCCTCACTCATAAAGAAAGAAAGTGCAAAAGGCAGAATAGCTATTATGAAATAAGCGGGGTTTTTAATCATCAATTTAAGCTCTTTTTTTAACATTATTCCCCGTCCTTTCGAAGTAATTTCATATAGATATCTGATAAATTAGATTCTTTCTTTTGTCCTATCCTTTCGATTAAATCTCCTTTATCGCCTTCCAGTATCAATCTCCCTTCATTTATAAATAGTATTTTATCGCATAAGAATTCAACTTCGTCTAGATAATGAGATGTGTATAAAACTGTTATCCCAGAGTCAATCAACTCTTTTATATACTCTAGTATTTCCATTCTCGAAATCGGATCAATGCCTACGCAAACTTCGTCGCATATTAAAAGCTTAGGCTCGTGAATCAGTCCGGTTATCAGATTTAGTTTTCTTTTCATACCTCCCGATAAATTTCTTGTCAATTCATCTTTTTTATCGATCAAATCAACTCTTTGCATTAGCTCATTCGCCATCTTGTTCGCCCTTTCCCTATCCAATTTATAAACAGATGCAAAGAAGTTTAGATTGTCTATCACAGAAAGATCCGGATATATGGCAAGTTCTTGAGGTACATAGCCTATATCTGTCATTTTTAGATCTTCATAATCTATCTCTCCGGTATATGAGAGATTTTTTGTTATACAACCAATTAATGTGCTTTTACCGGCTCCATTTACACCGAGTATCCCGTATCCTGAATTACAAGTAAAATCATATGAAAAATTTACAAGAGCGAGATTTTTTTTATAAGATTTGGAAACATTTTTTAAACTGATCATATTCTTCTCCTTTAAAAATGCTTTTTGAAAAACTTCTTAGCTATATAGCTTCCGATTATTGAAGATAGGACGATTAAAATAGCGACCACTATCATAAATGGCACAGTTTTTAAATCCTGCATCTTCATAGCATAATCTCTTCCATACATCTGTTCTATCATTGCCATCTGCTGTTCTCTCATCATTATATGAGGTATTATCGTACCACCGATATAGTGGAATATCATGGCGACGACAAATGATTTGCTAAGTGATTTAAATCTGTCTTTTGACTTTGAAATTATAAATTCAGATATTATTCCCGCTATCACCATCATGGCAATATAATATGGCATTATGCCACCTATTCCCCAAATAGCACAGTATATAAGCATTGCCCATTTTTTTGTACCTTTGCTCCTGCAAGGAAGAAAGGCAGACTTAAAAATAATCCTTGGAAAATCGGCGATATTAAAACTGTATATGGCGTAAACAAAAATGGCATGGGGATAATATACATCAAAACTATTCCCAATATGGAAAATGCTGCAATTAAAACTAAGTCCTTGATATTCAATTTGTCATTCATTTAATTTTTCCTCCTAAAATTATAATATAAGCTCCTAAAAATGATATGATCAGTACAAAATCTATTATTCTAAATCTTATATCCGTCAGTACAGTTCTCTTTCCATTGATCACCATTCCCTTAGTCTCTATGCCTGAAGCTAAATTCTCGGCGCTTCTTATCAAGCTAAAAACTAAAGGGACAATGAGTCTATTCCATATAAGTACGGGATTTCTATAGTCGACTAATTTTCTAGTCTTTAAGCTCGAGTAACATATACTCATATCCCTATAAAATGTTGGGAATAATCTCAAAATTGAAATCAATGGAATCATTATATAGTCTGAAATCTTAGCCCTATATAGAGCCTCGATTATTTCAATCGTCTTCCTCTTTGCAATTATATTCTTCATACAAAATCCGGTCATTATTCCCCTAATCAAAAATACTTCAATAGCGACCTTAAAATAAATTGGAGCCAAAGACTTAATATAGCTTAAAACTAAATAGATTATTGATAATTTAATGCTCATAGCAAAGTTTTTATTTAACAAAAATACGATCAATATAATTGCCAGCAAATAAATGGAACTCTGATTCGCTGGATATAAAAAGATTGCATTTGCCATAGCCAAAAATACTATTATATTTACTATCGGGTTTACAAATCCTGATTTTACTTCATCAGATTTCTCGACTAATCTTTCTTCTTTGTCTCCTCTCATCTTTGAAAGCATTTCCAAAAAATCTCGCTGCTCATTTATTTTTACACAATCATGAATTTTACCTCCTTCAATCCACAGATAAGAATCGGCTAAATTCGCTAAAAGCTCGACATCATGCGAAATTAAAAATACAAATCTACCCTCATCTGCCATTCTTCTTATAATCTTTTCTATTTGAATCATATGGATATAATCGAGTCCACTTGTCGGCTCGTCTAATACGACAATCTTACAATTACTTATATAAGCTAAAAGAACTCCAAGCCTTTGAACCTGCCCTCCCGAAAGTCTTGAAGGATGTCTGTCGATACATTCCTTTAAGTCAAATTCAGATAGCAATTCTAATATCTCATCTTCTGAAAATTCCTTTCTCTGAAGCAGTATCTCCTCTCGAACAGACGAACTTATCATCTGCTTATAAGCCTCCTGCATACAGAAATAAGAATTTTTGATTATCTCTGCATGGCTCATAATCTCATTATCTATCGCTATAATTCCATCTTTAGATTTTAGTATTCCAGTAATTAATTTCCCAAATGTCGACTTTCCACATCCATTTGCTCCTATAACAGCATTTATCCCATTATTTTTAATGCTGCAATTCGAATTCTCTATTATATTTTTCTTTTTTATTTTATAAGATAAATTTAGAATATCCATATGAGATTTGTCATTGACATTTTCTCTGAATTTAAAATCGATATATTCTAATGGAGTATCTCTAAGTTTATATTCAATCTTATCTACAATCTCCCCCTGTTCCATATAAATGATTCTATCGACGATATCTTCAAAATACATGAGCCTATGCTCGGCGATAATTATAGTCTTATTCTCATCTTTAAAGCTCTGTATATTTTTTTTAAGTTCTTCTATTTCGTTTAAATCGAGATTCGCTGAAGGCTCGTCCATCAATATTATCTCCGGTTTTTTAAGCTTAATACTTAGTATATTTAAAATTTGGGATTCACCTGTAGATAAATTTAAGACATCTTCATTAGAAAATAAATTTTTATAATCGCTAAATATCTTTTGGTATTCTCTTTCGATCTCATCTCTTTTCTTTAATATACATTGAGCTGAGAACTTAGATTCATATTCAGGTTCTCTAAATAAAAATCCCGATTTTGAATCTTGTAAAACGCTTCCAACAAATACCGAGTTTTTTGATGCAGAACTCTGACTGAAGTCATAATCCTTTATTCTAAACTGTCCCTTTGCCTCCCCTGGAAAAACACTGGGACAAAGGCCATTTATAATCCTCAGCAAAGTAGTTTTGCCGCAACCGCTCAATCCAGTAATGAGTACGGATTCTCCCTCTTTTATATTTAGATTAATATTTTTTATGGCATATTTTTCTTCATCGGCATATTTAAAACTAAAATCTTTGAATTCTATCATATCTACCTTCTCAATGAATATATTTATATTATTATTCACTGAAATTATATCAGGCTGAGCTTATCCTGTCAATGAATATTTTATTAATTTTATTCATTGACAGGATTTTCAAATCTATGTTAATATAATAGTGAACAGGAATAAGAGCTAGATGAAAGGGGGAAAATATTTGCCAGCAAATTTTACGAATGAAGAAAGGGAGCAGCTATATATCGAATTGCTTGAAAAGGGTTATGATTTACTGACTACATATGGGATGAAAAAACTTAAAATCACCGATATCGCAAAATCCGTCGACATCGGCACAGGGACATTCTACAATTTTTTTTCAAGTAAATACGAATTTATATTTAAATTGATCCAGCATAGAAAACAAAAATCTATTATTAGATTTGAAGAGCTTTCAAAAAAATACCCAGGCGGAATCCCTTTGCCTGAGATGAAAGAATATTTGATAGCTAATTTAAAATACGATAATATATACAGGCTCTTGTCGCAACAAGATTATAATACTCTTATGTCTAAATTAGATATTGAAGAAAGTAAAACTGACAATACTGCAGAATACGGAAAATATATAATGAGCCGACTAAAGACAGATAAAAAAGCTGAAGATTTTATCTTATTTTCAGAAATGTATAAGATTATAATAATTGGCACATCGGATTTAACTAAATTAAATGATGATTTATTAGATGAATCTATCGAAAAGCTGGTCGCTTCAGCTTGCGAAATTCTATATTAAAACTGGACAGGTAAATGTCCAGTTTTTAATATAGATTAATTAAATTTTTCCTTAAATCTTTTAAATGCGACTGACTGTGCGATAATTGAAATAATGCAAATTAATATTGCGAGATTTTTTGCTTCAAATGGTATAAAATAGTAATTCCATTCTTTACCTAAAAATTTAACCGAAAGAATATAAGAGGCTAATGCCGATATCATGGTCGCCGTCAAAGTGTATTTAATCTGACCTTTCTTTCCAGCCAAAAAAGAGATTATTCCTATTATAATTAACATCCCCATATACCCAAATATAGCATAGGAACTGTGATTTGCATCTATATATAATGAAAGAAATGCATATGGAATTAATGCTAAGATTATTCCAAAAATATATTTTTTCATACTAACTCCTTGTCTATTTTTAAATATTTTCTACAATTATAAAATTATAGAAAATATTATCCTATATCTTTATTTTTCCTAGTAATTATATATGCTAAGATAAGCGATATAAGAATAATTGCCAACCAAATCGCCACTCCTTTATGTGATCTCAAATGATATTTTTGTTCTTCAGTCATCGATTCAGTTATTTTAGCCATATTTTTATTTCTGAGGAAATCTCCGAAAAATTGTCCGATTAATATGCCGACTATATTTCCAAATGAAATAGCCTTTGCGTAAATCATCTTACCTAAAATCGCAAATGCTATCGCCAAAATCCACAGAAATAGATAAAAATTCCTCGCAGTCCAATTAAAGAGATAAATATTATCAAATACAGTTTTTGACAATAGATATAATACAACAAATGGCAATAATGTAATCAAACAATTCTTAATCCTAGACTCTAGTTTACCGCCAACGTTTTTATCCATAATATCGCCCCTTATAGCTTTTATCTTAGTATATCATATCTATTTTAAATATATGAGTAATTGGGCGATTATATTATTTACCATATGCATCAGTATTGGATAGCAGATATTGTATCCACTTTTAATATATATGACCGACCCTATAATCCCGTGAAGAAAATAAGGTGTAGCTGCCTTTAGTTCAGAAAGACTGGTCATATGCACAATCGCAAACAAAGCAGCGGAAATCAAAACCAAAATCACCCCCGGCAATTTACCCTTAAATCTACCAACGATATATTCTCTAAAGACAAGTTCTTCTAATATCGGTCCTAAAAGGATAGATAATATGGGAAATATAGTCGTTATTATCGGTATATTCAAAGATTCGATCGTCTTTTGATTCTGCGTCTCGCCGATACTATCTCCGAATATCATAAAAAATACTGATTGCAATAATAATAGAATCACAAATCCTGCGATTGCAGTTAAAAATAAATTTAATCTTCGACCTTTTAATTCATTCCAATACCCTAATAATTCTTCCTTATAATAGATTATTGCCCAAATCGATATAGCAATAGAAATAATCACCACATATGATATTCCCACAGTCTGAGCGTCAGCCTTAATGAGATTTATCAACTGTGATAATACAAATTTAGGGACCAAAAATAAACTCAAAATATATACAATTGCTATATTTCGTATTTTTTCTTTACTTCTTTTTTCCATCTTCCACCTCAACAATTTTAAATATTATATCTTTGATGATTAATTAAAACAATAATACTCAACAAGAGTATATTATCCTACCTCTATATATGATATGTCAATATTATTTTATCCCCCCAATGAAGATAAAATTTTACGGCATGTCGATTAAACAAATATTCTGTTTAAAAATCAATAATTGCATTATACCATTTTCTTAATATAAAATTAAAAATATATAATTTCTTAATAATTTTATTAAAGCTCAATAGAATCCTCATTAATTTTATTTATAATCTCTTTTATTTGAAATCTATATAAATAATCTCATTCTTTAATCTCTAAAATAATATTAAATTATAATATTTATATCAAGATAATCCAACTGATACTCAAATTAGAAATATTGAATAGAGATTTGTATAGCTTCTTATAGGCAATTAATCTGTCCTATCTCAAGCTACGATATTAAATTGAATCGTGAATCTTTTGAATGAAAAGACATCATTTTTCGCAAAAATACCATTTTCATCGTAATTTCAAGGCATGCTTATTATGGAGTAAAAGACTATCTCAAAGTTAATGAAATCTAAAATTACTTTAAGAGAATTAACAAAGAATGCAAAAATCTAAATTATGAATATGAAAATTTCAGACTTTTTCTATCTAGCCCTATCGATTAGGCTAAAGTTCAATTGCCAAGATTATAGTCGCAATATGAAATTTACTGCTTATCAATATCTCCAGCTGATTGCTTTTAAATCACAAAAAACAGTAAAACTTTAATGTTTTACTGTTTTCCCAAATTGACATTTAATCTATATGATTAAGCTTTGAATATTATATCAATCAACTATTCTATCTTTACGCTCAAACACTATCAATACTCTTATAATATTCTGTCGTTCAATTTTAATCACTAATAATATCTTATTTTATTTCTGACAGTTTAGAAGGTATTCTTCTAAGATTTATTTTAATTAAGACCGCCAATTATAATATATAGGCTATTTATTGAACTCTTTTCAAATTCATCTTTTGATAACTATTCAGAAGCCTTTAAAACTTCCGGCTCTTTTATATTTTTTGCTTTCTCGATTCTCTCTACCAAAGTCGGCATTCTGGAGTTTTCATCTCTAATTGATTTTTTAAATAAGAAAAACCCGTAAAATATAGCTGCAAAAACCAAATTAAATAATATGCCCGTCCATGTAAATTCAGCTTCCTGTAATTTTTGAGCATCAATGCCGCCACTCAAAATCGCAATCATATTATTATTTATAAAATGCAAAAAGCTGACAATCCATATGCTCTTTGTCTTTTGATATACATATCCAAAAAATATCCCATAAGCTATACAGACAATAATTTGATTAAGGAGACTTAAAAACCCCTGATCGATTTTATTATAATACAAGAAATTTAGTGGCAAATGCCAAATTCCCCAAATAAGACCGAGAAGAATCAGACCTTTTCTCATTCCATATTTTTTTTGCAATATCGGTTGTAAAAAATACCTCCAGCCGTATTCTTCACCTAGAAATAAGATATAAGTAAATATAAAATTTAAAGGCAATAATAATTGTAAAATTATAGTCTTAGGCTCTTTGATTATTTCTATAAAATCATCAAATGTTCCATCCATCATATTTGATATAATGGCTAAAATATATGAAATTATAAAAATATAAAAAATATATTTTATTCCCTCTTTTATAGATCCTTTACCTAATCCATTGATTCTCATCTCGTATTCGTCTTTTTTACTTATGTCATACACTTGAAATAAAAAGTATATACTTAAGACAATTAGAATTGTATTGACAATAGTTAAAGCTATATCTAAATTTAGAAATAAATTCAATACCATTATAATCATTAGTGAAAAAGTACCTATTGCATATGGATATAATAGTTTTTTAGGAATTCCATGAGTTGCTCTTCTCGCAATCATCACAGCTAATGCAGGATATAGCATCTGACTTAAAGGAAAAAGATGCAATTCCCTATTAGTCATATATCCATAAATCATTGGAATCGTCATTAAAAATGGAAATCCAAAAGCTATAAAATAAAAAATTTTTTCCTGTTTCCGTTCCAAATCCATCCTCCTACTTATATATTAAAGAGCATATTTGAAATTTAACTATTCTAAGTATTAAACTGACCTATATTGCTAAACTTCAATCCAGATAGTTTAAGTATTAAATAAATATTAATATTAGTTCTATTATATAATAAATAAAAAGAATATCCAATCCTGTC
>JAUNVF010000047.1:10039-11585 GCA_030537815.1 Tissierellia bacterium | reverse complement strand
GATCGCATTTAATATACAAACAGTGTTGGACTTTGTGAATATTTCTATTATGTATCTACCTCTCTTCTTTTTGATCTTCATATCAAATTATAATACAGAATTAAGAGAAGTTGGAATGATGGAAATTGAATATATACAAAATAAATCAAAAATCATTAATTTTTTAAAAGAAATGTTTTTTATTTTGCTTTTTATTGGGCTCGCCAGTATTATAAATTTGATGCTATATCGAGTCTTATATGGCTGGGGATTTAATATTGGAATTACTGTAAATGACTATATAATTAATACTTTTACATGTATATTTTTATATGTGAGCATAGTATATTTTATAAGCTCCTTAACATTTAATAAGTCATTGACGATTTTTATGATAAGTATCTTTTGGATTTTCTTTATAGTGAATGTAGAAAGTAGAGTCATTGTGAATCCCTTTTTTTATGTTGGAGATCCAAATAGTGATGTAATTTATATATGTGCTCAGTTGGCAATAAGTTGCCTGCTGCTTGGTATAACTGCATTTCTAAAAACAAAGAGTCCATATTATTTGCAATTCATACGAAGGCTATAAGCATATATTTGATATTATATCATTAATAATGCATTTTAAAGTAGTTAAACCTTATTAAATCCGAATTCATCTTTTGAATTATGGTGGTCATTATATACAGATTATGAATTACAGACAAAGGAGAATATGAAGATAAATCTATCAGTGAAGATATAATATAGAGGATACAGCGCTTTTTAAGACGATAGAGGCCATAAGGAAAGACTTGACTAATTTTCAATGCATGTCATAATTATATTATACTAATATCAAAGGAGTTTATTATGAGTAAAACTAGAAAGTATATTCTATATGGTTTGGGTACGCTTGTACTACTTGCACTAATTTTCTTTATTTTTTTACAATTTAATTTTAGACCAACTCCCGAAGATAAGAGGAATACTATTGTTAATAATGTAAAAATGGAAGTTAAAATTCCCGGGGAAGAGAGAAATCCGATTATAAGAACTTATGAATTAGAAGAATATGAGTCTTTATCCCAAGAGAAAAAAGATCGTATTAAGGATGAAATTAAAGGTCGAATTGAAGGGGATATCCCATGTGTAGATATAGTTTTAGATCCAAATATCACATTTATCTTTTATGATGGAGATAATAAAGTTGAACCTGAAGGAGATGTAAAGATTGTGCTTACTGCTCATCATTATACATATAATGACAAATATGATGATAGTAAATTAATAGATGGTCTTCTCACTCATAATGGAGGAGTTTATACTTACAGAATGGAAGAATTCCTAAATAATGAAGAAAAACCATTTATAGAATATTCAGAAATCGAAGTGTACTATGAACTTAATGGAGTTGAATACATTTCATTATTAGGAGTTCATACAACTGATGACAAGGATAATTAAATCAATAATTAGAATTAATGAAATTTAAACCCTAATGAGTAGAGATTAGCTGTTTCAATAAAGAAAGGTGATATTGTAAATGACTAAAAAGTATTTATAGATATCACCTATTTTATTT
>JAUNVF010000047.1:0-9939 GCA_030537815.1 Tissierellia bacterium | reverse complement strand
AAAAGTTTGCATTTCTAGATATTATATATCTTTTAAAAACTTTGATTTCTCTAATGAAAGGTCTTTTATCTTACTTTTCATTAAACTCAAATCATCGAGTTTATTTTCTTTAATATCATCTCCAAGTGAAGTTTTAGTAGATTCAAAAAGTATTATTTTATCAGCATTGGCTCGATAGACTTCTGCTTTTTTGTAGATTTACCATAAGTCTAATAAAGCTTTTTATTCTTGGTATAAATCTCGATATCTTTTCTTTTTTTAGCTAAAGTTTCATTTCATATCCAATCTCTTTTACTTTTATTGAGCGTATCGTCAACTCTAAAATCTGTGTTTGAATCTCCTCATGTTAATCATGTACAATTCCTATTTTAATTTGAAATCATCTTTAAGGTTTTGGGATATTTCTAATATTATTTTTCTTTGCCTAGATTCCATAGCTTTTAAGATTGGAGAGATAGTTTTGGTTTTAATATCAATAATTTGATTGAGTTCTATACTTTTATAGATTTCAAAATAAGAAATATTATGCTAATGTCTAAAAAAGATTTAAAGAAGCAAATGCGATTGCCGATTATTTAAGTACTAAATATGAAAGAGATTTAGGCCGGCAAATACCGGTGTAAAATAGATTAGCGAATATTACTGTTTAGATAATAATTTGATGTATTTCCTTTAATGGCATTTAAGTTTAATTTATGGAATAGAGTATATTTTTATATTTAATTAGATTGCATTTAAATGGCCTTAGTTTTATCTATAATATAATAAATTAGTTTCTTAAATCAGAAAAGACGATATAAATTTGAGATAAGGCTAAATAAATAGACTTGAAAATATAATTGTCGGATATTGACAATGATTATCCTTTAATGCAATTTATACCTGTGATATAATCATATTCAATAAATTAGATTATAGGAATAAAGAAATTTACTTGAAATCATGTAGTTTTTGATATTAATTTAAAAGTACTTTATACTATTTATCTACAATAATATAAATAGAAGAATTAATTGATAAATATGATAGAGAAATTTATATGATTAATTTCAGGGTAGTGAACCGGAGTAAATTCCAAGATGATTATTTTAAAATCAATAATAGATTACAGAATTTAAAGAGGAGATTTAATAGACTATTTTTATTGTCTTTAGATTATAGTCAGCTATATTTTGGATATTATCTAGAGAATTAAACTTAGGAAAGCGGGTTTTAGTTTAATAGAATTGATTTAGCTTAAATTAATAATATGAAGGTTTTGAGGTGGATTATGTATATTAAAGAATATGGAATTGAGAATGAGAAGAAAATGTTATTTTTACCTGGTGCCTTTTCAGATTATTCATGGTATATTCCCGTAGTTGAATTATTAAGCGAGCAATGGCATATATTTTTGGTAATTTATGACGGATATCATGAGCCTTATGAAAAATCTTTTATTAGTGTTGAGCATACTATCGATGAAATAATAGATTTTATTGAAAAGAAATATGATCAGGAATTCGATATCGTCTATGGACTATCAATGGGAGGTGCTATAGCTAATTTGATTTATGCCTATGACAGATTAAAAATCAATACTTTGATTATTGACGGAGGCGTATCTCCATACCGATTACCCTATATTCTGACTCGATTGATACTAATGCGTGATATACTGGGAATGAAAATTTTAAGAAGCAGTAAAAAGATCATGAAGATGGCATTTCCACCAGATCGATGGCTTTATCCTTGGGAAGATGAAGAAGAAGCTTATGACGAGAGTATTAGATTTATGAATCGCTTGAGCCATGATACCATTAAGAACTGTTTTGACTCTTGCAATAATTATACTATGCCAGATGAATTGCCAAAAAATGATACTAAGATATATTTACTTTATGGTGAACTAGAGAGGAAAGACATGGCTTTAGATATTAAGTATTTTAGAAAAATCTATCCTAAGGCTATATATGAGGAATTTGCTGATACAGATCATGGAGAATTATCAACTATAAAATACAAGGAATTTATGAAATTTATATCATCAATAAATTAGGAGATAGACGAATCTAAATTGTAGAGTTTAGAATTTAAATTATATCGAATTTAAATGAGCCTATCTTAACAAATTTAATACAGCCTATGAAAGATTAAAAATCAATCAAGATGTCTCTCCTCAAAATGCTGGTAAGGAGAGAGCGAGAAAATACTAATGATAAAATTTCTGAATTTACTATTAAATTATCATCTATTTTAGTATGAGAAATTAATTTGATAAAAATGCAGAGTCAGAGATTGATTAAAATCAAAAGAATAATCGCAATTAATTTTATAGAATTCCTAATTGTAAACTCTGGTAAATCATACATGATTAAATCAAAGGAATTATTTGAAGACTATATAAATGGCAAAATCTTAAAAACAGAATAGCATTTAATTATATCTTTAATACGATCTTAAAAATTTCATAAATGATTTAAAAATTTAGATGAAATATTGCTTGATAATTTAGATTTAAAAGATTTAAATTAAATATATAAATATTTATAGTTTTTATCTTATATCAAAACTTAATCTTATATATTTAAGCATAAGAGACTATTTATATCTAAGGATAAATAAACCGGACTTTTTTAAATTTTATTTAAAATGAGATATCATCTAAACTAGATTTAAATATGATATGGCCATTAGATTGTCCCTAATATAGAGCTGTGATAGAATAAGGACAAGGAGGAAGAAATGTTTGAATTTATGGAAAAGCTGATTTATTATGTTGCTGGTTTCATTGAATTATGTGGAATTTTTTTAATTGCGGCGACTGTTATAAAAGAAATGTATATAATAATCTTTAAATATAAATTTAAGATCAAGAATACTGAAAGAGATACTACATTAAATCAAGGTCTTGCAAGCGCTTTGGAAATTCTTCTCGGTGCGGAAATTTTAAAGACAATTGCTTATCGAGATATGAGACAACTAATTGAAGTAGGGGCTTTGATGCTTATTAGAGTATTTATGACTGTTTTAATTCATTGGGAATTGCAACATAAATTAAAACAGGATAATCATGAAAATATATAAGATTCTCTAAATATAGATTATTCTTTATTTTACAATGCGATTATAACAGATTTTTATTTAGTTGCTAATAACAAAAAGAGTTTTTGAAATAATGAATTCAGAGATTATTTCAAAAACTCTTTTTAAATTCAATCCTAATTCTATTCTTTAATCTGAAAGCTATTGTGAAATAATTCATTTTCGGTTTTTGTAATTTTTGATTTACTTCTCAACCAATAGCTATGCTTCATCTTTTTATAATATATTTGTGCTCTAGCATTGAGCTCATCTAAATTTATATCAGGAATTTGTCGATCCTTCATTACAGTTTTTCCATTTATTATAGATGTTTTGACTAGACTTCCATTTCCTGCTAGACAAAGGCTTTGTATCGGGTCGTCTACGATTCCGATATCAAAATCATTTATGTCAATTAGAATTATATCGGCTTTAGCGCCAATTGATAGTCGGCCCAAATCCTTTCTGCCTAAAGCATTTGCACCTCCAATGGTAAAAGCATGATAGAATTTCTCGATATTATTTTCGGGGCGATTCTGATCGTAGATCTTTGCTGCTAATTGACCGGCCCTCATAATTATGAATGGATCAGATGGAAATGTATCTGTTCCCATTGTCATATTGACGCCTTCTCTAATAAATCGTCCAAATGAATCAAGCCCATTTCCAGAACGTGAGTAGACTAGAGGACAATGAATTACACTCGTTTTGCGATTTTTTAATATCATCTGATCATCATTGCTTTTATCTTCGATATATCGGCTACCTGAAGTATAGGTGCAATGTGGTATTAATGTTTTTTCATCCAATAGTCCTATAGAATCGAGGTATTTAATCGGCGATAAGCCAAATTTTTTGTTTATCTCAGAATAATCTAAAGCTCCTTGTGCGGCATGTAAGCGAAATATGAGATCGTATTTTCTAGCCAAGGCCTTTGCTTTTTTTAGATTGTCTTCTGTTTGAAGTTCTACTCTTTCAGGGACAACACAGGCCTTTATCAATCCATTATATGAATTGTGATAATTTTTTATGAATTTTTCAGCATTTAAAAGCCCGTTCTCGATTTCATCAGCGGGTAAATCTAGAATAATTCTACTACTGGCATCTCTATTCATTACATGTTTTTTTGCTAAAAAACTTGGACCTAGATAAGTCCTTAGACCTAAATTTCCAGCATGATGAGCTGCAGCCTCAATCTCCTCATAAGTCTCGGCTGCTTTCTTATATATTACAGATGTTATCGGCATGGCAGTTGTTATCCCATTGCGAATTAAATTGACATAAGCATATAGAGATTTAAATGACTCATCATCAGGGGACATCTCCTCTTTACGGTCATTAAAAAAATAATCATAAGACCAATCTAAATCAGATAATTTATCTTTAGGATATTCATAGAATATTAATGTATGGTCTATATCTCCAAGAGCATCTAAATCGATGAATCCGGGTGCCACCAGACAGTCGCTTGCATCTATTTTTCTATCAAATCGGCCATTATATTTTTTTCCTGTATATATGATTTTGTCATTTTCATATGCTAATTCTCCTTGCTTTATGACGATATGATCATTTAAATTTTCGTCATAGGCTAAGAGATATCTTGATTTGATTAATGTGATCATTTACATTCCTTTCTAAAGTATTTTATCAGGTAGTTTTGTTGATTTATATCAGAAGGAGCTATCTAATTTATTATCTTTATATCCATGTATTGAAAAGTTAATCATATCTGAAAAAAGATAAATGATTTTTGAGAATAGATTTATCATTAGCTATTAAATTTGAGTAATAGAATAATAAATATGATTAATTTAAATAGGATAAAGCTAAGAATCGGTATTTGATAATATTGTGGGAAAATCCCTTTATTCATCTTATAATTTAGATTTAAATTTTGATAGTATAATATGTTATCATTTACAGTAGAGAGTGAATTAAATTTAATTCTCATATTAATGCAATAAAGTATTGTTTTATTAATGGATTAGTGTTAGAATATCTTTAAATCTTATGGGGAATGGAAAGTATTAGTGAATTTGATAATTAGTATTGATTCATTGAGAAATAAAAATAAATGAAATCGTTTTAGGATATTAATAAAATTAATTTACACTCGAGGTAATTATAATGGATAGGAAGATTTATTTTGGCGGAGATATATTGACAATGGAGAATGGCTATGTGGAGTCAGTTGTTGTCGAAGGGGAGAGGATTATATTTACCGGAGAGGAGAAATTGGCGAGGCAAAAATACGAAGACTTAAAAGAGATTGATTTAAGAGGCTTGACGATGCTCCCAGGATTTATAGATACTCATTGCCATCTCTCTTTTGGGTCGGAGATGATTTCTCAACCAGGAGTATATGAATGTAAGACTAAAGCCCAAGTTTTGGAAAAGATATCGAGAATCGCTGAAGAATACGATATAGGTGAGGCGATATTCGTAAATGGATATGAAGAAAATCCAATGATAGATTCGAGTATAAATATTTATGATTTAAATGAAATACTACCATTTAATCCAGTATTTTTGAGAAATTCGGGGACACATGGAACTTATGTAAACTCTTTAGCGATCGACATCGTCATCAAAGAAGCGGAGTCTAGGGGATTGAGACTTAATTACCAACGTGATGGACTATTGAGAGATGCTGCAAATTTATTGGCACTTGAAATTTCCCCCTCGCTTATATCTGATAAGCAGAAAAATAAATATAAAAAGAAATTGATAGAAGAATGTTCATCAAATGGAATTACTGCAGTTCACACTATGGAAGGAAGAAGGCAGCATGATGATCCAGAAGTAAAAAAGATGATTGAAGAGATGAATGATTATCCTTTCCATATGAAGATTTACTACCAAACTACCGATGTAGATGAAGTTAAAAAATATAATTTAAAACAAATAGGTGGGTGTTTTAATTGTATCTTAGATGGGGATATAGATCCAGGAACTGCCGCCTTTACTGAAGCATATGAGAATGATGAGAGTAATTACGGTAGATTGTATTTTAGTGATGAAGAACTTATAAATTTTTTCGGGAAAGCACATAGGGAAGGTCTACAGATTTGTGTGCATGCAATTGGAGATGCGGCTATTAAACAGGCCATAGATGCATATGAAACGGTATTAAAGGAAAATCCCAAAAGACATAGACATAGAATCGAACATTTTGAAATCGCTTCAGATGAGCTGATTTCAAAAGCAAAAAATTTGAATTTGGTTTTGGCTATGCAGCCAGTCTTTGACTACCATTGGCCACGAGATAATTATAAGCCATATATTGGAGAAAAAAGGGCCGATATGAAATGTCGATTGAGGAAGATTTTAGATAATGGAATCAAATTTGGTTCCGGTTCAGATTTTCCTGTAACAGAAATGAATCCTTTTTTGGGGATAAATGGCGCCGTATTCCATAGCGTCAAAAGTTCAAGGATATCTGTGTATGAAGCTTTAAAATCCTATACTATAGATGCAGCATATATAGGTTTTCAAGAAGAAGATATCGGTAGCATAAGAGTAGGGAAATATGCTGATTTTGTGATTTTGTCGCAGAATCCTTTAAAAGTAAATGGAGAACTAGATAAAATCAATATAATCAAAACAATTTTCAAAGGTAGGGAAGTGTGGAATTTGAAGGGGGATAAAATATGAAATTTTTAAAGAAAATAAGAACATTACTGATCATTGTAGCTATAGCAATGGTTTGTACATTGATTATACCTCCGGTGTTCAATAAATTTTTCAATAAGATCGAGCCATGGATATTTGGATTGCCATTTTTGATTTTTTGGATAATCACTATAAATATAGTAATAGCTCTGATTTTATTGGCTCTATGGATAATCGATAATAAATTGGAAGAGGTGAATGATAATGCCTAAGGAGTCTTTGATTGCTATAAGCATAGTCATAATATATATGGTAGTAGTCAATATATGGATTAGGAAAAGAAGTGCTCTAAAAGACAGTTCAGATATGGATGGATTTGCAGTTGGGGGCAGAAGTTTTAAATGGTATATGGTTATGTTTACCATACTTGCAACTTGGTATACTGGAAGCTGTTTTACTGGGGCTTTTGGCTATGCTGTATCTTTTGGAGTTTTTGCTCTATATGATACTACTCAGGTAATAGCTGGACTAGTATTTTTATATGTTATAGGGCCAAGGATTTGGACTTGGGGTAAGGTACATAATCTTTATAATCTGCCTGAATTTATAGATTTGCGTTACAGAGATGAAAGATTATCTCTAGTTATCGCCATATACACGATTTTAATTGGTTTTCCATGGACAGTAATGGCATTTAAAACATTTGGCTATGTTGTCTATGCCCTAACTTATGGTGCGATACCATTTAATGTTGGAATGATAATAGCAGCTTTATTTATATTGTCTTATTCGCTGAAAGGAGGCCAAAAGGGAGTCGTAAATAGTGACTTTATACAGGGAATCGTCATGATTTTTGGAAGTATGATATTGATCGTAGTTTTAGCTTTTAAATTATTTGGAGGATTCGGTCCTATGCTCCAAGAGATTGCATTAAAAAAACCGGAACTCTTAGTCATAGACGATGCTCCTTATTGGTCATCAGTTATCTTGGTCGGTGTAATAGGTTCATATTGCTGGATGGAAATTTTCAATAGGATGTTTGTGGCGAGATCGGCAAGAGAATTAAAACTTTCTACAGCAGGTGCTCCGATATTAGGCGCAGGTATGTATATAATGCTTTTATTACTTGGTATAGGCTCTGCTCTTATTCCCGAAGTCGTTGCTGATCCTGAAAGTGGGTTTTTAACTATATCAAAGATGGTCGGTGGTCCATTCATGCTTGGATTGACGGGAATAATAATATTGGCAGCAGAAATAAGCTCCACCGACTCCGGACTAGTAACCGGAGGAATTGTAATAGCGAATAATATTGTGAAGAGGATTAAGCCAGACTTAAGCGAGTATGAACTTGTTAAGATCAGCCGAATTGCAATCATAGCTGAAGCATCTCTTGCTGTAATTCTCGCAATGTTTGAGCTACCTATGTTGATGACGCTCGCAATATTCACATTTGAACATATTGTTCATGTGTTTCCAACGGCAATTATGGGAATATTGTGGAAAAAGGGAAATTCCAAAGCTGCATGGGCAGGGATTGCCGTCGGACTTCCGATTACAATAATATTAGGTTTACTACCTGATATATCAACTAATTTATTTGGTTCATGGGCTCCCGGTGTTATAGGTCTCGCTTTTAATATAATAGTTTATATAATTGTATCATTATTATCTAAGACTGATGAATATGTCGTAGATTTATTTGATGAAGTGAATTCAAAAATCAAAGCTGATATAAAGGCTGAAAGTATTGAAAATTAAAAAATAACTGTCGATTCGATTTCAAGATTGAACCGGCAGTTTTTTATATTCATAAATTACGAATTATGATGTCCAGTAGATTTCTTTAAATCTAATATTAGCATATGAAATTTAATATACAAATATTTAGAAGCTAATAAAAGATCATAGATTATATGGCTCGACTTTTAATTTAAGCGGAATAAAAAGAATTAGCTTCAAAAAATTGAAGTTCTTTTTTTGGATAAAGCTTATATAATTGTATAAAAGCACAAAAGACATGGGCGCCAGTTTAGGAAGAATATTTTGATCATAAAATATATCTCGAGGTATAGACGATGAAACAATAATATTTGACTCTAAAACAAATAAGCAATCCAAAGCATAATTGAAAATTCGGTAAAAGATAATCTCTCGAGAAATATTATAGTATGAATAAATTATTTAATAAGCTAAATATGGCTATAATTGATTATTTTGCAATATTTTATTACAATTTCTCACTCGAAAAAGATTAAAAAGATATTCATCTTTTTAATCTATCTTGCTACTCATAATCGAGATTCATATTGAAGAGAATATCCTTATTTTTTTATAATTAATCCTTAATCATTGTTAAGCGTTTAAATATGAGATAAAATAAAATGAGAATATAATAAAGGAGATCTAATGGCAAAAATATTGATTGTTGAAGATGATATTGATATTAATGAATTAATTGCAGATAAATGCGGGAGAGAAGGATATGAATACAGATCTTGTTATTCCGGTACGGAGGCCGAGCTAGTTTTATCTTTAGAGAAATTTGATATTGTTTTGCTTGATTTAATGCTGCCCGGTATTAAAGGTGAGAATTTATTGAATTTAATAAAGGTAAAATACGATATGCCGATCATAGTAATTTCAGCGAAAGATTCCGTCAATACAAAGGTTGACCTATTAAATGCAGGTGCAGATGATTATATAACTAAGCCTTTTGATTTAAATGAATTATTTGCTAGAATTGCAGTTCAACTCAGAAAGCCAAATCAATTAAATAAAAGGATAATAACCGGTTCTTTTTGCTTAGATGAGGAGAGCGGACAGATATTTTTCGGTGATAATGAAATAATTCTTCCTCTTCTCGAGTTCAAAATCCTATCTCTTTTTATAAAATATCCTAAGAAAGTATTTTCAAAAGCTAATTTATACGAATCTTGTTGGGGACAGAATTATAGTTCTGATGAAAATACTGTAAATGTTCATATCAGTAGTTTAAGGAAGAGATTAAAGCGGTATACTGATCGAGAAATTATCGAAACTGTATGGGGAATGGGTTTCAGACTTAAAATTTAAGAGAAATTTAAGAAATTCCTTTCAACTTATTTTAAATTTTGAAATTAAAATAATTGCAAGGAGGTAGAAAATGAGTATAGCAATTGAAATTAATGGATTGACAAAAAGATTTAAAAATCATAAAGCCGTCGATAATATATCAGTATCGATACCTAAAGGTGAGATTTTTGGGCTTATAGGTCCTAATGG
>JAUNVF010000068.1 GCA_030537815.1 Tissierellia bacterium | reverse complement strand
CTTTTCAACTTCTTCTTTTTTCTCTGATTCTACTTCTTCTTTCTCTTCGGTTTCTTTACTTTCCTCTACCGAATCTTCCTTCTGAGCATCATTTGTAGACGCTTGCTTGTCATCTACATTTTTGTCATTTGAACAGCCCACTAAAGACAATCCAAAAACTAGTACTAAAACTGCTAAAAACTTAAACCAATTCTTCTTCATATGAATTCCTCCTAAACAAATTTCCCATATTATAACATGACTGATATTTGTTATCAAGAATATATGATTTAATTAGCATGATTATAGCTTAGAATATTTTTAACTAAAAGATTAGAATATTTACTTTTCTTAACTATCTTATATATCGTATTATCCTGATATAGCTTTTCAATCTGATGATATCGATTGCCTTTTAACTCTGCCTGTAATTCCTTTACTAAATTTTCATACGCAAGAAAAAAGATAGCCCGATAATCAAATCTAGGCTATTTTTTTATATATTAAGTTTTCGTTTTCTTTTTATTTAAAAATTAAATAATCTTCATAAAATCGCTTTAAATAAAACAATTTATACATCTAGTACTACACGCGATTTAAATAATCCCAATAAAATTTATTTAAATAATTAATAATCGGAATTTATTATATCTATCGCCATTTTTCTATTTTCCTCTGTCCAACCAAAAAAACCACCTGTATTGATAAATAAGATATTCTTAGAATCGAGATTTCCCCTTTCAATCTCATTTATCAATCCGATAATTGCCTTTCCCGTATAGCAAGGGTCGAATACAATTCCTTCCGTTCTAGCTATCTCAATAATGGTTTTGATTTGTTCTCTATTGCAAATACCGTATCCATCGCCGATATAATCGTCAATGATATATATATCATTGAATTTTTCTCCTAAATCAAAATCCTCCATATCTTTTAATATCCTTATTATTTCTCGATTAAAATATCCCTTAGATTCATTTACCGAAAATCCCAATATCTTTTTATTAGATTTACTCTTGTGATTGCCATACCATAAACCTGCATAAGTTCCACCGGATCCTACTGTTACAGCGATAATGTCAAATTTCAGTCCCAATTTACGCTCCTGTTCCAATATCTCATAATAGCAGTCGACATATCCAAATGAGCCAAGGGAATTGGAAGCTCCCATAGGTATTATATAAGCCTTATCTCCATTCAGCTCGTTTTTATTTTTTATTTCTCTCATCTTATCTTGGGCCGATTCATTTTTGTCTATGAAATTTACATTCGCTCCCAATATATAATCGAGAAAGATATTCCCCTCTTTTTCATCTGGTTCTTCTCCTTTTATTACCAATTCGCATTTTAGCCCATACTTCACAGCAATTGCAGCCGTAGCTCTACAATGATTCGATTGAACAGCTCCGGTGGTTATAATCGTATTACAATCTTTTCTAATTGCATCTTTAAATAAATACTCCAATTTTCTAATCTTATTGCCCGAGTATTCGATTCCTGTAAAATCATCCCTTTTCACATATAAATTCACATCGGCCTTTAAGTCTATATTCTCGATTTTTTCTATTCTTGTCGGTAAATTAGCTATATATATTTTTTCCATATCTATCTCCTTCATCTGCTTCGTCTTAATCTAAATCTATCATATTTCAAGTCAAAACTAAATATCCCAAATAAAAAGATTGCCGAT
>JAUNVF010000005.1:59685-66232 GCA_030537815.1 Tissierellia bacterium | reverse complement strand
AATTATTAAGCAATGATTATTTAGATTTCTTCGTTTTAAATATTTTGTTCTATCATAGTATTAATCTGTATTAATAAAACTTTAATCTCTTCAATACTTAAATATAATTAAAATCTGGCATTCGATCTAGATAAAAGGATTATAAAAAAATGATTAGTTTTCACAATTACTTAATAAAATCATTGAGAATTAATTGTCGATGCCCATCTCATTATAAAAGATTAAAAGATACTAGTTATAGAAAAATTATATTCACTTTAAGACTTTGCTATAGTATAGTATATCATATTTTGGAATAATAATCGAAATATTACTTATCTTTATAATCTTTCATTTACTGTTATCAAAAATATAAATGATAACAGTTTTCGATCGAGCTGGCAGTGTCAAATAAATTGTATAATCCCATTAAACACTAAGAGGATTAACTTCCACTATCAAATAAAGCTATAAGATCAAAATATGACATTCAACGTATGGATATGATAAATCAAATATTATTCCCAATGTCTTTATTAGTTTTGTTATCTTTTACTCATCCTTAAAACCTTAGCATTTCATTTCAATAATATTTAATAATTCTATGTTCTATTTTAATCATTGAATTATCAAATATTATTCTATATTATTCGATTAATAGCTAAAGGTTTAATTAAAATAATTAAAAATTATAGTTTTTGTACGATTTGATAAACTCAGCGATAAAACAGATATAATATCGACAAATGTTGTATTAGTATTACAAATTCCGTTGATGATCTAATATAATCAGTTTATTTAAATATATTATAGAACTATTAATATTATAATAAATTATTTTATGTATTTAAGTTGATATATTTGTGAATTCCTTTTATAAAAGTCTTCACATTTCTATTAAATATGCTATACTCTATGAGATGAAAGGGTGATTAAAATGTATGATTGTCCAAAATGCAATTGTGAATACGGATATGATGACGGAATGGCTTATAATTGTCCTGAATGTGGCCATATTTGGACCGATCTTTGCCTAGAAAAGGAAAAGATAAAAGATTCTGTCGGAAATGAACTTAAAGATGGAGACGATGTCAGTTTAATTATGGACTTAAAAATGGGTTCGAAAACTTTAAAACGAGGGATGAAGGCTCAAAAGATTAGATTGATCGACGAAGTTGACGGCCATGATTTAGAAGCCAGGATTGACGGAGTCGGCAGAGTTTATTTAAAGTCGGAAGTCGTGAAGAAATTATAATTAAATCTATCTTCATGAAATGATTTATATTGTATTCTTTAATTTATCGAGTGTTTGTAATCTTGTATAGGATTATAAAACACTCGATTTTTTGTCTTTTTTAATGCTCAATCGATCGAAAACTCAATTAATTACCTAGTATCGATTAATATATTTTATCGACTCTGCTTTCCTATAAGCTTTATTAATTGGAATAAGATTGATTCATATGTTATCTTTTATTTCGAGACTTATAATAATTAAAGGAGAGAATATGAAAAATAATATATTTAAATATGCTTATTTTTACTTAATTGCATCGATATTGACTATTCTTACAATCATATCTTTAATTTTTTATGATGTCCCGTATCCTATTTATGCGAATAATTCCGGCCTGGCTTTAGTCTCTATGATTGGCGGACCGATTCCGGGAGCTTTATTCTGTGTTCTCATTTCTATAGGAAAAAATATTAGCGGATTGATACCGAATATAATAAGCCCAGATTTATTGAGAAATATTTCAGAAACAATGATTATCAGCTTTATATTTTTGAAGAACTTAAAGACTTTACAAAAAATCTTGATTACTTCTATATTATTATCTATTTTCAGCAAACCGCTTTACTTTTTATATTATTTGATATTGAGCGAGGAAAGCTATAATACTTTTCAAAATTTTTTGCTGAAAATAAAGAATTATTTTGTCGACGATTTTTTTATATCGCTGATTACATATATTGTCTCAATCTTTATAGCAGTTTTTTTCTATACTGTTTATAAAAAAATAATCGAAAGGAATGTTATTTAAATGAAAAGAATTTCTATTATTATTTCACTATTGATATTTTTGACAGCTTGTTCTGGTAATAATCATCCAGAGCTTGATGGACGGGATGATATTTCCAGCGAAGGTGATTACAAAATTATTAAGGCCGATGAAATAAGCGATGAATTCCAATTAATTGATACTAGAAATCCTGAATTCTATATAGGCTGGAAAAATCACGATGGCATTGGAGGACATATATCAGGTGCTGTGGATTTTCCTCATAAATGGTTTGATTATGAAAAAAATAAAAAATATATCGATATAGAATTACAAAGAAGATATATTGATAAAAATTCGAAAACAATTTTATATGGCGACGAAAGCCTAGACAGAGAAATCGCTGATAAATACAAATCTGCTGGATTTAAAGATCTATATATTTTAGATGGTGGGATTAATGATTATGCCTCTTCTGGAGGAGATTTGGACTTTTTAAAGGGTTATTCCCGATATGTAAGCGATGAATGGCTACAGAATACGATTGATAATAAAGCCGTAGAATATCCGGCTAATGACGATTATAAGATAGTTGAAATAGTATTAAAAGAAGAAGATTATCAGAAGGGGCATATCCCCGGAGCAATTATGATACATAAAGATGATATCAATCATCTTCCTGGCCCTAGAGATTTGGAATCTTATGATAATATTCCTTTAAAGGATCAGGTTGATATTTGGAATCTGCCTGATGATATGACTATAAAAAAAGTCTTAGAAGAGTCTGGTATTAAAGAGGATACAACGGTTATTCTTTATGGCAGTTATGAAGCTACTACGGCGGCAAATAGAGCAGCTCTTGTAATGGACTATGCGGGTGTAGAGGACATCAGATTGCTAAATGGCGGAAAGAAATTATGGGAATTGAACGGCAGAAATTTGGATACTAATGAAGAAAAGCCTAAAAAAGTGATTTATGGCAAAGAAATACCGGCAAATCCCGGTATCATCGTAGACTATGAACAGGAATTGAATCTTATAGAAGACCCGAATGCTATTATAGCCTCCGTAAGGAGTTGGGACGAGTATTTATGTAAAAAGAGCGGATATACTTATATAGCTGAATCAGGCGATATAAAGAATTCAAGATTTGCTTATGCAGGATCGGATCCCTATGCTATGGAAGATTATAGAAATATAGATAATACCATGTTTAATTATAAAATAATAAAAGATAGATGGGAGAAATGGGGTATCAATGCCGATAAATTTATTTCTTTTCATTGTGGGACAGGCTGGAGAGCAAGTGAAACCTATTATATTGCAGAAGCAATGGGATTTGAAAAAATTGGATTATATGATGGCGGATGGTTTCAATGGACAAAATATCCGGGCAGTCCTGTTAAAGATAAGGGGCTACCGGAAGATGCACCGGAGGACAGTCCTGAAGAATTTTTTTATTAAATTAAATCCATATCTATGATTCATAGATATGGGTTTATTTTATTTTGCAAATTTATATTTCTTATCATATACCAGATAAAATATAAACATTATTAATGCTGTCGCTACCCATGAAATTGGATAACCCATAATTACGGTTTCAATTCCTGGTTTTATCGGAACTATTATTTTGATCCAGCCTATTCTGCACAAACATGTTCCCAATAATGTGATCATCATCGGTGCAAATGTCTGTCCTCTCCCCTTTATCGCTCCGGCAAATAATTCACTAAATGTATAAAATATATAAAAGGGCGCTATTCTCTTCATTATTCTTACTGCATTATCGACTGATGGCATATCCCTCGTAAATAGCATTGAAATATTCTGTATAAAGAAATACAAGATCAGACTTACAATTATGATCGACAATGATCCAATCCAAAGAGAATGAATAAGGCTTTTTTTCATCCTTTCGTATTTCTTTGCTCCAAAATTCTGTGCGACAAAAGTACATAAAGCTATTCCAAAGGTTTCCGATAATGTCCAAATTAAAAAATCCGATTTCCCACAGATCGACCAACCGGCAATGGGTCCTGTCCCATATGAGTTTATTCCCCTTTGCATATAAATATTCGCTATGGAGAAAAGAATCGCCTGCATTGCCATGGGAAAGCCCAATCTCAATGACTCAATAAGATTCCGTTTAGATTGAGAAAATTTAAATCCTGAAAACTTAAAAAATCCATAGCTCTTTCTCATTCTTAGCGTTACCAATACTGCACTGAAAGCTTGACTTATGACAGTTGCAAATGCCGCTCCTCCAACTCCCAATTTAAGAACTGCTACAAATATCAAATCTAAAAATATATTTAATACCGAGCTTATTACCAAATAATAAAATGGCTTTTTTGAGTCGCCGATTGCCCTCAATGAACCTGCGGCCATATTGTAAACAAATATGAATACAGATCCACTGAAATACACTCTAAGATATGAGACACTCATATCATGAATCTCTTTGGGAATCAGCATTAAAGCTGAGAATTTTGATGCGAATCCTATCCCGACCAATCCGATGATAAATCCTGTTATGATTGAAAATAATATCATAATATTTACTGTCCTATGAACATTTTTATCATCTTCCGCACCATATTGCTGAGCGACTATTATCGCTGATCCTGAAGAGAGCATGAGAAATGTGTTTATCAATAATTTGATATAAACATATGGGGCATCAATGGCTGCAAGCCCTGAAGCTCCTGCAAAATTTCCGATAATTAGCGCATCTATCAAGCTATAGGATTGTTGAAATAGAGCTCCTAAAAGTATGGGCATCAAATATCTTATCAGCGAAGAAACTATATTGCCCTCCACTATCATATTATTTTCTATCCTTTTCATAATTACCTCATGTATTTTATTATTAGATAAATATTATTTCCACCTCTTGACGAATATTATACACTATTAAAGAATTTATGATATCTATTTCCATTTATCTAGGCTCGATTTTCATTTGAATAGTATTTTTAAATTTTGATTGTAAATAAGCTATAATTCAGGTTATAAATAGAAATAGAGCATCATTCAGATGCTCCCTTTTCTCTATATTTAAATGAATTTAGCATGTCTTTTTCTTTTTTAGCTTTTTATAAAGCAGTATTAATACCGATATTACGAGTAATAAATCGATTATATATCCGAAAATCGTAGCTGATTTGAAATCACCTAATTCCGATAAAAATAGTGAATAATCGACAGACATATGCCAAAAAATCATAGCGGATATATTTTTTGTTTCCATAAATAAAAATCCCGCCAATAATCCAAATGGCAAAGAAAAAGCAGATTGGATAAGAGCTGATGTAAAACTAAGTCCGCTTGCGATATTCGCCATATGCAATAGTCCAAATACCAAGGTAGAATAGATTAGAATCTTCAGCGAAGAAAACTCTTTTTCTCCTTCTGAAATTAAAAATTTACGAAATAATCCTTCCTCTGAAAATCCTATTAAAAATGTAAGTATTATCGCCCAAATAATCTTTGTCGGATCCCCCTTAGATGCAATCGCCTCGACCAAGCTTGCTATAGCCATTAGTATTGTAAGAATTGGAATCCAATTTAGTAAAGCAAATTTTGAGTTCGGAATAAAATCCTCTTTATTTAAAAGGAGACTCTTTTCATTTGCCCAGATCACAAATCCAGATATTACCAGCATCATCGGGATAGCGTAAAAATGAATCCTCGGATCGTCGTATTGAATCCCAAAATAATTTAAGATTGCAAATCCTATAACTGACAGCAGAAAGTAAATTACGGGATAAATATATAATTTTTTATTTTTCATATTATTACCTCTTTATATTTTTCTATATTATACCATTTTAATTTTAAATTTTTATGTGGAAATTATGTAGAATTTATATTTCGATTTTTTTAATCATTTTCTTGATTTTATGGAATTCTAGGTCTTAATTGTATATTGATCAAAATTATGATAATTTATAGATGAAAGGAGTTTTATATGACATTTATTGGAAATTTAATTTGGTTTTTATTTGCAGGTTTTTGGGGCTTTTTAGCATGGACATTTTCCGGCATTTTATGGTCGATTACGATTATTGGAATCCCGATAGGCTTGCAATGCTTTAAAATTGCAAAATTAGCATTAATGCCATTTGGCAAAGATATTATAGCCTCAAATAAAACATCATCATTGATCTTAAATATTATTTGGCTATTATTATTTGGATGGGAATTGGCTATAATTCACCTAATTACAGCAATTATTTTATGTATTACAATAATCGGAATCCCATTTGCCAAACAATCAGTAAAATTGGCAAGACTTTCTTTAATGCCTTTTGGAGTATCAATTGTCAAAGCAAAAGAAATTAATCATTGTTAAATAAGTTTTTATTTGAAAAATAAAAAAATCCCAGAAATAAGAACCGAGAATGATCAAATTAAATAATATTTAAATAATAGGCATTTATAATGGATTAAATCATTAAATTATTGTCTTCGATATATATTCTAATCTGTCGATAAGTTTCTTTCTACCATTTCCTATTCCGAAGAATTAAAATGCTTTTAAATTATTAATTCTTCGGAAT
>JAUNVF010000005.1:0-59585 GCA_030537815.1 Tissierellia bacterium | reverse complement strand
TCCAATTAGAATGATTGGGGAGATTATCTTTATTTTCTTTCTATTATTAAGATACGCTCTTTCTTATCTTTCTTGACAATCTTATATTCAGAATATCTTTAATTTTATTCTAATTGCTCACAAATATTGTAATTAAGAGTACAAGTTGACAAAAATAAAAAAATGCATTATCATTTATATAATAGCTATTTTAATAATACAGAGATTTAATACTATGATAGTCTATAGAAAATTTATTTTATAGCTATATTAGCTATATTCTGAATGAAAAGGATTTCAAGATTAAAAGTTTTAATATGATAATAATGTCTATTTATGGCTTATATTGATTCTACTTTCATCAATTTAAATATGCAAATAAAATTGAGATTTTAAAATGAAACATAGTTAATATTATTTAATGAAAGGAGAGGTAAAATGAAAGTTAAAGAATTTAAAATATCATCGCTCTACTTTATTAATTTTATAGTAGTACTCTCATTTGCTTTAACTAAGCACTTTATGAGCTCAAGTCTTAATATTTGGTTTATATTTTTAGTGGGTCTTTTCTTGAGTGGATTTGAAACTATCTTTTTTTATAAGAGAAGCAATAAATCATTTAAACCGCTCCCTACTAATGATATTGTAGACATATGTTTAAAATCTGTAGGGGCGACAGTATCAATTGTCGGAAGTATAATCTTAGTTTTAATTATATTAAATAGTTTCATATAATAATTCTAATGCATTCAAGAATCAATAATAAGCAGATTTAATAGATTTAGATTTATAATTGGATATCGCACAATAATTTATCTTATCTATAATTTATGTTAAGGTATTTAAGGCTCATACTAAATTCGGTATATTTTTTAGATATAAATTTTTTACACGAAGTCGGTATGAGCTTCTTTGTTTTTTATAATATTCTGACCATCTTCTCGCTATCTCTATGATTTTTAAATAATTAAAGTTCAAATATCTAATAAATTGAGATCTTAGGTTTCCAAGTTTATTATTTTAGTCTTTACTATTCAGCTATTTTCAAAATTAAAAAGTATTCAATTTTGATATGATATTTTTATGTCGAAAATACAAGCCCAGCCAAATATATTCCTAATATCGAAAATATAAAAATAAAATCTATAGATTTAAATTTTATTTCGATATATCTTATTTTCTCACATGGATCAGATATGCATTTCGTCTCGGCAGCTTTAGATATATCATCTGCAATATTTATGGCTGAAATGAGTATGGGTACTGCTATATATTCCATATATTTAAATGGATTTTTAAAACTTATATTTCTCATTTGCATAGCCATTTTTATATTCCTTTTATCATCTTGAAATGCTGGAAAATACCTAAACATAACAGCAATAGTGATATGTAAATTCTTTGGAATTTTAAGTTTTTCCATCGATACAATCATAGAACTCACATCACTTGTAGAAATGAGAAATATCCCCGACATTATTGGTAGAAAGAAAATTTTGGATAATATAAAAACCATGGATATCATATTTACTATAAGATTTGAAGATTTTATACTATATTTCCCAATAAATGCAAGAGTAAAAATATAAAATAAGATTAATTTAACCGATAGAGATTTTTTTCCATTTACAAAAAATAATATCGCAAAAACAAAGACTATTCCCAGATTAAATAAATCCCCGGCCTGTTTAGTAATAGTAAATGAAAGAAATATAGTAATTACTAATTTACTAATAGGACAGGGATTTAATTTATTATTTCCAAAAAAAGTCATTATACTATCCCAGCTTTTTCAAAATGTTTTCTCAGCATCTTCTTTCCAATATATGCACCGATTAGACCCATGATGAAAGTAGCGATATATAAAATAAGCATATTTGGAATTGTAACAAGCCTTTCAAGTGTTTCTATATATTCTTTTGGAAACATATTACTGAAATTTTCCATAAGTTGATCATGTACCAGCAATATTTGCATTACGCTCCCTATTATCGCACATGACAAAAATGAATGAGCCAAAGCATTATACTTAAATGATTTGAAATTACCTTTTCTAAATAGTATTTCAGCAATCCCTACAAAAATAATAGAATGTATTACTACCACATAAGTATGACCGGTTGCAATTGAAACTATCACAGGCATCATACCAAAAATAAATAATGCCCAAGGCTTTGGAACTTTTGCCATAAATAGCATGACGACAACTCCTTGAACAAGCGCATTTACAGCATAGAATGCTAAGTATAAAATAGGCACAAGTCCCATCATACCTATGATAAGCATTACCATATAATATATGACTGCAAATACCGCTATTAAAACTAAATCTTTGACTTTTAATTTATTATCCATTTTATTCTCCTTTCTATAAAGTATTTAATTTATCTGTAATTTATTCATACCGGCAAATATACCATCTGATTTTATTAATTCATCAGGACTACCCATTTCTGCAATTTTCCCATCTTTAATTACTATTACCTTATCAGCATTTCTTATCGTTCTCATTCTATGACCTATTACCAAAACTGTTTTGTCTTTAACCAATTCTGACAATGCTTTTTGGATTTTGCTTTCATTTTCTGCATCTATCGATGCTGTAGCCTCGTCTAAAATAATAATGGGAGCATCTTTGAGCATAGCTCTTGCAATTGATATTCTCTGCCTCTGTCCACCGGATAATCTTTCACCATTTTCTCCTATAAGAGTATGATATCCATCTGTAAGTTTACTTGCTATATCATCGCATTGAGCCAATTTAGCCACTCTTAAAACTTCTTCATCTGATGCATCCTTTCTTCCAATTCTTATATTTTCTAAAACTGAGAAATTAAATAATTTTACATCTTGAAAAACTATGGAATAATATTTTAAAAGAATTTCCGGATCGACCTTTGATATATCCTCTCCACCAAGAGTTATTTTCCCATCTTGTATATCCCAAAATCTTGCAGCCAGCTTTGCAGTTGTACTTTTTCCTCCCCCTGATGGACCTACCAATGCCGTTACTTCATTTTGTTTAGCTTCAAAAGATATATTATTTAAAACTTCTATTTCTTCATCATAAGAAAATTTAACATTTTCAAATTGTAAATCGTATCCATTTGGAGAAAAGTCTTTCTTACCTTCTTGCATAGGCATATCCTGTATTTCTTTTAATCTTTTTATACGAATATCAGCGTAAATCATAAAGACCATATCTCCAACTGATTTAGTTAATTTTATATGAATCCTTGATGCAAAAATTATAAATATGAGATAAGTAAATAAATCTATTTGATTTTTAAAAAGAAGTACAGCGCCAATTATCACCACAGATACAATGCACAATTCAAAAATTGATTGAATAATTCCTATTCTCGCCCCTGTAACCGTCTCTTCTTTTACTAAGATTCTTTCATATTCATCGAGAAGTTTATTTAAATCATTTGAATATTCTTTTTCATTATTATAAGCTTTTATTTCAGTTATATTATCCAGCCCTTCTTGAAAATAAGAAGTAACTTTCAATTTAGCTTTATGAGTTTTCTTGAAATTTAATTTCATCTTTTTTCTTGTTAAAGCATAATGTAAAAAAGCGAGAGGTATAAGCCATACAATTGCCAAAGTCATTTTCCAATTATATATGGCAGTCAAAGTCATAATAATTGCTATGCTGAAAAATGAAGAATAAATCCCGGGTATCGCATTTGCATAAACTACTTCAAGTTCTGTTATATCATTCATTATCGTAGAGGTCAGATCAGCCAAATCTCTTTTACCAAAATAAGCCAAGGGCAATTTTCTAAGTCTTTCCGCTATATCTATTCTATTTTTTGCGCTTTCTTCATAAGTTTTTGTATATACCAAATCATATCTTTTTCTTTCCATCAAAAACATAATGATGACTATTATAATAGCTGAGAAAATAACTAAAGCATATGAAATTACTTTATTCGAATCAGAATATAGTATGGAAATTAACTCTCTTAAAATATATATAGATAAAGAAGCAGGAAAAAGATAAGATAATTCGACCAATACAGACCATTTAATCGCCTTTATCATATTTTTAGCTCCCTCTTCTGTTAAAGCATATTTATTTATTAGATGATTTTTCATATTGACCTCCACAATAAATCCTATGATTTAAGTTTCCAAGAAATGGATTTTTCATATTCTTTATACATATTTGCATAAATCCCATCCATTTTTATAAGCTCATCATGCTTGCCTTGCTCAGCTATTTTACCTTCGGAAATAACAAGTATTTTATCAACATCTTTGACACTGCTTAATCTATGGGCAATCATTAAAGTGGTTTTATTTTTACTTAATTTTTTCAAACCTATTTGCATCATATCTTCGCTTTCGGGGTCGACAAATGCTGTAGCTTCATCTAAAATAACAAATGGTGCATCTTTAAGTATTGCTCTTGCCAAAGAAATCCTTTGTTTTTCGCCTCCTGAAAGATAGGTTCCCTTAACTCCTATAATTGTATCCAAGCCATCTTCTAAATTATCTATAATTTTTCTGGACATTGAAAGATCAATTGCTTTCTCAATTTTTTCCATATCTGCATCTTTATTTCCAATAATAATATTATCTTTAATACTTTTACTGAAAAGACTTGTATTTTGAAATACAAAGGCGATATTATCCATTAAATCTTCTTTAGATATATTCTTTATATTTTGACCTCCAATTAATATTTCACCCGACTTTACATCCCAAAATCTTGCTGCTAGACGAGCAATAGTTGTTTTTCCGGAACCGGATGCACCCACAAGAGCTACTCTCTCTCCTTCTGACACTGTAAAACTTATTCCGTCTACAGCATTTATTTCAGTACCGGGATAAGAGAAAACAACATCTTTAAATTCCAAATCATAATTTTTAATTGGCTCAGATTTTTCCGGATATTTCATTTCATAAGAATTTAAAATATCTTCCATTCTATCTATTGCAAGTTCAGCAACTTGACTATAACTTTTAAACATTGCAGAACGAGTTATAATCATTATAAAATTCGGAAGGACTATTAAATAAAAAATATAATTACTGATTAATAAGCTAATACTATCTGCCTTAGTTAAGAGAAATATCACTAAAGGCGCCAGAAAAATCGTTGCCGACTGCAAGATAATTATTAAGAAACTATTTTTATTTTTCCATAAATTGACATATTTAATTGCAAAATCCTTGTATCTTATTATATTGTCGTGGAATTTTTCAAATGAGAAAACACTTCCTCCAAAGGTTTTGAGTACAGGAATTCCCCTCACATACTCAATAGCTTCATTGCTTAAATCATCCATAGCTTTCGTTCTCTCTTTTAAATACTCATCCGACATTTCTCCCATCATACTCATCATAATAACCATTCCAATAATAAGAGGAATCATTGAAGCAAGTCCCATACGCCAATCGACAATAAACATGCTGATCACAATGAAAACTAGAGAAAATGTCGATCCAGAAAGATCGGGTAATTGATGAGCTAAAAAAATATGAGTGGTAGATGCACCTTCATTTATTATCTTTCTCAACTTACCGCTCTCGATATTGTTAAAAAATCCCAGAGGTTTATCAATTAATCTCTCCATCCCTTTTTTCTGCATTCCTACCTCTACCCTAATCGCCGCTAAATGAGAACAGACTGTCGCTAAAAAATACATTACAACAGCTAGTATGGCAGATATCCCTATCCATATTGCATAAATACTGATATTTAAGGATTTGAAATTTGCCTGCTGTTCTAGTATTTTTCTTAAAAAAATCCATATTAGAAGATATGGGATGGCGCTTAATATTGATGATATTCCGCTAAAAGCGAGAGATATCGGTATAAATACTTTTCTCTTACCCATATATTTCATTAATCTCTTAAGGATATTTTGCTTTTTATTCATCAATTTCTCCTTTTTATAATAATAAATTAAATTTGTGATTATCTATCCTTTGCTTTATTTTACTGATATCGATTATTGTCATCAATCCCTAAATAGCTTAATCCTATCCTTATTAAGTTGCCAAATAAAAAAAATCTCAATTAAGAGATTTTTTTTATTTTCATATTAAATTATTCCTATGATCGGAAGGATTACATAAATACTTGTTTTTATATGCTTTAAAAAAATTATCATATGAGCTGAATCCCAAAGACTCGGAGATGGCAGTTATCTTCATATCTGTATTTTTAATTAGATAATCTGCCTTTTCAAGCCTAGCATTTAAATGATATCTATATGGAGTCGTATTATAGTATTCCATGAAAATGCTCTTCAATCTACTCAAACTCATATTAAATATTTTTGCAATTTCAGACATAGTATAGTATTTATCTAAATTGTCATCTAAGAATTGTCTTATTTTAATTACAGTTTCAACTTGTTTTTCGCTATAAGCTTTACTTTTTTTATATAAACCATTACTAAAATTATTTATAAAATCATTAAAGATATTCACGCTTAATATAAAAGCTTTAAATCTGTCATCATCTTCTATTGCCTTTTGTAAAAGATTTAAATCCTCGTCCAATTTATATGTTTTAGAGATTAAAGATCCATTTTTAAAATCCTTATTATTAAAGATATTTTGAATATATTTTGTAGACCAATTTCTTTTTTCAAAAATATTAATTATATCTTTACAATGAGCAAAAACTCCAACATATTGAGCCTTCCCATCTTTATTTCTATATTCACCATTGAGCATAAAATTTCCGGTAAAGCAAAAAACATCTCCCTCTTTAAATAATATGCTCATATTATCTTCTCTTTTAAATAAAATATTCCTCTTCAAAACTTTTCCAATATAAAATATATTATTTTCATAAAAGGGAATATTGGGGTTTTTTACCTTGAAATTAAATCTATGTTCTGTCAATGTAGGATAGATTCCCATCTCAGAATTTATAGAAATGCTCTTACCCTCTCCGTATTTAGGATTCATCTCAAATATATATTTATTACCATCAAAATACACAGGATCTCCCCATAAAGTATAGCATAAACCTTTTTTATTTTTATTCGACATTTAAGTCACCTCATATAATTCCAAATAAATCAGTCATTATAGATTTAAAATTTAAATACAATCAAAGCCTTTATCAAATTATAACATATTAGAATAGTCATAAATTAGAGGATTCAAATCTGAAATTCCATAAGATATTACAATTTATTTTTATGAGATTATTCCAATTTCTACAATTTACATGGACTGAATTTATTAAAATTTATATCATATCTTTCAATTATAATTTTAAATTCAATTGTGATTAATGATAACCGCATTTAAAATTAATATGAAAAAAATCCCAAAACCGCTAAGTCTAGGGATTTTAAATTATATTTAATCTTTTATCTCTTTTTCTCTTCCGGGAAGTATCAGATTTAATAGAATTGCGGTAATAGTAGCCGTCGTCATTCCGGATCTAAATATTATTTGAATATTTTCAGGTAAATGGCTTAGGATTTCAGGTCTAAACGCAACACCCAGTCCCAATCCAAGCGATATCGCTAAAATCAAACTATTTCTTTTATTAAAATTTACTTCTTGAAAATTCTTTATCCCGCCAACTGCAATCATTCCAAACATTATAATCCCCGCTCCTCCAAGTACAGGACTCGGCATTATATTTACAAGTGCTGCTAATTTGGGAAATAATCCCATTAACATAAGTATTCCACCAGCTATAGCGACTACAAATCTGCTCGCAACTCCCGTCAATGGTATTATTCCTATATTTTGGCTGAATGAAGTATTTGGGCCTGATCCGAATATTCCTGCAATCATCGAGCCTATCCCATCTCCCATTACTGATCCGGCGAGCTTCTCGGAGCTAAACTCTTCATCGCATGCCTTAAATATCAAAAGTCCACCACCTACAGTCTCTATGGTCGTCACGAGATAGGCCGGTGCGAATGCTATAAGTGCCGGAAGGTCGAATTTGATTCCAAATTTAAGCGGAGTCGGCATTACAAATAATTTCGCTTGCATAACAGATGAAAAATCTACCATATTCATCATAGCTGCCACGATATAACCGATCACTATTCCAATCAATATAGCTGCCGAACTCAAAAATCCCTTTCCAAATTGATTTAAAATCACTATAGTAACCATGACTATTAAAGCGAGGAATAAATTCTTTAGCACTCCGTATTCCTCATATCCGCCAATCCAATCTATAGCGACGGGGATCATAGTGAGTCCAATAGAAACAATTACAGTCCCGGTCACTATTGGCGGGAATATATTTCTTAGCTTCTTTATAAATTTACTCAAAATGATTTCAATAAATGATCCAAAAAATGTAGCTCCAAAATATCCGGGAAGTCCAAGAGTTGAGGCTACGGCAATTGCAGGGCCAACAAATGTAAAGTCGGTCCCCATCACCATCGGTATTTTACCTCCGACAGGACCAAAACCTATGGATTGAATAAGTGTCGCTATCCCCGATACGAATAAGGTCATACTTATTATATATGTATTTTGCTCAGGACTCAGTCCTATTGCTGTGCCGACTATTAAAGGCACTGCTACTATTCCAGCAAATGCTGCTAAGATATGTTGTATGGCCAATGCTATCGATAAACCCATAGGCGGCTTATCATCTATCCTGTATTTTATGCCCGAATTACTTTTGGACTTCTTCTCTACGCTATCAGTAGTCAAATGCTCCAAAGTCACCCCACCTTTCCCATAGTATAAGACAAATTTTAGTTAATCATTTTCATTTTATCACAAATTTATTGACTAGTATATATTTTTGTTACCATATAAAACCTAGATGCATCCTAAATTTTATATAGAACATTTATTATCATTAAATAATAAAAAACTATCTAATTTTAAAGATTTATCCATTAAAAATCTCTTATCAATTTAAATTAATATATTTTCAGATAGTTTATTTAAATAAATAGAGATTAAAGAATCCGGAGCAAAATGCACCGGATCTCTTTAATCTCTGATTTCCATATTTAAAATATGATTTTTCTTTTTAGCTAAACTAAAATTCCATTTACGACCAAACTCTCATTCCATAGGAATTTTGCATGATCTATTGTAATTTTGTCCTCATTCGCCTTGACATCATTTCTTACATAAACATTGACTCCATCGACTTCATGTAGAGTATAATTTTCCTCATCTCTAGGTATTCCCACCAAAACTGATGGTTTATAAACTACGCCGCTTCAGGAGCTACATGACATGATTTCTGCTCTGATATCCTTCATACCATGTTTTTGTATATATTCTTTTGCCTTTTCAGTAATATCGATTCTCATCTTTTCCTCCTTCTATAATACAATATCTGCTTAATGCGATATATACCCTCTAATTTGTATATCTAAACATTTATAAAATATAAAAATTATCTCTTAATTTATTAAAGATATTTAAATTGAATATTAATTATCTAGGATTTTATTTGACTAATACATAAAACTATGATAGTATTATATGAAAATAAATTTCAATGTAAGTTAGAGGTCGCGATTGCAATTAGTAGACATCGAAAGGTGTAATCGCCGAAATGCCATTTGGTGTTGGGATCATGCTGAACAAGTATGATACTGTCTACGGGATATGCCCATTTCCCGTTTGGAGTACTTCTTACATTGAGGGCAGAAGGAATCATGAGTGCCTTTTGCTCATGATTCTTTTTGTATATTTAAAAATAATGAAGAGGAGTGTGATGTGATGAAGCTATTGGGAACTATGGATGTAAAGGACGGCGAACTGGTCATTGGCGGCGTTAGAGTTAGCGATTTAAAAGAAGATTATAAAACTCCTCTGTATATTTTTGATGAGGAAGACTTTGAATCCAGAGTAAATACTTTCTCTAATAATTTTAAGTAAAATAATTTTAAAACAAATATAATCTACGCCTCTAAAGCTTTTACTAATCTATATATCGCAAAAAAGGTCTATGATATGGGACTTTGTATAGATGTAGTGAGCGGGGGAGAACTTTATACGGCTATAAGAGCAGGAGTAAGGGCTGACAAGATTTATTTCCACGGAAATAATAAATTATACGAAGAAATAAAATATGCGGCTGAAAATAATATCGGAACCTTTGTTATAGACAATGAATACGAATATGAGATATTATCCAAACTCTCCGATTCGAATAGCAAAATGCGAGTTCTTTTAAGGGTAAATCCCGGAATTGAGGCTCATACTCATGAATATATTCAAACGACAAAAGACGATTCAAAATTCGGTATGAGTGTATTTTCGAAAGATACAATGGAATTTATCAAGAAAATAGTTGAAGATGATAATTTTGATTTTGCGGGTATTCACTGCCATATCGGATCTCAGGTATTTGAAAAAGATTCTTTTTTCAAAGAGGCTGATGAGATGATAGATTATGCTAAAAAGATTGAAGACAAATTAAATATTGTCATAAAAGAGATAAATCTCGGAGGCGGATTTGGCGTTTACTATACTAGCGAAGACAATCCATTTGATCTGGGCGAGTTTTTAAGGGAGTATATAAAATATATCGAGGCAAAACTCGAATCTTCCAAATTAAATCCGGAAATAATAAGCATTGAACCCGGAAGATCTCTCGTCAATTCATCCGGTTCAACTCTTTACACTATAGGCGCCATAAAAAAGACTTCGGCAGGACTGCCATATGTCTTTGTAGATGGAGGAATGACGGATAATCCTAGGCCGTCTCTGTACCAGGCAAAATACGATGCAGCAGTCGCCAATAAGATGAACTCTGAATCAAAGGATAATTACAGAGTGGCTGGAAAATGCTGTGAATCTGGAGATATCCTCATTAAAGATGTCGCTTTAAGCGATCCTAAGCCGGGAGATTTATTAATTATACCTTCGACCGGAGCTTATTCTTATTCTATGAGTTCAAATTATAATAGGATAGAAAGACCAGCTGTCGTAACCGTAAAAGATGGAAAATCAAAAGTAATTGTAAAAAGAGAATCATATGAAGATCTAGTAAGAAATGATGAATTATAATAAATGGAGGTAATAATGAAAAAGGTAAATTTAGCAGTAGTTGGCGCAACCGGAATGGTTGGAAACACGATTTTAAAAGTATTGGAACTGAGAAAATTTCCAATAGAAAATCTATATCTCTTCTCATCGGCAAAATCTGCAGGTGAAAAGATCGAATTTGACGGAAAGGAATATACTGTCGAGGAACTTAAAGAGGATTCATTTGATAGGGACATCGATATAGCATTATTCTCTGCAGGGGGAGCTATATCAGATAAATTTGCACCGATAGCTGTAGAAAAAGGCATTATCGTTGTAGATAATAGCTCTAATTTTAGAATGGATGAAAATATTCCACTAATAGTGCCCGAAGTAAATCCTGAGGCATTAAAAGAAGATTCTAAACTTATTTCAAATCCAAATTGCTCGACAATACAATCGATGGTCGTGCTCAAGCCTCTTTATGACGCTTTTGGACTAAAGAGAGTCATCTATAATACCTATCAAGCCGTTTCAGGCTCAGGTGTAAAGGGCGTTAAGGACCTCGAAGAGGGAACTTGCGATAATTATCCTTATTCAATCAGTAAAAACTGTCTACCTCATATAGATTCTTTTACTGAAAATGGATATACCAAGGAAGAGCTTAAGATGATCGAAGAAACTCATAAGATTTTGGGAGATGACGATATCAAGGTAACTGCGACAACAGTCAGGGTCCCTGTTAAAAATTCACATGCTGTGAGTATGAATATAGAATTTGAAAAAGAATTTGAACTGGAAGATGTATTCAAGGTTCTAAAAGAAGCGCCAGGAGTCGTAATTGAAGATGATTTGGAAAATCTGATCTATCCCCTACAGGAAAATGCAGATGAAAAAGATGAAGTATTTGTAGGAAGAATCAGAAGAGATTTCAGCGTCGACAATGGAGTTAATTTATGGTGTGTAGCGGACAATATTAGAAAAGGAGCAGCTACAAATACAGTTCAGATTGCGGAACTGTTATTAGAGAGAATTTAAGGAGGATAAAATGTTATTTAAGGGTTCAGGAGTTGCCATAGTTACGCCTTTTAACGGCGATGGCAGCGTTGATTATGAAGGTCTCGTAGATTTACTTGAATTTCAAATTGAAAATGGCACAGATGCAATAATAATTATAGGTACTACAGGAGAAGCTTCCACAATGACAGAGGAAGAGAAGATCTCCGTGATAAAGAAGACTATCAAAGTGGTCGACAATAGAGTACCTGTAATCGCAGGTACGGGGAGTAACGATACGGCTGCAGCTGCAGCCTTCAGTAAAAAAGTTGCCGACCTTGGAGTCGACGGCTTGCTTGTCGTAACCCCATACTACAATAAGACAAGTAAAAGAGGACTTCTCGAGCATTTCAAGAAAATTGCAAATGCAGTGGCTCCTGTTCCCATAATTCTTTACACGGTACCGGGAAGAACAGGTGTCCATATTCCGATAGAGACGGTTTCCGAACTTTCAAAAATTGAAAATATCGTAGGAATAAAAGATGCTACCGGAGATATCACTTATTCGATGGATATTTCCATAAATACAGCAGATGATTTTGCTATATATTCAGGAAATGACGATATGATACTACCCATACTTTCTGTGGGAGGTTCAGGTGTGATATCAGTCGTTGCAAATTGCTTGCCGAGAGAAACTCATGATATAGTGGAGAGCTATTTGAATGGCGACAGTAAAAAGTCGATGGAAATTCAACTTAGACTTAAGCCATTCATCGATTCACTATTTATGGAGACCAATCCTATTCCTGTAAAAGCTGCGCTAAATCTTATGGGATTGCCTTCAGGTGAATTGAGACTTCCTCTTTATAAAGCAGAAGATAATACAGTTGAAACGCTTAAAGAAAATTTAAAAAATCTCGGAATTATAGGTGATTGAAATGAAGATCTTATTATCAGGCGCAACCGGTCAAATGGGAAAAACAATAACGGAAATGGTCTCAGATTCAAATCATGAAATCGTGGCAGGATTCGCAAAAGAACCGTCTAATATATACGATTATCCCGTTTACTCAAATCTTAATATAGAAGAAGATGTCGATATAATTATCGACTTTTCTTCTCCTCATGCATTAAATGAATTATTGGATTTTGCAGAAAAGAAAGGAATAGGAATAGTATTGGCATCAACCGGATATTCTGATTCTGATATAGAAAAAATAAAGAGCGCTTCAAATAAAATACCCATTGTTTTCTCGGGTAATTTGAGCGTCGGGATAAATGTAATGCAGATGATTGCCGAAAAATTATCTTCTCTTCTAAAGGGTTTCGACATAGAAATCGTCGAAAAGCATCATAGGTATAAGGCAGATTCTCCAAGCGGTACTGCAAAGATGCTGTTCGATTCAGTAAATAAGGGCAGAGATAATAGCCTGTTTAAATTAGAAGGCAGAAGCGGTTTTTACGATGAGAGAAAAGAAAATGAAGTCGGAATTTCTTCTATCCGAGGTGGCAATATAGTTGGCGAACACAGCGTTCTTTTTTGCGGAACAGATGAAATTATAGAAATCAAACATATAGCATCTTCTAAAAAGATTTTCGCTAATGGCTCGATTCAAGCTGCCGAATTCTTATTAGATAAAGAGAGCGGACTATACGATATGAATAATGTATTAATGGAGGTATGATGATAAAGACTAAAATTGGAATTGTCGGTTACGGTAATTTGGGAAGAGGTGTTGAAAAAGGGATAAAATTATGTGCCGATATGGAACTAGTCGGGATTTTTACAAGAAGAGATCCTAAAAATATCGACTCGGACTCCCCCGTCTACAATATAAATGAGATTTTAGAATTCAAAGATAAGATTGATGTATTGATTTTATGTGGCGGATCTGCAAATGATATACCGGAACAAGCGCCGATTCTCGCAAAAGATTTTAATACAGTCGATAGTTTTGACAATCATAAATTTATACCACAATATTATAAAAAGATGGATGAGATTGCAAAAAATAACGAAAATGTATCCGTCATTTCATCAGGATGGGATCCAGGACTATTCTCAATCAATAGAATACTCTCCGAAGCTATACTGCCTGATGGCGAGAATTATACATTTTGGGGAAAGGGAGTAAGCCAGGGACATAGCGATGCTATAAGGAGAATAGAAGGAGTTAAATCGGCTATACAATATACCATCCCAAATCAGGATATGATAGATGATATCGGATCCGGAAAAGATGTCGAATACGAATCTCATAATGCACATAAGAGGGACTGTTATGTAGTTCTTGAAGAGGGATATGATGAAGATCAGATCAGAGAAAGCATTGTGAATATGCCGGAATACTTTGCGGGATATGAAACGACAGTAAATTTTATAAATCAGGATGAATTTGATAAAAATCACAGGGGAATGCCCCATGGCGGACAGGTCATAAGAAGAGGCTACACGAGCGATGAAAATCTCGCTCTATACAAATTCTCATTGGAACTTGGAAGCAATCCTGAATTTACAGCATCTGTAAATATAGCATATGCCAGAGCTTGTCATAGATTAGCTTTAGAGAAAAAATACGGTGCTTATACTGTTATAGACATTGCTCCAATTTATCTATCGCCTAAATCGGACGAAGAAATTAGAAAAATGATTTAAATATGGGACTGCAAGATTCTCTTGCAGTCTTTTTTATTTTCAGAATTTTAATACTAAGTCCATATCTATTTATAAATTCTAATTCTTTAATTGTTAATTTTTATTAACTTTAGTTTTTGAATCTTTTTAATATTGACATCATATTTACGTATTGCTATACTATAATTGACAAATAAATATTGAGCCTCATGCTCTGTGAAAACCTTTTACCGATTGGAGGAGACAAATGGAAACAAAATATATTCCCGAGCCTTTTAGGATAAAAATGGTCGAAACTATCAAGATATTGTCACGTGAAGAAAGAATAAAGAAAATCAAAGATGCAAATTACAATCTGTTTAATTTAAGAGCTGAGGATGTCTATATAGACCTCTTGACAGATAGCGGAACAAATGCGATGAGTTCTAAGCAATGGGCCGGAGTTATGGAAGGCGATGAAGCTTATGCAGGTGCAAAAAGCTATTTTAAATTATTGGAAGCCGGAAAGGATATATTCGGCTACGAATTTATCCAGCCCGTACATCAAGGAAGAGCTGCAGAAAAGGTCCTATTCCCTCTTTTGATGGGCCCTGGCAAAATAGCAATATCCAATATGTTTTTCGACACGACCAGAGCACATGTCGAGATAGCCGGAGCGAGAGCTGTAGACTGCGTTGTCCCCGAAGCTAAAGATCCATCTAAAAGAGCGCCATTCAAGGGAAATATGGATACTGAAAGGCTTGAAAAACTTATAGAAGAACATGGTCCGGAAAATATAGCATTGATCGTCATGACGATTACAAATAATTCCGCCGGAGGTCAGCCCGTATCTATGGCTAATCTAAAAAAAGTCTATGAAATTGGGAAAAAATACGGCATAACTGTAAATATAGATGCAGCGAGATTTGCTGAAAATGCTTATTTTATAAAGAAGAGAGAAGAAGCTTATGCCGATAAGTCGATTAAAGAAATCGTATCGGAAATTTTCAGCTATGCAGATTCCTTTACTATGTCAGCTAAAAAGGATGCCATTGTAAATATGGGTGGCTTGATAGGAATTAAGGATGATGCAGAATTGTATCAGAAGGTTAAGGGCAATACGATTTCATTTGAAGGATTCGTCACTTATGGTGGTCTTTCGGGCAGAGATCTTGAATCTTTGTCCATAGGTCTTTATGAAGGTATCGATGAAGATTATTTAAATTACAGAATTGGCCAAATGGAATACTTTGCTGCGAAATTGGATTCCGCCGGTATAGCATATCAAGCTCCCGTCGGAGGACATGGGCTTTTTATAGATGCAGCTGCTCTACTCCCTCATATCGACTACAGAGAATTTCCTGGACAGGCTCTAGCCATTCAATTATATATTGAAGCGGGAATCAGAACTTGTGATATAGGCTCTTATATGCTTGGCAATGATCCAGATACAGGTAAGCAATTAAAATCAGATTTTGAATTTACAAGATTTGCCATACCTAGAAGAGTATACACTCAATCTCACATTGATATCATGGTTGATTCCTTAATTAAAATAAAAGAAATGGCCAATGAAGTTCCGGGATATAAAATAATATGGGAACCTCCTATTTTAAGGCATTTTCAAGCATATTTGGAACCGATAGAATGATTATTGCACCGACAATTGTCGGTGCATTTTTTAACTTTTAAGTTTTATCATGTTAACCTATTGCCATATATGCTTATAATATGGTATAATTCATATAATTTTATCTAAAGGAGTGATTATGATGAATGAGATCAACAGAGATCAATGGAAAAGCAAATTCGGTTTTATACTGGCCTGCGTAGGTTCAGCCGTCGGGATGGGAAATATTTGGCTATTCCCCTATAAGACCGGTATAAATGGAGGAGCAGCTTTTCTAATTCCTTATTTTCTATTTGTAATTATAATTGGTTATACGGGAGTTATCGAAGAGATGTCATTGGGAAGAGCTTATAAGAGCGGACCGATGGGAGCTTTCAGCAAATCTTTTAATAAAAAGGGAAAAAAATACGGACATATCATAGGCTTGATTCCTGTCATAGGTTCAGTCGGAATCGCTATCGGATATGCGGTTGTAGTCGGATGGATACTCAGATTTACAGTCGGATCCATAACAGGTGCAGTCACTTCATCTGCAAATTCAGGCGAGTATTTTGGGATGATAGCAGGTCCTTATGGCTCATTGGTATGGCATATACTCGGTCTAGTCATCACATTCGGCGTTATGGCACTCGGAGTTTCTTCCGGAATTGAAAAAGTAAATAAATTTATGATGCCAGCATTCTTTTTATTATTTATTATATTGGGAATAAGAGTCGCATTTCTTCCGGGAGCATCAGCAGGATACGAATTTCTATTTAAACCGGACTGGTCATTACTTTTAAAACCGATGACATGGGTCTTTGCACTTGGACAAGCTTTCTTTTCACTATCTCTTGCCGGTAGTGGTACAGTGGCTTATGGTTCTTATCTTTCAGAAAAAGAAGATATACCTCAGAGTGCAAAATTCGTAGCTCTTTTAGATACTATAGCGGCAATGCTAGCAGCCCTAGTGATAATTCCAGCTGTTTTTGCATTTAATCTCGAGCCTACAGCAGGACCGCCGCTTATGTTTATAACTATGCCAGAAGTATTTAAATCGATGCCGGGAGGCCAGCTATTTTCTATTATCTTCTTTGTGGCCGTCCTATTCGCCGGGGTTACATCGCTGATGAATCTGTTTGAAACGGCGGTTGAAACTCTAGAAAACTATTTTAATAAATCGAGGATATTCTCAATTGTAGTTATAGCAGTTCTCGGACTATTGGTCGGCATAGTATTGGAAGACGGTGACAAGCTTGGAGATTGGATGGATATGGTCAGTATATATCTTATACCACTGGGAGCATTATTGGCTGCATGGGTATTCTTCTGGATTAATGGAGACCAATTCGCAAAAGATCAAGCCTCTATCGGCTCTTCAAAGCCATTGGGAGACAGCTTTATCTTTATGGGTAAATACATCTTCTGTGGACTTACATTATTGGTATTTTTAATCGGAATATTCTATGGAAGTATTGGCTAGATAGAAATAAAGCTGCTTTAAAATAATTATTTTAAAGCAGCTTTATACTTTTAATTAGTTTAGAATTAAATTTACTTTTAAAAAGGAAGATTGTATTAATTAGAAAAGTAAATCTCCTAACAGAATATAAAAGACATTTTTCCATTTCCATTTTAATAATTAATTATAAATCTCTTTTTATGATATCTTTAGACATCATATTGTCCTAATCCTAAAGACTCCAAGCTTCTCTCTAATTATTACATTTTTTCCTTTCTTTATTTTTAATTTCTTATTGATATTTCTCGTAATTCCATTGATTTTCTTATTTAATTCAATTAATCATAACTAATATCATATTTTTATTTTATCACGAGATATTAATTTTCCTATATCTTAATGTAGAATTATGCTCCTATATCCACTAATTTTTTATAATATCCATTTTGCCTAATTAGAGATTCATGATTGCCCATTTCTACAATTTCCCCTTTATCAAATACGATGATATTCTCACAATCCCTAATTGTATCTAGTTTATGAGCAATGACGATAACTGTTTTATCTTTCGTAATATAATTCATCGCTTCCTGCACCAAATTTTCGTTTTGGATATCAAGTGCCGAGGTAACCTCATCGAGGAGTACGATGGGCGCATCTTTAATAATGGCCCTTGCAATGGAGATTCTCTGTTTTTCGCCTCCTGATAATAATTTTCCATTCTCGCCAATAAAAGTATCATAGCCTTGAGGTAATTGCATGATAAAGTCATGACAATGGGCTAATTTCGCAGCTTCAATGACCTCTTCGTCGCTTGCACTACTATTTCCCAAACGGATATTTTCAATAATGCTATTATCAAATAAAAGCACATCTTGGAAAACAACAGAATAGTACTTTAGTAGTTCTTCAGAATTAATTTCTGATATATCATTTTTCCCAATATAGACACTGCCCTTATCCGGTTTGTAAAATCCGGCTGCAAGTTTTAATGCGGTGGATTTTCCTGATCCGGATGATCCGACAAAGGCGGTCTTTTCACCTTCTTTCGCCGTAAATGAAATCCCATTTAATACATTCATCTCATCATAGCCAAAATACACATTCTCAAATCTGATGCTCAAGTCATCTCCGTCAATATCAGCTTTACTTTCTTCTATTTTCTCCTCTTTAATCTTGTCAATGCGATCGACTAAAAGGTCTGCTTGAAAAATTTCTGTTAATGAATTGATCAATCCATTAATAGGTTCATATACTAATCCCGAAGAAAATAGAAATATGATAAAGGTAAATAGATCAACTTTATTTTTTAAAAGCAATAAACTTCCTATGAAAATGACGGTGACCGTTCCTAATTTCAAGATCATCTGTGCAGAAGCTAATATGGTCGCCGAAAATAATTCTGTCTTTCTTTGCATTTGTTCATATATATTTAATTGTTCCTTTAAATCATTTTTATAATAATCTTCCACGCCAAAGGCTTTGATTTCTTTAATCATTTCTAATGTCATCTGAAATTTTTCCGACGCATTTAATTTTTCTTCTTTAAATTTCTCACTATATTTTGCCTGCATTTTTCTTGAAATAAAAACTACTAAGAAAGCTATGGGTATCACCCAAAATAGGGCGATCGCCAGTTTAAAATTCAGAAAAAGCATGGCGATACAGATGATAATCGTTGAAATTAAAGTGCCATAGCATTGGGGAATCACATGAGCAAGGGCATGTTCAATTCCGGATGTATCTGTCATAATAACAGTAGTTAAGTCTGAAAGATCTCGTTTCGCAAAAAAAGATAATGGTAATTTTCTCAAGAATTCTGCAATATCAATTCTTCGATTTGCACTTTCTCTGTAAATATCTACAAATGTTTTCGTATATTCGATATATGCCATGATTGTCATGAGCAAAATAATTCCCAGAGAAATTAGGACATATTGACCGATGGGTAGTTTTACATTTCCACTGTCTTTTGTTATTATCAAAAACATTTGAGATAATACATAAGTCGTTACACCAACGGGAAACATTTTTGATATATTTGATAGAGCATTAAAAATAATACCTTGTCTCATAAGTTTTGATTCATTATTTGATAAATGATATTTATTTTCCAGAAATCTAAACATTATATCCTCCAATCCGATGAAGCATTATACTGTTGCCACATTTTTTTATAAGATCCGTTTATATCGATCAATTCGCTATGACTTCCCGATTCTATTATTTTTCCAGATTCCATCACGATAATTTTATCTGCATCGATAACAGAATTTAGTCGATGGGCAACTAAGACGACTGTTTTATTTTTTGAAATCTCTGATATCGCTTTATTGATATAATACTCGTTTTCAGCATCACAACCCGATGTGGCTTCATCAAATAATATGATGGGGGTATTTTTAATAAATGCTCTCGCAAGTGCGATTCGCTGTGTCTCCCCTCCAGATAGATATATTCCCTTTGTCCCATAAATACTATTTAATCCTTCGGGAAATTTATTAATAATATCTTCACATTGAGTGATTTTCACAGCTCTTTTTACTTCCTCTATGGTCGCATCCTCTCTCCCAAGCTTAATATTCTCCAATAATGTAATGGGAAATAATTTACTATCTTGGAAAACAAAGGAAATATTTTTCATTAAAGATTTTGTATCAATATCGTCAATATTTTTATTACCAATCATAATTTCTCCCGAATCGACTTCAAAGAATTTTCCAATTAAAGAAAGAATGGTACTTTTTCCTGAACCGGATAATCCTACAATGGCGACTTTGGAATTCTCTTTAACATCAAAAGAGATATTCTTTAAAACTTCCGATTCACTTTCCGGATAGGAAAAAGAGACATTGTTAAATCTAATATCACTTTTCATCGGAAATTCTTCTGTTCCAATTTCATTAAATTCTTTATTTTCTGTTATATTTTCAATTCGGCTAAGAGCTTCATTGGCCTGAATTAGATTTTCCCCTGTAAGCATCAATCTCATAAGTGTTGTAGAAATTAAAGGACTGAGTAATATAAAAAATATTAAATTTAAAAAGACTTCACTTTTATTCATTGTTTGATTAAAAACAAATACTGCAACAATAATTAATAAAACAAAAAAGCTATTTAAAGAAATTGAAAATACAGTTTTTGGAACACGGCAAGATTTAGCATAGCCTGCCACTAAATCTCGATATCCTATAATGGTGTCATAAAATTTTTTAAAACTAAATACGGTTTGCTGAAACACTTTAATAATGGGAATACCCCTCACATACTCCACGGCTTCCTTATTCATCTGTTCTTGCATGGTCATAATCTTACCCATCATTAATTTATTAGATCCGCCCATCATCATTCGCAGACAAATAAAAGATATTATCAATGGTATAAATGATGCAATTCCCATTCGCCAATCAAAATAAAAGAAGCTGATAATAATGGCTATGGGCATGACGATTGTGGCAGAAAAATCCGGTAATTTATGTGCTAAAAAATCTTCTGTGAGCATGGTGTTTTCGTCAATAGTTTTTCGCAATTCCCCTGTAGATCTAAGTTCAAAGAAACCCAATGGCATATCGATAATTTTATTGATGGCATTTTTCTTTAAATTTTTAGCCACTCTAAATGCAGAAATATGTGCAAAAGACAATCCTATAAAATAAAGCGCAACGCTTATTAATGACGCTAATACTGCGATTTTAGCATAATGGATAATAACTCCATTCGCAATTCCATTAATATAGGCATGTATAATTTTAAAGATACAGACCAATGGAATAATTGACATTATAGAACTTATTACTGTTAAAATACATGCCGTAATAGTCAAATATTTATATTTTCCCGCATATTTTAATAGACCTTTTCCTAACATCTTGTACTTTCATCTCCCTTTAATATTCTTAGAATCTTTTTCCTATCTTCTGAAGGACTCCATTCCTTTAGAGCATTTTTATATAAAGACAGAATGACATCGCAAGAATTCATTAAAAATTCATAGTCATGTGAAATTATAATGATCACCTTTCCCATTTTTTGGAGTCTTCTCATTTCATTAGATATCATTATCATATTTTCCCCGTCCAATCCTGAAGTCGGTTCATCTAAAATATAAACCTCACGATTTAAAAGCTCTGCTGCAGCTATGGTGAGCCTCTGCTTTTGTCCACCAGATAAGATTTGGGGATGAATTCCACTGCTATTTTCTAAATGGAATCTTTTTAGTACCTTTTTCTCATCAACATTTGGATCATTAAGCTTTAATTCCTCTTCTGGAGATATCTCAAATAAATTATTGTCGGGATTATTGGATAGAAAGTAAATATCATCTTTTCTTTTCCTTTTCTTTAGCTTTTCCCCATTATGAAAAACCTCTCCGGAATTCTCCTTTAAAATCCCAGCTAATACTTTGGCAAATGTGCTTTTACCAACTCCATTTTCTCCAATCAAACCATAGACTTTCCCACCGAGAAAACTATAGGATAAATCATTAAAAATTTTTTTATTTTTATAGGAAAAGCTCAAGTCTTGGACCGTCAATTGATTTTTTGATTCATATGGAGAAAATTTAGGACTTATAATATCTAAATCGAAACTCCTTAAGCCAAGCCCTCTATAATCATACTCAGACATATTAATCAAGTCTTTTTTTGTGTAAGAATGGGTTATTTTTCCATTTTGAATATAATAATATCGATCCACAATCTCCTTTAAATAATAAATTCTATGTTCAGAAATAATCATCGTCTTTCCTTGATTTTTCAATGATATCATAAGCTTTCTTAATGCCTCCACACTCCTCATATCTAAATTGGCAGAAGGTTCGTCAAAGACATAAATCGGTGGATTTAATGCATTAATCGATGCAATAGCAACTTTTTGTCTTTCCCCACTGGATAAATGAAATAAATTACAATCCCTCAACATCTGTCCATGAATGGATTCTAATGCCATTGGGATTCTTTTCAATATTTCTTCTCTTTCAATTCCATAATTTTCTAAACCAAATGCCACTTCATCTTCTACAATTTCCGCAAAAAATTGACTTTTCGGATTCTGAAAGATGGAGCCGACCTTTCTTCCAATTTCATATAGTTCTTTTTCCAAGGGATTTATTGAATCGATACTGATCTCACCTTGAAGATAACCATTATAAAATTTATATGCCAATCCATTGATAATTCTCGTGAGGGTTGTTTTCCCACATCCACTAGAGCCAATAAAAGCAATCGCTTCTCCACTTTTAATATCTAAGTCCATATTTTTTAGTATCTTGTCCTCATCTTTCCTGTAAGAAAAATTAATATCTTTTAACTGAATCATGGGATTACATCCTTTCCAAGTAGATCAAAAAAGCCGTCACAAAAAATGCGGCAATTACTACAAAAAGATCTGCGGCTCTAAATTTTATTTCTCTTCTTGAACTATGTTTTCCATGAGCTGATATTCCCCGAACTTCAGAGGCTGCCGCTAATTCTTCAGCGATTTTTGATGCTGAAAACATCATCGGTACAAATAAATACTCCATGGTGCGCATGGGTTTTGTCAAAGAAAGTAATCCTCGAAGCTTTAGAGAATCGATGATTTCAGAAAATTCTAATTTAACAATGGGTAAAAAACGCATCATAAATATAAGTGGAAGTGTAATATTTCGATGAATTTTTAGTTTTCGCATAATCGCCATAAGCTCTCCCGGTGGTGTTTTTATAATTGGAATCACTGAAAGAAGTATTGCCAAAGTTCTAATAATAATAAATAAAAACATTTCCGGCAAAAGGATTCCAAAGCCCTTTCCATGTGATAAAAATCTTAAAACCATGGTAATCGCGAAGGCGTATATAATCTTTAATGTAAATTTTCCATATCCGGTAATGAATAAATAAGCTAATAGTATCAATGTCAGCATAAAAAATACAGTATCTTTGGATAATACTGCGACCAAAAATACTGTAAATAAAAATACTGTCAGTTTCGAACGAAAGTCCAAATCAATCACTGAATAATACCTGTCTTTCTAAAATGCTTTTCGGTCATTTTATTTCCTAAATAGCAACCTATTATTGCTGCTATCACTGTAAGAGCCAAGGAAATAATAACCCACTTTGGATCTGTATAATATTGTGTTTGAATCTGAACTTGCTCCGGAGAAACTCCTGATTTAATAAAAGCATCCTTAAAGAACCAAATCTCACTCATGCCATGGGCCGCTCTAGTTACAGATGTTATAATCCATGCAATAGTTATCCTCTTGATATTTCTATAACTATCTGTACCGATCATAGATAGTTCTGCAAGAATACCGCCTCCAAGAAACCAAGGAATCATAAAAGGCCCCATAAAGACTGCAGCTAAAACCGCTTGTAGAATATTATAAATGAGTGCTACACCGGGTTTTCCTACTTTCATTGCCATATAGACAAAAAATGGTCCTAAAATTAATGCGGTAAATACAGCATTAAGAATCATATTGAAAAATAAAGATGCTCCTGTAGCGATTGAAAAAGCAAGAAAAACAACAATCATTATTGCGGAAAATATACCGATCGTCGCCAAATCTTTTATACTGAGCTTTTTTGATTTTTCCATAAATATTGACCTCCCTTTACTTTAGTCTATATTTATATTAACATGCTCCTAATTGGTTTTCTTGACCTTTTAGACAATATGTGCCATATCAGTTATTTTTCTATATTCGGAAGGGGTGATATTATACATTTTTTTAAATGCATTGGAAAATTTAGAGTGATCAGAATATCCGATTTCAACGGCTATATCTGTAATTAATTTATCGGTTGAACGAAGTAGTTTACAAGACTCTTCTAATTTCTTTTTTCTCAATGTGTCATTTATGGATTCTCCATACACATTTTTATAGCATTGTTTCATGGTGCTGATTTTTATCGAAAACTTATTTGATAACTCTTCATATGTGTAATTATTTTTAAATTCGCTATTAATAAATTCATTAATCTTTCTTACAATATCGACATTGCTCTTTGGAATATACTGTCTATTTTCTATTTCTCCATAATCTTTAAGTAATGTCATATAAATAAAAAGCTCTTGAATCTTTACTCTTAAATAGGGTATCAATATTTCACTGGGAACTCGGTAAATTTCATAAAAAATATGCTCCAATTCTTTTGAAGCTCTTTTAATAAATAATCCATTGTCGGAACAAAGGCTTTCTAAAACTCGATTGAAGTTTAAATCTAAGATTTTCTCTAAAAATAAAATATCCTCTTCAAATTGATTGGGCTCAATCCATATTGTCAATCCATGATAATGACGAATTGGAAAAAAAGAATGAGCTGAACTATTATTTACTAGAGAAATCGAAAAATCTCCGGCTTTCATATAAGTAGCTGTTCCATCTTTCAACTCACATTCAAATCGCCCTTCACGGCAATGATTGATTTCAAAACATTTATCGCCCATATCTGTTTCCAAATATTCCCTCTCTATAGAAGAAAGGTGAATATCATTGAATAAGACCTTAACACCCGGAAAGATTCGATATCTGGTAATAATCGCACTTGGATTTTTAGAATCTCCATATTCGTATATATGACAATCGGAATTCTCCTCCAAGATTTTCCTGCTTCTTCCATATAAATGATTCATTAAATCATTATTTTTCTTATTATCATTTTTGTAAAAATACATTTCCATCTCCTCTAATAATGAGTATTAAGCATCTCCTATTTCTCAAATATATAAACAAATAGCTAATTTAAATTTTCAAATTATAAAATTAGAATTTATCAAAATATTTAAAAATCGATTTTTATCATCTTCATAACTTTTACTAAATCTTCATTTTGGAAGATTCTCTTGACGAGTCATTAATTGTTCTTTTCTACCTCATATTATATGGATTGGTAAAATAAAGTCAATCTTAATCTATTCTCCATTTATTTAAAATAGAATTGACTCGAGTTTTAAAATAGGCAAAGCTATAGAAGCCAAATTTTATGAAGATGATAGTATTTTCATTTAATATAAATCAGTTTAAAATAGCTTCAAAAAATAATTCTTTTTTACTCTTATAGTATCGAATTTTCAAACCGATAATCTGATTAAAAAAGGCTATTTTAAATTTATTGCAAATGCCTTTATAGTCTGATTTAATCTCGATCTTTCTTTTTCTTTGAGCAATGGAAAGATCAATAAATAATTCCCTCTAATTGAATTTTTTTAAATTTCTTAATTATTCAAAGACTAGATTTCAAAAAATATTTAATATATCTGTCTTTTTAAAAAGGCTTATATAAAAATTCGTTTCGTCTTTTTCCAACTCGATTTCGAATCCGAGTTTATCGGAGAGTTCTTTTACAATAGAAAGGCCTAGGCCTGTGGAACGATTTGACCTTGAATGATCCATGGTAAAGGACCTGTCTAATAAAATACTTATATCCCCTATTTCTTTTAAATCAGCTCGATTTTTGAATCTCATATAAAATCCGTCGTCTAAAATTTCTATTTTTATCTCATTGTCACCTTCAGAGTATTTGAGCATATTTGAGAGGAGATTACCCAAGATTCGCCTGAAAATAGATTCATCTGTATTTATTATATATGATTCTTCCGGAATTATTAGCTTTAAATCCTGACCTTTATTTTCAAATTCATCATAGAAATTTAATATCTCTTCAGAAATTATAGCGATAAGGTCTTCTGGCTGATTATTCGGGATTATATCCCTACTTATAATTTGTGAAAAAGAGTAAAATGCGTCGAGTTTTTCCTCCATTTCCTTCGTTTTATTTGATATTATTTCAAAATATCTCTCCCTATCCTCGTCATTTGCAGTTTTAAATAAAGACAGATAGCCCTTGATAGAAGTCAAGGGCGTTCTCAGATCATGAGATATATTGGTTATATTTGTCTTGTCCAGTTTTGATTTATTGACAAGCTCTAAAATCCTCTCATCATATTCCTCTAATTTTTGATTTAAGGCTAATATTAAATCTCTTATCTCATCTGTCGCAAAATTAAAAGATATTTTAAAATACGAATTTCCGATGACTCTATCTTTTAATTGTTCTTCGATTGATCTCAATTCTTTTTTTAATAGATATATATAAACAATAAGAAGCAAAATAGAAAATATCAAAAAATATTTCATAAAACACCAACTTTATTTTCCTTTATTGTACTCTCTTTTCCGATTTATAATCATTATAATTATAATACCCGCAATTAACCAAACCATGCCTACAATTGAAATTCTCAGTGGATTATATATGCCGTTCTCGATTATTTGATAGAAATTTCTAAATTTCATAATTTGATATGACAGGGAATTTATTATTATGGTTCTCAAATTTTCAAATTTATATAGTAATAGGGGAAGGATATTTATAATCGTCAAATGATAAATTGTAAAAAATATCGAAAATATATTCTTATTCTTAAAAAAGATTGCAAGTATATATATCCAGATTATATAAGCTGTAAAAACAGGGATTCCATAAATTATAGCTCTTAAAAGCAGAAATACATCCTGCCAATGGGCATTGGTAGGAAATATTATATAACCCAATAATAAAAATATGGTATATGGTAAAAGCATGCAGATTATAGAATAAATAAATGTCGTAATCAAGGAAATAAATGAAATTTCATATCTTGAAATACCAGTACCTATCGCCAAAGAAATATTTTTTTCATCTCTGTTAAAATAAGCCGAAAGAGATACGCAAAATATTACCATTGGTGAAGAAACAAGGCTTGATATCAAGATGAAGACTATCGAAGAGAATTCAGTTTTCACCAAAAATTGATCAGATGTCAGCTTCAAACTGAATGCTCCCAATACAGCGGTAACTACAAAAAAGATCAATAGACTCTTATAGGATTTGTCTTTTGACATCCTATACATTTCAGCTCTAAAAAATCTAAACATCATCTGACCTCCTCGATTAATTTAATAAAATAGTCTTCCAATAAAATCTTCTCTTGATTGAAATTAATAATGCCTATGTCTTCATTATTCAAAGCTTTGATGATCTTTTTAGGCTCAATGGATGTATCATAAACTATCAATTTTTTATCGGCAGATACCTTATAATCTTTTATTCCTAAATTTTCAATCACAACGGTGGCCAAAGAAATATCATCTACGGAAATCAAATAATAAGAATTGCATTTTTTACTAAGATTTTCTTTGGAAATCTCCTCTATCATTTTTCCTTCATGTATAAATCCATAATTATCCGCAATTAAAGACAATTCATTTAAAATATGTGATGAAACTATTATCGTCGTATTATAATTGAGATTTATATCCCTTATCATATTTCTTATTTTAATTATTCCAGAAGGATCTATTCCATTAGTCGGTTCATCCAATAACAAAACCTCCGGTCTTCCCATTATTGCCATCGCCAATGCAAGTCGACCTTTCATACCAGTTGAAAACTGTTTAGCTCTTTTTCTTCCCGTATTTTCAAGATTTATATATTTAAGCAATTCCATTGTATTTACGCTTTTATCCAAGCCTCTTAGCCTTTTCATATACTCGAGATTTTGAATTGCAGTCATATTTTCAATAATATTTGGCGAATCGATTAAAGAGCCGAATTTTTCTCTTTCTTTTTCAAGCTCTTTTTGCGTCGTCTTCTGAGAAATCGAAATCTCACCAGAATTGCAATAATAATCGCCATTTAATATCTTCATTATGGTCGATTTGCCGGCGCCATTATTTCCTATCAGCCCGTAGATTTTACCTTTGGGAACATGCATTGAAATATCATTTAAAGCATAGAATGGTCCGAATTTTTTCGAAACATTTTTAAGCTCAATCTTATATTCCATTTCTAACCTCCTTAATTTATTTTAATGATAGTATAAAATGAAATTATTTATAAAGCTTAAACTAAATCTAAAGAAAGTCTAAAGTCTCAAGCCATTCTATAGCCTATCCCCCAAATCGTCTTTATATACTCATTTTCAGAATCGACAGTTTTTATTTTATTCCTCAAATTTGAAATATGGACTGCGATGGTTGCATCATCACCATAAAAATCCTCATCCCATACATTTTTATATATATTTTCTTTCGAGAATACTTTCTTAGGATAGTCGAGAAGTAATTCCAAGATTTTAAATTCTATCAGAGTAGTAGAAATAAGTATTTCATTTACTTTGATTTCAAGAGAATCTTTATCTAGGGTTAAATTTTTATACTTGATTAAATTGTCATTATTTATTTTACTGGGACTGCTTCGCCTTAAAACAGCACGAACTCTAGCCTTGAGATCATCCGGATCAAAAGGCTTAGTAATATAATCATCAGCGCCGATATCCAATAAATCTATCTTTGTATCCTTATCCCTGATTGCACTCAATGCGATTACGGGCGTAAGATCTCCTTTATCGCGCAATTTCTTTAAAAAATCTTTTCCCGGAACTGACGGAATCATCAAATCTAGAATTATAAGATCATATTTGTTTTTTTCAGTTAATAACTGAGCTTCCAGTCCCGTTACCGCCTGGACGACATCATAATCTGATTTAATTAAAATCTCCTTGATTAAATCATTTATATCTAAATCATCTTCTACGACTAAAATTCTCATGCTGAACCTCCTATAATCATATTTACAAGATATAATATATTGAATCTACTGTCAATTAAAGAAATTATAAAGATTCTACATTCCAGCTCATAATTTCGTCGCAAGATAATCGCGTATTTTAAAATATAAGCCGATTTAGATTCCTTTTCTCATTCACAAAAAAATATCAGGCAATCGCCTGATATTTTTATAATCATTTTTTTAGTCCTATTCGTCTATTCCAATCATGACACTGGTAGCTTTTATGACCGCATAGGCTTCCTTACCTACTTCGAGCTCTAATTCTCTTATAGCATTCATGCTTATAGTAGAAGATATCTTATTTCCTCCACCTATATCCAATAAGACTATCCCATTAACCGCACCCTCTTGAATATCTACTATCTTTCCTTTAATTTGATTTCTAGCACTTAATTTCATTTCTTCCTCCTAATATTTTAAATGAGTGAATCTTGGCAATTACAATTCTCTTGACCTAGTCCTTCTTTGAATACATCTACAAAAAGACCGGTCAATAAATCTTTTTTCTCAGACATGACTGAATCTATATCATGACTTTCTATTATATTTGTCATACCCGTACACCAATTAGTGATTATGCCAACTGCAGAATAGCATATGCCGAGTTCCTTTGATAATGTTACCTCCGGCACATTCGTCATTCCTACAATATCGGCTCCTATTTGACGCATAAATCTTATTTCAGCTGCCGTTTCAAATCGGGGTCCCTCTGCAGTTAAATATACTCCTTCGCCTGCAATTTCAATATCTCTTCTTTTAGCCAATTCCATGAATCTTTCTCTCATATTTTTACAATAAGGATCCGACATTTCGACATGCCTTACTCCCTTATCGCCACCCGTAAAAAATGTATGCTCTCTGACCTTTGTAAAATCTAAAAAGTCATTTGCGATTACGAAGTCGCCCGGTTTGAAATTTTCATTCATTGATCCGACGGCGACTGTCGCAAAGATATTCCTGACGCCCAATTTATAAAGTGCCATGATATTGGCTCTATAATTTATCATATGAGGCGGTATGGAATGTTCTTTTCCATGTCTCGAAATAAATGCGACCTCAGTATCGTCGAAATTTATTACATCTACCTCAACATCTCCGTATTCTGTCTTGACTTCTATCGTATTTCCATCTCCGGCACTGTATACCCCGGTCCCTCCAATTATCGCGTATTTCAATTCAATCCTCCTCAATAAAATTCAATCTTCCTATCGTAATTTTTCAATCCGTCCAAGTCTAATATACCCTCATCGCTTATATATCCCGATACAAGTTCCGGAGGGCATATGTCGAATGAAGGATATACTGAATTTATACCCTCTTTTGTCATCTTTTTACCTGCATGATACAATACTTCTTTTGAATCTCTAAATTCTATTTTGACTTTATCTATAAAGATATCATCTGGTATTCCGGTAACATAGTAAGGAATGTCAAAATAATTGCATAATATGGCGAGCTGATATGTTCCCACCTTATTTACTACATAACCGTCGACAGTTATCGTGTCAGCTGCAGAAGTAAATAGATTGACACCATAATATTTCATCGCCCATGCTGCCATATTATCGGTTATCAAAATATGTTCAAATCCCATATCGGATATGACCGAGGCTGTAAGCCTTGCCCCCTGTAAAAATGGTCTCGTCTCGGGAATTATGAATTTAGGATTTACGCCTTTTTCTCTCGCAGCTCTAAGCATAGTGCCGACAATTGTCTCACCATAACATTGCGTCATAACGACAGAATCGTCGTCAAATTTATCTGCAAGATAATTTCCTACCCTTTGCATTATACTATATCTCCTGTTCAAGGATTCGTAATTATGCTTTAATATCTCTTCGATTATATCTTTGCCTTCTTTTAATGCTGTATCAGCTATTTTAAGGCAATTATCTGTAACTTTTTTCATTCTGATCTGAGTTGTCGGCCTTGCAGTCGAGATTGACTCCGCCGCTTTTTTTAAATACTCAATCTCGTTTAATCCCTTTACTTTCGCTTCATATGCAGCTAAAGCCATTCCCATTCCGGCCGCTGTATAAGGACCAGCACTTTGAGTTACCATATTCCTTATCGCATTCGCAATATCTAGATAGCTTTTACATATTTCATATCTTATCTCATGGGGATAGCATCTCCGATCTAGAATTTTTACTTCTCCGTCCTCATACCAAGCTACATTTTCATATCTCAATATGGGAGCCATTTCATAATCTTGTCTTTCCATTTTACACCCCGCTTTTATTTTATCATTTTAATCATCAAGCTTCTATTTTTCTTGCGCTGCATTAATTTATCTAGTATTATATAATAAAGTGTTGTTTTTAACAAAATATTTCATATTTATTAGGAGGTTTCGATGTGCTATTCATTTTTTAATCCACCGAATTTTAATGATCCTAAATACAAATCGGCAAAATCTGTAAATTTTCTCGAAGTGCAAAAAGACGGAGTTGCACCCGAGAATTTTTATCTTACAACTCATCTTCCAACTTATTATAAATTAGAAGATAAGTGGATTTTACCCGAGCATAATTCATTAAACTGCGTCGCCGTAATCGACGAGAGTATAAGGATCAAAGAGATAAGAGAACTAAAGATAGGAGATAAGGTCGTCGTAGGCAGGACAACAGATGGTAGCGACGGCATTTTGATATATAAAGAGGGATTTAATAAATCAGTATACGAGAATTTTGGACATTCAGTTGAATCGTCTTTTTCTACAAATTATGATTTGCTTTTTAAATTGATGAAATATGAAAAAGAAAACAAAGGTCATATAGTATGGGTACTCGGCCCATCTGTCGTATTCGATTACGATACTAGAATTGCGCTGACGCATTTGGCAGAAGCCGGATTTGTAAATTGTCTATTGGGAGGAAATGCGATAGCGACACATGATCTCGAAGGCGGTTATTTAAATACAGCATTGGGTCAGAATATATACACACAAGAAAATATGCCCATGGGCCATTATAATCATCTCGACTTATTAAATGAAGTCAGAAAATCAGGCTCGATTAAATCATTTATTGATGAAGGCAATGTGAAAAATGGATTCATAAAAAAATTGACTGAAATGGATATCCCATTTGTTTTAGCGGGATCTATAAGAGATGACGGACCACTACCGGAAGTCTATTCGGATGTGGAAGATTCTATAATGAAGATGAAGGAGCAGCTCAACAAGGCCACTCTTGTAATCTGCCTGGCAACAATGCTCCACAGCGTATCGGCAGCAAATCTCTGTTCAAGCTATACTGTCAGAGAAAATGGGATGATTTCTCCTGTATATGTTTACAGCATAGATGTAACGGAAAATGTCACGAGGAAGATAGCCGCTGCGAGGGAAATGATGGCCGTTAGATCAATTGTTACAAATGTTCAAGATTTTGTCGTAAATTGCGAGAGAGCATTGATAGAGAAGGAGGATATACATGAAATTCAAAATGCCGACATTTAAGGAACCATCTTTTGAAGAAGATAGATTCAAAAATGCACCCAATGTAAAATTGGTCGAGGTTGAAAAGGATGGAATAGCACCTGCCAATTATCATGCTCTATCTGTATACCCGGAGTATTTTAAAGTCAATGGAAGGTGGATCCTTTCAACTCAAAGCAGAATGGATACAGTTGCCGTCATCGACGACAGATTAGGCGAGGAATCAATAGATATTGTAGAATTTAGGAATCTGAAGGTAGGCGACAAGGTTGCGATTGGAAGAACTGAAGATGCCAGCGAAGGAATTTTCATGTATACATCAGGCTTTGACAAATCTGAAGTCGAAAGCGACAGCTTTGCTTTTAGATCGGGAAGATCAAGAGAAACTGCTTTTTCGATTGACTATGATAATCTCTATGAACTTTTAAAACACGAAAAAGGCAAGGAAGGATTTATTACATGGATTGTAGGATCGGCAGTCGCATTAGATAAAGATGCGAGAGCATCTTTTGAAAATCTTATAAAAAAAGGTTATGTCGATGCCATATTCTGTGGAAATACGACAGCAGCCATAGACCTTGAAACCGGAGTTTTCAAAAGCTCATGGGGACAAAATATATTTACTGAAGAAGGAAATAACAATAATTCACTCTACGACACGATTAATCTAGCTAGAAATTACGACTCATTAAGTGAATTTATTGCTTCAGGAAGAGTGTCAGACGGTTTTATAAAAGCTGCGATAGAAAATGATATTCCGATTATAATTTCCTGCTCAATTAGGGACAGGCTAGCACTTCCCGATTCATATACCGATGTGTATAAAGCTCAGGATGCCATGAGAAAAATCACGAAAAAATCATCGACGATAATAATGATGAGCGCCATACTTTTTTCTATAGCGAGCGGAAATATGACACCCTCTTATAATGAATTTGAAGGAGAGATAAGACCAGTATATATATATACTGTCGATATTCAAGAATTTGCAGTAAATAAATTATCAGATAGGGGAACATTGACAGCTACATCTATAGTCACGAACACACAGGATTTTCTTAGAAATATAAATAGATCAATATAAAAGGTCCACATAAGTGGACCTATGTCTTTATCAGCTTTACAGCTTTTAATGAAAGTTCTTTCATAGCATTTACAATCTTGTGACTTTCAATATTTTTAAACTCGGCTATCGAAAGCTCCGTACAAGCCAGTATTATACAATCGACCGACTTTTTATCTAGTAGATTATAAATCAATTTTTCAAAATCGGGATAGTATAGATTTCCCGTCGATTTAATTCCGTATATGGTCTCCATTATTAATTCCTGCTCAGATTTATTTACTCTCAGATATTCGAGATTTCTCTTTTTAATCTCATTTTCATAGATCCTCGTCTTCATAGTTCCGTCTGTACCCAAAACTGCTATCTTTGAATTCCCAAATCTCCTAAAAGCTTCATCTACTGCAATCTCTATCATATTCAATACTTTGATTTCAGTCATCTCTTGTATATCTTTGTAAAAATAATGCATCGTATTGCATGGTATGGCTATATACTCACAAGCCAATCGTTCAAAGACCTGTATATCTCGCCTTGTCTTTTCGAGCAATTCATCTACTTCGCCATCTAAGATTGCTTTCGTCCTATCCGGCATTGTGGCATGGCTGATTATGACTGTATCTATATGTTCCTGATCGCAATTGGCATCAGTATTTTTAACTATCATCTCGTAAAATCTAACTGTCGCCATGGGACCCATCCCGCCTAATATACCGAGTTTCATGATTATTCCGCTTCTATTATATTTTTCTCAGAGCTTGACACGACTACTGCACATGCAGCATCGCCAGTGACATTTACACTTGTTCTTATCATATCCAAAATCCTGTCGACTCCTGCAATAAGGGCTATACCTTCGATCGGAAGTCCGGTGCTTTGAAGAACCAATGTAAGCATTATCATACCTGCACCCGGAACACCTGCAGTTCCAATCGAGGCTAATGTCGCAGTCAACACTATGCTAAGCTGTTGTCCAATACTCAAACTCACTCCAAATACCTGAGCTATAAATAATGCACTCACTCCCTGATATATGGCTGTTCCGTCCATATTAATCGTCGCACCTAATGGAAGTACGAAACTCGCCACAGGCTTAGGCACTCCGAGTTCATCTTCACAGCATTTCATTGTAACCGGTAGAGTTCCCGATGAACTGGAAGTCGTAAATGCCAATATAGTCGCCGGAAAGATTCCCTTGAAAAATTTGATAGGATTCATCTTTCCAAAAAATTTTACAGAAAGGCTGTATATCAGTCCTGCATGTATGAAGCTGGCAAGATATGCAACTAATATCAATTTTACCAGTGATTGTAGTATTCCGGCTCCATGTTCAGCTATGACAGGAGCTATAAGCGCAAATACTCCTATTGGAGCGAATTTCATTATCGCACCAGTGATGATATACATTGTTTCCGCAAGCGAGTCAAATATATTGAAGAGTATTTTTCCCTTTTCACCGAGTACCAAAATCCCCGATCCCAAAATTATAGCAAAAGCAATAATCTGGAGCATATTCCCTTCGACTAAAGCTTTGAGTGGATTTGACGGTATTATAGACAAAATAGTTTCAGTAACTGAAGGCGCTTCACTCACCTCTACCACCAGTTCTTCTGTAGGCAAAATAAATCCTCCTCCTACATTGAAAGCATTGGCCATAAGTATTCCAAGGGTTACGGCAAAAGCCGTTGTGACCAAATAAAATACCAATGTCTTTCCACCAAGTCTACCCAATTGTTTTACATCATTTAAATTCCCTACACCAGTTATCAATGATGAAAATACGAGAGGAACTATGATGAGTTTGATTAAATTTAGAAATAAAGTTCCAAAAGGCTTGATGAATACAACTGTAAACTCGGGATTATTCCTAAATAAAAGCCCGACAACTACTCCTAGAATAAGAGCGATTAAAATTTGAATCGGCAATGATAGCTTTTTCATGATTACCTCCTTATTTTTAAATTCTATTTAATCTTTATAAATCTTATCATATTAAATCTTTTAATGCAACACAGCGATGCTTTATTATCGTAATCTAATATTTAAATTATATTTAGCCAATCTCGCATATATAAAAAGCTTTAAGGACTCTGATCCCTAAAGCTTTTTTATTTCTAGAATGCGATTTTAAAAGCAAGTGCTACTATGCATAAAACTATCGCAAGTGGAGTATAAATAAATTTCCCTATATTATACCATATATCTCCGTATATTTTATTTGATGACGTATTTATCTCGTCCATCAATTCTTCTTTTTTTAATAACCAGAACCATGATATTGCGCCGAGAGTGGCTCCAAGAGGAATTATATATATGGACACTATATCCATCCAATTACCCCATTTTGTAATCGCCTCCATATTGACTCCGATTCCAAATGTCAGTATCCCCAATACTGCGAGTGTTATTTTTCTCGACAGCTTGGGAAATTTATGCATTATCGATTCTGCAACTACTTCAAACATATTTTGAAGCGATGAAATTCCTCCGAATACAACAGCAGTAAAAAGTATTATCGCAAATAGTCTTCCCCCCGGCATATCCTGAAGAATGGTCGGCAATGTAACGAATAGCAATCCCGGACCTCTCGCCTGTTCTAAACTATATGAAAATAATGCGGGGACCATTACAAATGCGGCAACCATGGCGGCGATAGTATCAAAGACAGCCGTCTTCTTGGCTCCGTCTATTATATCCTCAGACTTTGACAGATAGGCTCCGCATACTATCATTCCCGAACCCGTTATCGAAAGAGAAAAGAATGCCTGTCCCATTGCAGATACTACAGTTCTCGGATTTAATAATTGCGACCAATCAGGCTTAAACATAAAAGCATAACCTTCTATTGCCTTGGGAAGAAGCGCAACTCTTATTGCCAAAATCACGAATAATACGAAAAAAATCGGCATCATAAATTTATTAGCCTTTTCGATTGAAGATGCGCCTGTGATACAAGTTAAAAGCGTCACTATTACGATTACTATATGAAATGGAATTACAGAATAATCTCTAAGTGCAAATCCCTCAAACCATGGTCCGGGATCTACAGTCATCAAACTGCCGGTAATAGATTGAAATAGAGCTTTTAATACATATGATATTATACATGCATATCCTATGGCTATACATAATGATCCAATTAGAGGCAGCCATCCTACTATCTTTCCTGCAGATTTATAGCCGCGACTATTCCATGCGTATTCATATGCTCCGAGGGTTCCCGTACCCGCTCTCCTACCTATCGCATACTCAGCCGATAAACCAACATAACCAAATATCACTATAAAGATAAGATATGCGACTAAAAAAGCTCCCCCACCTTCTGATTGAAGTTTGTATGGGAATCCCCATACATTTGCCATCCCGACTGCAGATCCAACAGCTGTCAGAATAAATCCCCATTTCGATCGAAATTTACCCTTGCCCATAATTCCTCCTATGCTCTCCTTATTGTGTTTACTTTTCCAAGTTAATGCAGCACTTATTTTGTTCATAATACAATACTCAGCGCTGAATGTCAACTTTTATAAATTTATTTTTATAATCTCAATTTCTTAAAAATATAGCCTTAATAAAAAATCCCTACTTCTTATTAGCATCTTCAAGGGACTATAATTATTATCATATTAATGGAAATTCTGATCTGATAATACACAAATCTATTTAAATAGACAATATCATATTGGGATTCGACAAATTCTCGCATATAAAAAAGAGAACTCTCGGAGTTCTCTTATTCTTATCTTGCGACTGCACCATATGCATCTTCGTCGACTACAAGTACGACATTATTGTGAAGATGTAGCATTGATGCTGGGAATTTAGGATCTATCATCTTTCCTTCAATCAATTCCTTTACAGCCTTTTGTTTCTTTTCACCTGATGCGAGTATCAATATCACTTCTGCATTGAGGATATCTTTTATCCCCATACTTATAGCGCTTTGAGGTACATCTTCTATATTGTCAAAAAATCTGGAATTTGCCTTTATGGTATCTTCAGTTAATTCGACTATAGATGTCCTAAGATTTAATTTGCTGTCCGGTTCATTAAATGCTATATGTCCATTATTTCCAATTCCCAAAACCTGAATATCCCTTCTACCTACGAGGTCGAGTTCTTCATTATAGCTCTGAATTGCTAATTCAGTATCTCCCTTGTCTGCTCTCGGTATATGAATATTCTCCGGTCTGATATTTATCTTATCAAATAAATTTTTTTGCATATAATAATGGTAGCTTTGGTCATTTGATTCGTCTATTCCAACATATTCATCTAAATTTACAGATTCTGCATTTATAAAATTCAAATCGCCATCTTCGTACATCTTTATCAATTCTTTATATAGGCCTTCCGGCGTCGATCCCGTCGCTAGACCAAGTTTTGGCCTATGATATCTTCCTATTACATCTTTTACGACTATAGCCGCTTTTTTTGACATTTCTTCATAATCTTTACAAACTATTATTTTCATATATCCCTCCAATTTCTCTTATCAATTTAAATAGATAATCCTTATTCTACATTTAGAAGATTAATCTATTGCTTAAAAACTAAAATAATCAATATTAAAATTATTTAGAATCCGTTTTCAGTTTTGATATTTCAAAATTATATCATTCTCTGCTCTTCAGCACAACAGTATATGGCACTTTCTTTAGCTTATGTCTGATTATAAATCCGATTATCAAATAAGTAGTTCCCATTATTAAAAGCATAATCCCGATATATTTGGGCGATATCAACACCCTTACATTGACGGGCATAGTTGCAATCGTCATCGGCATTACATAGTCCATAATCACTCTTCCCAATGGAAATCCTATAGCTAGAGAAATTATAAATATTATTAGGGAATTCCAAAAATAAAGCCTGGAAACTTCTGCATCAGAATATCCCATGATCTTAATCAATGATATATTATAAGCTTCTCTTTCTATGACTATTTTTAACATAAGGTATAATATCAATACATATAAAATTATAGATCCACTCACCATCGAGTTTACAGTGCCCTTCATCGCATCTATATAACCTTTCGACGCCGACTCTAAGTCCCCCATTTTATTATGTGAAAGAATATCCTCTGCAGGTAAATCCAATTCTTCATTAGAATAGACCGTATTGTAAATACCATCTTCATAGCCCAGTTTTTTATTTAGGAAATCCATATCTAAAAATATATTCATCCCAGAAGTATAATCGACTATGGTCCCGACTTTAAATTCATATACTTCATTCTCAGGCTGCTTTGTAAGTTTTACTTTATCTCCCTTTTCCCAGCCCATCTTTTCTGCAGTTGCAGTGCTGACAGATAATTCTCCATCTCCGGATGGTTTAAATGGGAAGAATTCATTGCCTTTTTCAAGCCCATTGATTTGTACCGGTATGCTCGCATTGCTTATGCGCTCATTTGAATTCATAGATAAAGTCATAGCCCTTTGACCTTTGTATTCGTCGTCTTTTTTAGGCAATTTAAATATATATTGATTCTCATAGATTACGCCTGCAATAGAATCCGCCGGCATAGCATTTAATGATTCATATGTGCAAAATCCGTATATCAAAAGCACGACTGATAAAATTATTCCCGCCATCAAAGCGATATAACCCTCTTTATTGCTTTGAATAATCCTCTTAGAAAATATTTTGAGGAAGGGGCGCTCTTTATACTTGCCATATTTCATCTTCTGACATCTGACTCGATTTCTAAGAAGCTCTATAGGACTTGTCGAAAGCTGTCTGCTTATGACGATCAAATTAAATATAAATCCCAGAATAATTGTAATCACTATGGAATATATATATTGATATGGCATGAGTATAGACTTAACCATAGGTAAATCGTAATAAGCTTGATGCTGCCTAACTACTACATCTATGAAAAAATATCCTCCGATCAGACCTAAAATAGATGCTATAATCAAAATGACGATTGGCATCCTTATATAATGCCTTATCAGCTCTGATTTTTTATAGCCCATAGCATAAAAGGTTCCTATCGTCTCCCTCTCGTTTTTCATATGACCCGATGTAAATACAGCCAGCATATATGCCATTATCAGCATAAAAAATAATCCAAATACCAATGTTAAATTCCTTTGACTGACTATTTCTTTTAACTCCTGTTGAACTCTTGGATTGTCGCTTATATCCACATATGAAGTTAAATATTCCAGACTCTTTACATCTTTTCTAAATTCTTTTCTGTCATTTTCTCCTGACAGAGAAAATATATAATTGTATTCAGTGCAAATCAAATCCTCAGATTCTTCAATATCGGCAATACTATCCTCCACTACAGTTCCCAATCCGAATGTATCAGGTGCAGGGGAAGCATCTGAAATTGCTTGTAGACAAGTTGTATAATCGGGAGCTATGCCTATTCCTACGATTTTATATTCCTTATCGGCAATCTCTATTTTATCTCCAATATTTAAGTTCGATTTCTCTGAAAAATGAAGTTCTAAAAAAATTTCATCATTTTTTTCAGGCAATCTTCCTTCGATCGCATAAAATCTGTTGACTAATTCTCTATTTCTCACCAAACGAATTATCTTATCTTTTTGCCAATTAAAATCATAATAAAATGATTCTTCTATTTCAGCCCTATTTTTTTCAAGATCTTTAATCTCGCTTTTTTCGAGCGGAAATGCTACTGAAAAATGACCATCTTCCAGATTATTATCATGGTGAAGATCTTTTAAAGCAACTTCGATGCTATCGACAGATCCCGTTAATCCAACGATTATCGCAAGTCCTGTCGCAACTATGAGCATTAGGGCGATGTATTTAAGAAAATTTTTCTTAAACTCTCTGATTATCCTTTTGTTTATTATCATAGCCGACTACCACTCAATTTCCGATGCGGACAGAAGATCTTGATTTACTTTAAAATCTTCGATATATCCGTCTCTTAACCTAATCATCTTATGACTCATATCTCCTATTGCGGTATTATGAGAAATAATCAATATCGTGGTATTATATCTTCTGTTAATCTTTTCTAATAAGCAAAGTACATCTTTTGCCGAATTATAATCCAATGCTCCTGTCGGTTCATCGCAAAGTAGTAGTTTTGGGTTCTTTGCTAGCGCTCGACCAATAGCACAGCGCTGCTGCTGGCCTCCTGAAAGTTGATAAGGAAATTTATCGGCATGTTCAGTCAGAGCCAAATCATCCATTATTTCTTTGGAGTCCAATGGATTCTTAGTTAGATAGCTCCCGCTCAATATATTCTCACGCACTGTTAAATTACCAACGAGATTATAGAATTGAAAAATAAATCCTATATTCTCTCGCCTGAAATTCGTCTGTTGGTTGAGACTGAGCTCCGAAATATTCTCATCATTAAAAGATACAAATCCTTCATCAGGCTTATCCAATAAGCCTATGATATTCATCAGCGTGCTTTTTCCCGACCCACTCGGCCCCAAAATAGCTCCAATTTCACCTCTGTCGATCTCAAAGCTCACGCCTTGAAGTACATTGCGAAAAGAATCTCCTTCGCCATATCCCTTAATTAAATTATTGACCTTAAGTATGGCATTTCACCTCCTAGATTTGTCAAACAAATTAAATCTGTTCAATCCTCTATTTTGATTGTCAATTCGCTCATCATTTAAATCATAAAAGGATTCATCTAATAATGATTATATAAATCTAAAGGCATTTAAAGTATAAATGGCTCATGTGCCCTCATCCGATTTTCTTAGAAAATATAATCGGCAAGAGGCCACATGGAGTCTATCTAAAAGATGATACTTTCAATATCTGTGCATATTTCATTGTCTATTTATCATAAAAAATCATATACATATTTTAATCGAAACTCAAATATATTGCAATTTATTTGATATGAATATCATCAATCCTTAAAATTTTATTAATTATTTTTAAATATATTATTTATATTTTAATTTTCTTAATATTTAAAATATATTAGTATTAATTAGTCTGATCTAAATTTATTTATAAAAATTCCACGCATCTTCAATTATCTCGGTTAAAGAGGAATGTTCAGGATTCCAAGACAAAATCCTGCTTGCCTTTTCACTTGAAGCTACTAAAACGGCAGGATCACCCTCCCTCCTTTCGGCAATTTCAGCCGGAATCGGATGACCTGTAACCTTTCTAGCTACTTCAATAACTTCGCTTACTGAAAATCCACTTCCATTTCCTAAATTAAATATATCGCTTTTATTTCCTTCTAATAGGTATTTGAGGCTGAGATAATGAGCAGTTGCAAGGTCGAGTACATGGATATAATCCCTTACCGCTGTCCCATCAGGAGTATCGTAGTCATCTCCAAATATGCTTATGCTCTCCCTCTTGCCTAAAGGCACTTGTAAAACTAAAGGGATCAGATGCGTTTCAGGTTCATGAAGTTCGCCTAGATTTCCCTCTTTTGAAGCGCCGGCAGCATTAAAATACCTCAATGCGACATATTTAATTCCATATGCTTTGTCAAACCATTTCATCATCTTTTCCATTGCGAGTTTGGTTTCTCCATATGGATTTGTAGGATTGGTTTTATCGCTTTCCTGTATCGGTATATTTTCAGGCTCTCCATATGTCGCAGCGGTAGATGAGAATACTATATTTTTTATCTCCGTTTCTTTCATAGCCTTGAGAAGAGATAGAGTTCCAACTAAATTATTGTCATAATACTCATATGGCTCCTTCATGCTGACACCAACGAGAGAAAAGGCAGCAAAGTGTATGACTCCGGATATCTTGTGCTTTTTCATGATATCGATCATAACTTGAGTATCCCTGATATCTATCTCATAGAAATGGTCTGCAACTAAATTTTTCTTATTACCGGTACTTAAATTATCGACGACAATAACTTCTTCTCCTTTAGATTTAAGATATATACAGACATGACTACCTATATATCCCGCTCCACCTGTGACTAGAACAGCCATATTATACCTCCAATTCCTTTGGACCAAAACCTATTTTAGATACATAAAATCCAGGCTTTATTCCTGTGCTTTCTTTATAAAGTTTTTCCGTCTTAATTTTAAATTCTTCTATTGCATCTTTTTCGACTAATGCGATTCCACATCCACCAAAACCGGCTCCCGTCATCCTTGCACCTAAAGCTCCTGAAATTCTAGCTGCTGATGTAATCTCGTCCAAATGCTTACCTGTCACTTCATAATCATATCTCAAAGAATAATGGGATTCGTTTAGCAGTTTTCCCAAAGACTCCATATCTCCTGATTTTAAAGCATCCACAGCTTGATATACCCTGGCATTTTCTGTTACGACATGCCTTAATCTCTTTCTCTGATTTTCATCTTCAAGATAGTCGATCGCTTCATCGAGCTGCGATATATCAAGATCGCATAAATTCTTGATTTCGTATTTCTGCTTTAAGATTTCCAGTGCAGACTCACATTCAGCTCTTCTCTCATTGTATTTTGAATCGATCAATCTCCTGCCCTTATTTGTATTCAGTATTACTATTAATTTATCTTTTAAGTCGACATCGACATATTCGTAGTCCAAGCTTTCAGTATCTAATAGTATCGCTTTGTCAGCCTTTCCCATGGCAATGGCAAATTGATCCATTATACCTGAATTTACCCCGATAAAATTATTTTCCGTATCTTTTCCGATCAAAGCCAATTCCTTTAAAGATATCTTGGAATCATTATATAATTCATTTATAAGACTTCCTATCAGAAGTTCCAGAGACGCCGATGAAGAAAGCCCCGCTCCTGTTGGGATATTGCCGTAAATCACTCCCTCAATTCCGCCAATTTCATAGCCCCTCTGCTCGATATTATTTATTACGCCTAGAGGATAATTTACCCATCCTCTTTCGCTCGCATACTCGGATCCGATAAGAACTTCCTTATAGTAATTTGAATTTAATGACTTCAGCCTAATGACATTTCTCTTGGTTTTTTTTACCAAGGCATATGTCCCCATTTCTATAGCGGATGGCAATACTTTACCGCCATTATAATCTATATGCTCGCCTATGATATTTATCCTACTCGGCGCAAAAAATAATCTATATTCCGCTTTTCCAAAATTCTTAAGAGCCTTGTCATACATCTTTTTATATTCTTCTTTAGATAATTTCATTGAATCTCCTCACCGCTTCTCTAAGCTCTGCAGCCGTTTCTTCGGAGACCCTCGGATTTCCAAAAGCTCCGGCTCCCGTTTCGCTTGACGCATTCCATTTAATGCTATTTTCTCCTCTTAATGGAGGAAAGAATTTTACATGGAATCTAAAAAAATCTCCTGAATTGCTGAATTCATCGTCATTTATTATTTCATTATATATCCCCATCATATAGGGGAATAGCTTATCGAATAATCTGTCATAAGAACCTACAATAATCTTTAAAATCTGAGCAAAATCCCTTTTATTTTTCTCGTCAAAGTCGGCAAATGACTTTAGCGAAGATTTATTGAATATATAGACGCCATATGGATATTGGGCAAAGAATGGGATAAATGCAGTAAACGAATCGTTTTCATATACTATCCTATCCTTAAATCTCAATTCTTCTCTTAATATATCCTCGTATATATTAGAATTATTTTCCTCATAATATCTCTTGGCATTCTTAAATTCTTGATTTATGAGATTTGGAATAAAGGAATAAGAATACATCTGACCATGCGGATGAGGCATTGTGGTGCCGACTTCCGCTCCCCTATTCTCAAATGGAAATATATATTTTATATTTTTGTCTTTTGATATCTCTTTGTATCTGTTTATCCATAAATCTACCAATTTATATAGATGCTCATCATCTAATTCCCATAATTTGCCATTGTGATCAGGCGAGTAAAGTATAACATCGCATACGCCATAAGACTCCTTTTCATGGTATAATCCACCGGCTACATCATCAGGTTTAGGCGGATTTTTAGATAGTATTGGGAAATCATTAGGATAGCAATATACTTCATAATCATCCGGTACCTTTCCCGAACCGGGACAAAATGGGCAATAGTCTTTAGGCATATCAGGCCTTTTATTTCTTCCCGCAGCGACCATGGTATAATCGTCCATAAGTGGATTATATCTAAGTTCAGCCATTTTATTTCATCCTTTCTATTATGATCTTCATTCTCCATTCTTCAATTTCTCCCGGACCGATAGGCTTCAATCCGTTCTTTACCGCTCTTTCAAGAGTATCGTAGAATCCATTACTCGGCTCCAAGGCTAAATTATAATGTCCTTTGAATCCTCCCTTAGTAATCCATAAACCGAAGAAAGGCTGCTTTTCAAAATCGAATGATAATTTATATCTCAGCCCAGCTTTTGGATATACCAGAGAGGCTTCCGATCTGTCGAGAGCCTCATTATTATAGAATTTGTAAAAACCATTGTCGGGATACTCGGATAATTTTGTTATATTAAATCTGTATTTTCTATCATCCTTGACATTGAGCGCATCATGCCTGGAATATGGAAGATCTACCTTGCAATCATTTGTAAAATTCAAAAGCCCATGATGAGTCCATAGATAATGAACCGGAGAATCTCCCTCATTTTGAACCATATAGTCCATTATTATCTCATTGCCTTCAAGAGAAATTTCTCGCCTAAATTTTAAATTTAAACTCTTAGACAGAGTAGAAGATATTATTCTATCATCGATCTTTTCATTATCCCATTCAGCCGACCATAGATCGCCATGGTCGGGTAGATGAATTCCATTGTAAATACATTCGTCGACCGTCGGAAAGCATTCATCTATGCCCGAGGTGTCAAACTCGGAAAAATCAGAGTTGTACTCGGGCTTCATATATTCATCATTTTCATTTTGGAATAAGAATTCAAAATCTTTTTCAAGGTCTTTAATTGAAATGATTTTTGCTCCAAAGTCATCAAGTAGTTCCAGCTCTATATACTCATTTGAAAGTTTTATAGTTTTCACGACTTCTCCTATTTTTTCTTCAGATACTTTCTGACATCTATTGCAACTGCAACGATTATTATCAGTCCCCTAATTATAAACTGAACATATGGATTTATATTTATATAATTTAGTCCATATGTTATAAATTGTAGTATTACAGTCCCTATCAAAACACCGGGAATCGTACCGACTCCTCCGGCAAATGAAACTCCTCCGACGACACATGCCGATATGGCGTCCAGCTCATATGCAAATCCCGTTCCGGGAGTCACAGATCCAATCCTGCCCGCCTCGAGAAAACCGGCCAATCCATATAAAACGCCGGACATAAGGTAAACTAGCATAATATTCTTGACGAGATTTACACCTGATACCTCGGCAGCTTCTGGATTGCCGCCTATTGCAAACATATTCTTGCCCAATTCAGTCTTATTCCATATCACCCAGACTATAAAGGCTATAATCGCCAAGAACCAGACTAAATTCGGCACTTTTAGAAATGATCCCTGCGCCAAGCTCTGATATCTTTTCTGTAGAGAACCTATTGGTTGCGCACCATTTTTTTGATTTTCAATATAAATCTGAATCAAACCAAATGCTATAAGCTGCGTACCCAATGTGACGATAAAAGCGTGAATCTTGAGCACCGCAACTCCAAAACCATTGATGAGTGCAAATACTACCGCAATTCCTATGGCCAATGCCAGAGGGATTAACATGCTGATTTCTCCTAATTCGGGATACATTCTCGAACTATATGTCACGCTCTGTAAAAGAGATGCAGATACAGCTGCCGATAAACCCAGTATCCTTCCCGCTGAAAGGTCGGTTCCCTGCAATACTATCAGACCTGCGACTCCTAATGCGAGTATACCCCTTGTCGATGCTTGAGTTAGTATATTCGTAAAGTTTTTCACTGAGAGGAATGAAGGTTCATAAGCGATAATTGCCAAAATCAAAATACCCAGTATAAAATACAGAGCATAATTTAAAATAAATTCCCTCGTTCTTTCTCTCTTTTTTATCTTTTCTATATCAGTTTGAACTTTATTCTTATTCATATTCTCCTCCTATAGATATTTTGCAGCCAGATGCATTATTTTTTCCTGGTCGAGATTTTCGACATCTTCAATACCTGCCACTCTTCCATTGCTCATAACAATTATCCTATCGCATATACCGAGCAGCTCGGGAAGTTCAGAAGAAACCATGATTACTCCCTTGTCCTTCTCGACAAGATCAAGTATCAATTTGTATATCTCGTATTTTGCACCTACATCTATTCCCCTGGTAGGTTCATCCAGCAATAGTATCTCGGGATTTGTCAATAACCATCTGCCTATGATTACCTTTTGCTGATTTCCGCCTGAAAGTGATTTGATCAGAGTTTTTTGAGAAGGCGTTCTGACATTCATACTCTCGATGACCCATTCAGTATTCTTCTTCACCTTTCTGTCGCTGACCAATCCGATATTCTTATTGTCTTTCAAGCTTGAAATCGTCGAATTCGCTGCAATATTCAACATAGGAAATATTCCCGTCGCACGCCTTTCCTCTGTCAATAATGCAAAACCATTATTGATCGCATCTCTAGGAGTTTTGTTTTCAACTTTCTTTCCATGAAGATACATCTCGCCGGACTCAACTTTATGCGATCCAAAAATATTTTCAAGAAGTTCGGTCCTCCTGGCTCCTACGAGACCAGCAACACCAAGTATTTCTCCCTTTCTGAGCGAGAATGAAATATCTTGAATAGAAGGCTGATATTTAGCCGTGAGATTTTTTACCTCTAAAATCGTCTCCTTGGGAGTATTCGTCTTTTCAGGGAATCTGTCGGTCAATTCCCTTCCGACCATTAGAGCTATTATCTTATTATTGTCGAGATCCTCTGCTCTTTCAGTCGCAACCCATTTGCCATCTCTAAAGACGGTTATATCGTCTGAAATCCTCAATATCTCCTCCATCTTATGAGATATATATACTATTCCCATTCCCCTGTCTCTGAGCATATTTATAACTTTAAATAAGACCTCTACTTCTTGCTCAGTAAGCGAGCTCGTCGGCTCGTCGAGAATTAAAATCTTTGCGTCATAAGACACAGCCTTTGCAATCTCTGCCATCTGCCTTTGAGATACCGAAAGGTTTTCCATATTCGTCTTAGGATTAATATCCAGTCCTAAATCTCTAAAAGCATCGACTGTAAACTGATTCATGGCTTTATGATCGACTAATCCCAATTTTTGAGGAAATCTTCCAAGCATGATATTCTCTGCAACAGATCTTTTCATTACCTGATTTAACTCCTGATGAACCATTGAGACCCCGTTTTCAAGAGCTTGCTTAGGATTTTCGAATCTAACTTTCTTACCGTCTAAATATATCTCTCCTTCGTCCTCGAGATATATACCGAATAGACATTTCATCAAAGTCGATTTCCCGGCTCCATTTTCACCCATCAAGGAGTGAACCGTCCCCGGTCTGACTTTTAAATTTACTTTGTCTAGGGCTTTAACACCGGGAAAACTCTTTGATATTCCTATCATTTCCAATAAATATTTATCATCTGTCAGTTTAATCACCCCTCATTAATATGTAAACTAATTCTTTAAGGTCGCCATTAGGCGACCTTATTATTATTTATTCAGCTTCATAAGGTACATAAGGAACCCTTACTGCAATTCCACTCTCATCATATTCGTATTCAGTACCTTCAACAAATTCTTTTCCTTGAACGCCGTTAACCATTAGCGTGAAGATAGCCTTAGCCATAGCTTCATTATCTTGCTTAACAGTTCCGGACATCGCTTTTTGATTGATTACTTCTTGCGCTTCTTCAGTAGCATCTACACCGAAAACTCCTACGAAATTAGCAGGATCGATCTTGCCGTCTTCGACCTTATTAAGTCCTGCAGCTTGAAGAGCATTTAAAGCTCCTACTGCCATAGAGTCATTATTGGCGATAACTACATCTATATTTTCGGCATCTTTTGCAAGCCATGCTTCCATTGCAGTCATCGCTTGAGCATTATCCCAGTTTGCTATCTGGTCTGCAATTTTATTTACCTCTATTCCCGCTTCTTCTAAAGTCTCTACAGAGTATTTAGATCTTGCAGCAGCCTCAGCATTGTCAGCTCCACCTGATAATAGAACATAATCTAATTTTCCATTACCATTTCTGTCATGCTCTCCTTCTTCCCAATAAGCTTTTATAAGCTCGCCCTGAAGGATTCCCGCTTCTTCTATCTTAGTTCCTACAAATCTCGCTTTGTCATATGTCGCATATACATTTCCATCTGTAGGCTCTCTGTTAAAGAATATTACAGGTATATCAGCAGCTTTAGCTTTTTCAATTACAGTTCCAGCTGCACCCATGTCGACTATATTTACTAATAAGATATCTGCACCTTTTTCTATAGAGGCATCTATCTGGTCATTTTGTTTTGCCTGGTCATTTTGACCGTCGAATTCTGATGCTTCGATATTTCCATCAGAAGCCATCAATTCATTAAGAGAATTTCTAACTGTTGAGATATAAGCATCTGAATAGTTATAGTAGAATACTGCTACATTCTTTCTCTCTCCTGAAGTTGCTGTTTCAGACTCTTCCTTTTCGCCTGCTTCTTCTTTCTTGTCCTCAGCTTGTTCCTCTGTCTTTGTTCCTTCATCCTTTGGTTCATCCTTTGATGAACATCCCGCCATCGGAATTAAAAGCATTATCAATGCTAATAATAATGATAGCGTTTTTTTGTTAAACATATTATTACCCCCTTTTATTTAAAATGGAAAATATAGTCGTCAAAATTGAATTATTTAAAATTATATCTTCCATTTTTATAATAATTATAATATCAAATCATATTTATACTGTCAATAGGTTTAACACAGTGCAGAGCTGTTGAAATCTCGGGATTTAATAATATTATATATATTTGATATATATTTAAGTTTAATATAGATAAAATCATTTAAATTATAATTATTCGATTTTTTTATTTGTTTAATAATTAATTATTATTTAAAAATAAATAATCATGATAAAATAAATATTTATCTTTATCTCCTTCTTATTATCTATTAAATCTGATTTCGTTTTCCCATATCCAATTTTTTTATCGCATCTTATATTATAAAGCAATTTATAAGATAGTCCGCTTAATTTATATTTTTTAATAAATTATCTTATCGAAATTTTAAAAATTTCAGCCATTAAGATTAAGCGATTACAAGTCAAAAAAGCCTGAGATACTTAAATCTCAAGCTTTTTGATGGCGCACCAGAGAGGAATCGAACCCCCAACACTCGGTTCCGAAGACCGATGCTCTATCCGTTGAGCTACTGGTGCAAATTTTCTATTACTATCATGCTGACCTGAACTCTATTGAGAGCTCTTATGGGAAGCCGACTATTGCCGAGGCCACTATCGACATAAATCAAAGTCCCAGTTTCATATTCGTATACTCCCTTTATATATTTGGGGATGGGTATTTGACCGGGAACATAGACTGCTCCAATTAGGGGAAATCTAAATTGACCTCCATGGGTATGCCCCGACAAAACCAAGTCCATATCTTCCGTAAGTAATGCCAATGGAGTATTTGGAGCATGAGATAATATCAGATTAAAATCTTCAGCGAGAATACCATCATTTGAATTGATTCTAGGATAGTAGTGATTTAATCCTATTATATTGATAATATCTCCCCTGATATCTAATTTTACAGAATTATTGTCGAGCAATTCGATATCATTTTTAATTAAAATTTCTTTGTATTCTTCTTTATTTTTTCCCTTTTCTTCGTGATTCCCGAGGATTGCAAATACCGGAACGTCAAATCTCTTTATGATTTCAATCAGCCTTTCGACTGGCTCCAATTTCTTTTCAGCAATATCTCCCGTCATAACGATTATGTCGGGATCCAATTCCCTCAATTTTATATCAAGCGCTGGTAGGACTGAAGAATTAGAGTGAAAATCTGTCAATTGCAGAATTTTTATTCTACCCTTTAGCTTATTTGAATTTATTTTTACATTTGATATCTTTAAATTGCTGTTTTGATCTTTTATATATAATGCCGTAAGTCCTCCGACCAGTCCGGCAATGATTATTTTAGTTGCTAATTTATCTATTTTCATAATATCTGTAATTATACCATGTATCTCTTTATTTCAAAAGTCATTAATGATAAAAGACTCCGAAATCAATCGGAGTCTTGAATTATTCACATATTTTAAATCCATTTGCCTCTAATGCTTTCTTAACCTGCTCGAGATGCGAATGGTCCTTTGTCTCCATAGACAAATTTAGGAAGCAGCCATTTATCGCCATATTTCTTCCACCAGGCGTGTAGTACACACTTATAACATTTGCTCCCTGCTCGGCTACAATAGTAGATACCGTCTTTAATTGACCCGGCTTATCTATGAGTTCTATCGTGAGATTCGTCCTTCTTCCGGAGGTCAAAAGCCCTCTCTCGATTACCCTGGAAAGAATATTTACATCTATATTTCCTCCCGATATTATCGCACATACCTTTTTATTGGCAAGTGGTATCTTATTAAACATTATCGCAGCGATCGCTACTGCTCCAGCCCCTTCAGAAACAAGTTTTTGTCTTTCCATTAATGTAAGTATTGCTGTTGCTATTTGATCTTCTGATACTGTAACTATATCGTCGACGTATTCAGAACATATCTCATATGTCAGGTTTCCGGGACTCTTTACAGCTATACCGTCTGCAAATGTCGATACTGCTTTTGTTTCGCAATGTTTCTTTTCGTGAAAAGATTTTGCCATGGCTCCAGCTCTCTCGGCTTGCACGCCATATACTTTACAATTCGGCCTCATAGCTTTAATAGCAAATGCTATGCCCGAGATCAGACCTCCTCCGCCTATCGGAACTACCACAGCTTCAACATCCGGCAATTGTTCCAGTATTTCAAGTGCTACAGTCGATTGTCCTGCTATTACATCTTCATCGTCAAATGGATGTAAAAATAGACAATCATTCTCTTCTGAGTATTTTATCGCCTCTCGATAGGCGTCGTCATATACTCCGTCAACTAATTTAATTTCAGCACCTAAAGCTCTGGTCGCCTCTATTTTTGAGATCGGAGCCGTCGCAGGTAGAAATATCAATGACTTGATTCCAAAGCTTCTCGCTGCCAGCGCAACTCCCTGTGCGTGATTTCCGGCAGAACAGGCCACGACGCCTTTTTCTCTTTCTTCCGGCGTTAAAGTTGACATCTTATAATGTGCCCCTCTAACCTTAAAAGAACCGGTTTTTTGTAAGTTTTCAGTTTTTAAAAAAACTTCATTATTTCTTGACAATAACGGCGCATATATCAGGTCTGTTTTTCTGACTACATTTCTAAGTTCAGCGCCTGCCAGATAGACCTTATCCAATGTCAACATTTAATCACTTCCTAATTTTTTTCGATTGATTATAATAAGACTGCACCCTTATCTGCAGAACTTACATTTCTAACATATCTTCTCATAAATCCTGGTACTTTTTTCGGTTCTTTTACCTTCATCTCTCTTTTTCTATTTTCCAATTCCTCATCAGAAATCAAAATCTTGAGACTGTAATTAGGTATATCTATTTGTATTTTATCATTTTCTTTTACATAAGCTATCGTTCCACCCGATTGAGCTTCCGGAGATATATGTCCAATTGCAGCTCCTCGAGTAGCTCCCGAGAATCTACCATCTGTTATAAGAGCGACAGTATCGTCTAGCCCCATACCGGCAATAGCAGATGTCGGCGACAGCATCTCCCTCATTCCAGGACCACCTGCAGGGCCTTCATATCTTATAACTACGACATCTCCCGACACTATCTCGCCTTTGTATATCGCCTTGACGGCATCTTCTTCCGAGTCGAATACCCTAGCTCTTCCCGTAAATTTTAGCATGGCTTCCTTGACTGCCGATCTCTTTACGACTGCGCCATTAGGTGCAATATTTCCAAAGAGCGCCGCAAGTCCACCTGTTTTAGAATAAGGTTCGTCAAATGGTCTTATGACTTTTTTATCCTTATTTTTGAATTTGGGAAGTATATTTGAAAATTCAGTTCCCAATACCGACATCGCATCTCCGTCTATGAGCGAGGCTTCAAAAAGTTCATTCATTACTGCATAAACACCGCCTGCCCTATTCAAATCCTGCATATGATGGAAGCCTGCCGGTGCCAATTTACATAAATTCGGCGTGCTTTCGCTTATTTCATTTATAGTTCCTAAATTTATATCGACTCCCATTTCATTAGCAAGTCCAAATAGATGAAGAACTGAATTCGTGGAACAGCCAAGAGCCATATCGACTCTCAACGCATTTTTAAAAGCCTTTTCGGTAAATAAATCTGATGGTCTTATATCAGCTTCCAAGATATCGAGTATCATTCTTCCGGCCTGCTTTGCCATTCTTATCCTCTGAGAATAAACCGCCGGCACAGTTCCATTTCCAGGTAATGCTATTCCCAAAGCTTCGCAGAGACAGTTCATAGAATTAGCCGTAAACATTCCGGAACATGAACCACAGCCTGGACAAGCCGACTCTTCAAGTGCATAGAGTTCATCTTCTCCGATTTTTCCGGCATGAAATGCACCGACAGCTTCAAATACCGAGTTCAAATCAGATCCGTCTATCGACAGCATGGGACCGCCTGATATAAAGATCGAAGGAGTATTTAGTCTGGCAGCGGCCATCAACATTCCCGGCACGACCTTATCGCAATTTGGTATAAATACTAGTGCATCCAGTGCATGAGCTCTAACCATACATTCAACAGTATCGGCGATCAGCTCTCTAGAAGGCAATGAGTATTTCATTCCCTCATGTCCCATTGCAAGACCATCGCAGACCCCGATGGTATTAAATTCCATCGGAGTCCCGCCTGCCATGAGTATACCTTCTTTGACAGCTCTTGCGATAGTATTCAAGTGAATATGGCCGGGGACAATCTCATTAAATGAATTTACAACCCCTATAAGAGGTCTCCTCATCTGCTCATTGTCATATCCCATAGCCTTTAATAAAGCTCTTTTTGGACTACTCGATATATCTTTTAATTTCAGTCCGTCTTTTCCTACTCTATTTTTCTTCATCTTGCCAACTCATCTTAGCCCTTAAATCTCTACCGACCTTTTCTACTAATAATTCAGACTCTTCCTGTCTTCTCTTCGTGAAAGTAGGTCTGTTATTTTCATTTTCTTTGATCCATTTCTCAGCGAATTCTCCACTTTGAATTTCACTTAAAACTTTTTTCATCTCTTTTTTAGTTTCTTCGTTTATAATCCTGTCGCCCACTGCATAGTCTCCAAATTCAGCAGTATCGCTTATAGAATACCTCATAAATGAAAGTCCACCTTTTACTACCAAGTCGATGATCAATTTCATTTCGTGAACACATTCAAAATAGGCGCTCTCAGGTTGGTAACCGGCTTCCACCAATGTATCGAATCCAGCTTTCATAAGTGCAGTTACTCCACCGCATAATACGGCCTGCTCTCCAAATAAATCAGTTTCAGTCTCTTCTTTAAAAGTAGTTTCGAGAACTCCTGCTCTCGCTCCACCGATTCCCGCTGCATAAGATAATGCGATATCTTTTGCATTTCCTGTAGCATCTTGATAAACAGCTACAAGACATGGAACTCCCTTGCCCTCTAGGTATTGACTTCTAACTGTATGGCCCGGTCCCTTAGGTGCAATCATGACGACATTCACATCTTTCGGCGGAACTATTTGTTTAAAATGGATATTGAATCCATGAGCGAATGCGAGAGTCATTCCCGCTCTCAAATTAGGCTCTACTTTTTCCCTGTATAATTTTGCCATCTTCTCATCATTTACTAGCATGATTACAAAATCAGCTTCTTTAACGGCTTCATCTGAATTTAAAACCTTAAATCCTTGTTCTTTAGCCCTTTCTGCCGATGATGATCCCTCGTATAATCCAATAACCACATTTACGCCGCTATCTCTTAAATTTAAAGCGTGCGCATGTCCTTGCGAACCATAACCTATTACGGCTACGGTTTTACCTTCAAGTAATAATTCATTACAGTCCTTCTCATAATACATCTTTGCCATATTATTCCTCCTCAAATTTATCTACTGATGCACTTAAAATATTATTTCCATCTTTAGTCAATGATAATGTACCCGACCTACATAATTCCAAAATCCCATAGGGGATGCTCTTAGCGATAAATTCATTTATCTTTTCAGTACTTCCGGTCATATCGAGAATGATAAAACCCTGTCCCAAATCCATAACCTTTGCTCCATAAGCATTTAAAAGAGCTGCTATATCTGAATTGCTACCGCCATTCGTCTTTAATTTTATCAGAAGATGCTCTACAGACACAGCCTCATCTTCTTCTATCAATACGGCCGTCTTAACATCATGTAGCTTATTTAATTGCTTTACGACTTGAGATCTTATATATTCATCGCCATTTGAAACTATGGTCATTCTCGAATATCTCGGATCTTCGGTCTCGCCAACTGTCAAAGAGTCGATATTATATCCCCTCTTATTATACAATCCTGCAATTCTATTTAATACGCCATAATGATTGTTTACAATCAGGCCAACAGTAAATCTATTTCCCATAATTATCTCCTTAATCTACAACAAGATCTTTGTATGAGCCACCTGCAGGAATCATCGGAAGTACAAGCTCGTCAATATCTATCAGACACTCGAGCAGAAATGGTCCGTCTTCCGGCAATCCTCTTTCCAATACAGAATTCAATTCTTCCATGCTCGATACGGATTCTCCTTCTGCGCCAAATGCCTTGGCGAGATCCACATAATTCGTCTTTCTATTTAAAGTCGTCTCTGAAAATCTCTCCTCATAAAACATCTTCTGCCACTGCCTAACCATTCCCAATGTATTATTATTGAACAGCAGGATTAGTATCGGCAATTTTTGACTTACTGCAGTCGATAATTCATTTAAATTCATTCCAAAACTACCATCTCCGGTAAAAAGAACAGTCCTCTTATTGTCATTGGCAACACAGCCTCCAATGGCAGCTCCCAATCCGTATCCCATAGTGCCTAGACCGCCTGATGTGAGAAGAGTACGCGGTTTTTCAAATCTATAATGCTGCATAGTCCACATCTGATGCTGCCCGACATCTGTAGCGATGACAGTCTCATCTTCTACATAATCATTTATCGCCCTTATTATATTTCTTGGAACAAATCCATTTGGCTTTCTCGGCGTATCGTCGATCGCCTTCTGCTTCAGCAATTTATCACACCATTCTTTATGCTCCATCTGCGGTAGAGAATCGATCAGATTTCTAACTATTTCTTTAGCATCTCCATGAAGTTCGACGATATCAGGAATATTTTTACCGAATTCCACATCGTCGATATCTATCTGTATTATCTTACAATTCTTTCTGTATTCATCGACATTTCCAGTCGCCCTGTCGCTGAATCTAACTCCGATACCGATCAAGAGATCCGCCTCCGCCTGCGCTATTATCGATGCCAGTCTCCCATGCATTCCTGTCATTCCAAGATTTAAATCATATGATCCCGGAACTGCAGTCAAGCCCATCATGCTCAAGCCTATGGGCGCCTCTATCTTCTTTGATAATTCGAGAATCTCCTCCTCGATTTCAGCTGATATCGCACCTCCGCCGCAGTATATATAAGGCCTTTTACTCGCCTTTATCGCCTCTATGGCCTCGGTCAGATCCACATTATTTTTAAGCTTTCTCTCCTTGATATCTACTGAGCCCTTGTATTCGCATACGGCCTTTTGGGTGCTCTTGGGAATATCGATCAATACCGGCCCTTTTCTACCCGATTGAGCTAACATAAAGGCTTCGCTTATTATATTCTCCAATTCGTTTACATCTCTAGCTATATAGCTATGTTTTACGATGGGCAATGTTATCCCGACTATGTCGACTTCCTGAAAACTATCCTTTCCCAGCATGGATTCAGCGACATTTCCTGTAATTGCGACCATTGGAACCGAATCGAGATAAGCATTTGCGATTCCGGTAACTAAATTCGTCGCCCCGGGACCACTTGTAGCGATTACAACTCCCGCCTTTCCTGTAACTCTCGCATATCCGTCTGCCGCATGAGCAGCACCTTGCTCATGCGCTCCAATTATATGTTCTATTCTATCAGAACATTTGTAAAGTTCATCATATATATCTAAAACCGCTCCGCCGGGATATCCAAAAACCTTGTCGACACCCTGCCTGATAAGCTCTTCTACGAGTATTCTCGCGCCATTAATAATCATAATTCCCTCCTTTGACATAAATAAAAAACCTTACAGCGTCTGCCGTAAGGTCTAAAAGAATCTACACTCATACACCTATTCCAGCGCAACGCCAACAAGCATTATCAATAATTTCGATAATGCTAATGACGACGACTATTAGGTTGATAAAGTTAAGAGTCTTCATGTCATTCTCCTTAAATGAATATATTAGATAATTTATCATATATGGATCTGCTTGTCAATACAATTTCAAATATTTTTATTGCTTTTGTGTATTTGTAAACAAAAATTCCACAAATAAAAAAAGCCTGTATCAGTTTAAACTCGATACAGGCTCTGTTTTATGAAAGCATGCTCTTCATAAACCAAATTTCTTTATCATATGATTCAATATGATCTTCCATCATATTGGCGATAGAGAATTTATCACATTCATCTGCTTCTGCTCTGATTTCAAGTGCCAACTCTCTCATAAGCTCGACATATTCTAAAGCTTTTCCGATAGCATCCTTTAAATCATAATCTTGAGTTTCTAGCTCCTCAACTGTTGTAATCTCAAGATATTCCTTCATCGATGCAAGAGGGTCGATTCCATGCATTTTTTGAAGCTCAGCAACCTCGTCAAATTTCTCAAATGCATTATCATATAATGCCTCAAGATATTCGTGAACTTGCTTAAAAGAAAATCCCTTTACATTCCAATGCAAATTGTGAAGCTTGATATTTCCGACCGCCAAATTTGCTAAGTATACATTTAATTTTTCCATTTCTAAAACCTCCATATTTTTATTTAAGATATGAATATAGAAATACTCAAAATATTCCATATCTTTAAAATCTATAATCATAACCTCAGTATAATATTATACCCATATTTATAAAATATACTCCGATATCGATAATTATTTTCATTTTCCTAATGGAATTATATCATTTTTATTTTCATTTTTTTAATTTTAGAAATATAAATTATAATATTGAAATCAAGACATTTTATACCAGATATGATATTTAGAAAATAAAAAGATATCATGGTTTTTTGCAATTTTCCCATGATATCTATAATCCTGTTTATAATATTTATTTTGTAAAAGCATTTTTAGAGATTTTCTCTATTCTTTTTAAAAAAATAAGATCCGATTCCTATCCCTATAAGAGATACTATTCCATATATAATTGAATACAGCATAACACTTGAATTGTAGTATATAAAGATGCTGGGAATGAATAGAACTGCAGTGATAATCGCAAATATTATTTTAAATCCGAATACCGCTCCATAGAAAATAGAATTACCCAAAATAATCAATGGCATTATTATCAAAAGCATACTCATCCCACTCCCGGTATCGACTATTAAATTGGGCAATAAATAGAAATTTAGTATCGTAATCAAATAATAAATCGCCTTTTTCTTATACATCTCTGCCTCCTTTTCAATTCTTTTACATATCTTCAATTATATTGTATCTTATAGGAAATGATATTACAATATCGGCATAATTAGAAATCCGATTTAAAAGATCTGTCGATCATTCAAATCGGATTTAAATTAAATTTGTACGGTCCAGCCGTATTCATCGGGAATCAATCCCCATTGTATACCTGTCAACTTTTCGTATAATTTATTTGTAAGTTCGCCTACTCCACCATCTTTAATCTGATATTCTCTTCCCTTATATGCAAGGACTGAAATCGGGGAGACAATTGCCGCAGTTCCAGTACCCCAGGCTTCTTCAAGTTTATTATTTTCCATAGCATCTACTAGCTCGTCGACAGAAATCTTTCTTTCCTGAACCTCATAACCCATATCTTTTAATACTCTTATACATGATCTTCTCGTAATTCCGTCTAGTATTGAGCCATTCAATTCAGGAGTAACTATAATGCCGTCAATTTTGAATAAAACATTCATCGCACCGACTTCTTCTATATATTTTCTCTCGACTCCGTCAAGCCATAGGACCTGCGAGTATCCCTTGTCTTCTGCTCTATCGCAAGCTCTGACAGATGCGGCATAATTTCCACCACATTTAGCATATCCCGTTCCGCCTCTAACTGCTCTGACATCTTCCTCTTCAATCATTATCTTTACAGGAGATAAATCGGAATCTGAGTAATAGCTTCCGCTAGGAGAAGCGATAATTATATAACTGCAATTCTCAACAGTATGTACTCCTAAATAGGGATCATGACCATACATAAATGGTCTGATATATAGAGATGTTCCCTTTTTATCAGGTACCCAATCCCTCTCATGGTCGACAAATTTCAATAAAGATTCCATTAGATCCTCAAATGGAATTTGTGGAAGACAAAGTCTCTCTGCAGAATTATTTAATCTCTTCATATTATCTGAAGGTCTGAAGAGCTGAACTCTACCATCTTCTAATTTATATGCTTTAAGGCCCTCAAATACCTCAGCCCCGTAGTGAAGGACTGTAGCCGCAGGATGCATAACCAAATCTCCAAATGGCTCTATCCTAGCATTATGCCATCCTATATCTTTTTTGTAGTCCATTACAAACATATGGTCTGTAAAATACTGTCCAAACCCCAGATTATCGACAGGGGGTTTTTCTTTTGGGTTTTCATTTTTAATAATTTTAATATCCATTACAATCCCTCTCCATTCATTGTTCAAAAGCTATAAATATTATGCGAAATAATATCATATCTATCTGTCAGTGTCAAGAGATATCGCCCTAAACGAAGTC